>CALDHX010000012.1 GCA_937901525.1 uncultured Bacteroidales bacterium
TTTTTTAGCTGCATTTAATATTACTTCTAAACCTTGTGCATGTCCAATTATTCCTCCGTAAAAAAGTATGAAGTCTTCTGTTGAATAATTGTTTTCTTCTCTCCAAACATTCTTTTCTATGTTTTTGTTTACATCGTAAAAGTTTATGTCTACGCCATTCTTTAACCAGTATACTTTTTTATTAGGAAATCTTTCTGAGATATTGTTTACTATTCCTTGTGTCTGTCCGCTGATTAAGGCTGCTTTACGATAACAAAATTCTTCTAACTTTGTTGCCATTGAAAGAAGGGTTTTATTGGTTATTATGCCTAATTTCTCTGCACTTTCTGGCCATAGGTCTGATACGTTAAATAGTAATTTTGCTCCTTTAAGTTTTGCAAGTAGGTAAGCTGTTATTCCAAGAAATAAAGGAGGACTTTCTACCATTAAAACGTCTTGTTTTTTTAATTTAAACGCTCCTATGAAAAACGCTGTTATTACAAATGAAAAATAATTTAGTAATCGAGAGATTATAGACTTGGATTGAGAAACGTAAATCCATGCTCTATGAATTTTTAGTTCGTTAAGTGTTTCCTTACAGTAGCATTTGCCTTTGTAGTTTTCGTGAATTTTCATTTGTGGATAGTTAGGCATTGCGGTTAATACGCTTACATCTATTCCGTTTTTTTGTAAACGTAGAGCAAGCTCATACAATCTGTTTTGTGGTGCACCAATTTCTGGTGGAAAATATTGTGTTAGTATTAGTAATTTCATGTTTTCTTAATTATAATTCGCTTAGAAGTTTTCTTGCTTCTATTACATAAATGCTATTTGGGTAATCAATAATTATTTTTTCTAATGTTTCTTTCGCTAATGAGATTTCTTTTGTTTGGTTTAGGTATATATCACTAAGAATGTATAAAGCGTCATCGGCTGTTAGCTCATAAGGATATTTTTTTAAGGATTCTTTTAAATATTCTTTTGCTTGTTCAAATTCTTTTTCAAGAATACTTATTTCTGCTCGTAAAATTAAAACTTCATCAAATAAAGGGTGATATAGATATGAACTATTTATAGAGTCTAAGTATTGTTTTGCAAGTGATAAGTTGTTGTATTCTATTTCTTTTTCTGCATTTGCGAATAGTCTAAGTCCGTTATAAGTACTGTCTTGATCAATATTCTCGTCTATGAGTATGCTATAACTCATCGCATCATTTGCAATAAGTTTTGTTGTTGAAGAGCGTAGAGCTTTAAATTGTGATAAGGCCCAAGGTATTTCATTGTTGTAGTAAGAAAATAAGGCTTTCAAAAGTTTTGCTTCATCTGCTAAATAACTATTTTTACAATCTTGTTCTACTTGTGAGCAATAAAGACTTGCTTGCCACATATCGCCATATCTATCGTAGATTTTTGCAAGTAGCAACTTTATTTCTCCTTTTTGATTCGTAGAAAATCCTTTGTTTATAGCTTCTTCTAACATATCAACTGCTTCTTGTGGTTTGTTTATGTGAAAAGCAAAGAAATTTCCCATTTGTAAGATTATTTCAAAAGTTTCTTTTGAAAAAGAAAATTCTTTAAAGAAAGCCATGAAATCAGCTTCTAATCTATTGAAATCACTTTCTGATTTTATTGGCTTTTCAATAAATTGTTTGTAAGAAAGAGAAAGAGATAAGGCTCTACATTTTTGGTAAAAAGCACTTTCTTTGCCTTTTTTTAACATATAGTTTACGGCTTTTAACGCATAATCAAGATTGTTAGAATTAAGCATATCTTCTCCAAAACTAAGCATTGTTGCTCCACTTCCTTCTTCAAATTTATTGTCTATTTGTTTTATTAATTCGAATGATTTATCGTATTGTTTTGTTTGATTGTATAACCATACTCCAAATTGAGCAAAATATGGATTATTTTTGTTTTTCTTCCAATAAGACTCCCATTCTTGTTCTATAATTGGTGATACATCTTGATTGTTTGTGATAATGCCTAAGATATTTACTTCTATTTGTCTTATAGCTTTAGGGTTGAGTTCTAATTGTGTTAAATATTCTTTTGCAATGTTTTGGTAGTCTCCTTCTTGTAAGAAAATATTGCTCAATTGCCAAGTATAAGCTGTGTTATCAAAGATAAGCTCCCTTCCTTTCAAAAATACTGATTTGGCTTCTGCCCAATGTCTTTTTGAAATGAATTCATTGCCCAACGATTGTATATCGGAATTATTTGCTTTTAATGAAGAAAGTATGTTCTTGAATAGTTTGTCTTTCTTATTTTTTTGATTTGTTTGTTCATATAGTAGGTATAAAGCGACTTTTACTCTATAATCTTCGGGGAATTGTTTGAATGCTTTTTTTAAATACGATTCAGCTTCTTTGTCTTCTCCAATTTCTAAAAGACAATCGCTGACAAAAAGATAAAGGTCTATGTTATTTTTATTTTGTTTGATGAATTCTTTATACATATCTATTGCTGCATTTACTTCTCCTTTGTTTTTTAGCATTTTCGCTTGCTCCAACTCAATTGGAGTTTGAGAATAAAGGGTTGTAAATGTCAATAATAAAATTATTATAAAGAAAATTTGTTTCATTATAATATATTAGCTAATTGTTCTTTTATTTTTTCTAATTCGTCTTTCATTTTGACAACTATTGTCTGTATGTCAGCATTGTTAGCCTTAGAACCAAGGGTATTTATTTCACGTCCAATTTCCTGAGATATGAACCCTAATTTTTTCCCTTGATTGATTTCTTTGTCCATACATTGTTTGAAGTATTCAAGGTGTTGAGACAGTCTGACTTTTTCTTCGGTTATGTCAAGTTTTTCAAGGTAATAAATCATTTCTTGTTCTAAACGATTTTCGTTTATTTCTTCTATTGATAGTTCTTTTAACTTTGAGGTGAGTTTGGCTTTGATTTTGTTACAGCGTTCTTCTTCATAAATTTCTACTTCTTTGAGAAGCGTTGCTATAATATTGATTCTTTCTATAAAGTCTTTCTCTAATATTGCCCCTTCTGTT
Organism: uncultured Bacteroidales bacterium; assembly: GCA_937901525.1. Taxonomy (GTDB): domain Bacteria; phylum Bacteroidota; class Bacteroidia; order Bacteroidales; family P3; genus Onthomorpha. The sequence continues at coordinate 2,990 of CALDHX010000012.1, forward strand.
ATTCGGTAATCATTAAACCCAATAAGTGCTTCCTTTATCATAGAAAGAAATTTTGTTTTTTCTTCTTCTGATAGTTCGCTTTCTGTTTCGCTATTTCTAATTTCTGGGAGTGATAAAATATATTCAAACAATCTATCTGTGTTTGCACCTACTTCATTTGCTAATTGATGCAATTGTTGATATGTTTGTTTGACTAAGTCTTCGTTTATTTTGTTTATTGGTAATTCTTTGTTGTTTTCAATTGTTATACAGCAATCTACTTTGCCTTTTATTACAGATTCAAGGAGTATATTCCTAATATCTAACTCTAATTCTCTCCATTTTGAAGGAATTTTTACACTTGCGTCAAATTGTTTGCTGTTTAGCGATTTTATTTCTACTTTTAAAATTTGGTTTTCTATTTCTACTGAGGCTTTTCCAAAGCCAGTCATTGATTTTATCATAAAAAAGTATTGAATTAGTTTAAAATATTAGCGCAAAAATACAAAAACCTTTTCTTTATTCGTTTAATTAAACGATAAATCAAACAAAAATTATTATTTTTGCTTTTTAAAATAAAATAAAACGATATGTATATAGTAGTATTTGTAGCATTGATGCTTTTAAGTATGATTGTTTCATACAGATTAAATTCAAAGTTTAAGCAATATTCTAAGATACAACTACAAGGTAACTTAACGGGGAAAGATATTGCAGAAATAATGTTGAAAAATCATGATGTATTAGATGTAAGTGTGCAATGTACAGAAGGATTTTTGACAGATCACTATGATCCTACTCGAAAAATAATTAATTTATCGAAGGAGGTGTATTATGGCAATAATATTTCTGCTGCAGCTGTTGCCGCACATGAGACAGGTCATGCAATACAACACGCAGAAGCATATTCGTGGTTAACTCTTCGTACAAAATTGGTTCCAATCGTTAATTTCTCTTCAAGATGGATAACTTGGATACTTTTAGCTGGTGTATTATTAATAAATGTCTTTCCAAATTTACTTCTAATAGGCATAATTTTATTTGCAACTACAACTTTATTTAGCTTTGTTACATTGCCAGTTGAAATAAATGCGTCAAGTCGTGCTATAAATTGGTTAGAAAATGTTGTTACTTATGAACAATTACCAAAAGCAAAACATGCTTTAAAATTAGCAGCCTATACATACGTAATAGCAGCTTTATCATCTTTGGCTACTCTATTACATTATGTAATGATATTTTTAGGAAATAGTGATGAGGATTAAAAAATAAGCTATGGCATTTAAAGATTTTTTTAAAAGTAAAACCTTTTTTATCCACTTAGGATTAATATTAGGTAGTTTTTTCGTTTTATTATTGTTAGTTTTTTTATCATTAAAAATTTACACTCGCCATGGGAAAGAATACATTGTTCCAGATATAAGTGGTAAATTAATACAAGAGATAGAAAAAATGGAAGAAATGGAACCATTTAATGTAGTAATTATTGATTCTATTTTTCAAGAAGATACTCCTTCAGGAACAATTTTAAGTCAAGAGCCTATAGCAAGTTCTAAGGCTAAAAAAGGAAGAAAAATATATTTGACTATTGCATCTTTTTCAGGAGATGAGGTTGAGATGCCTTCATGTATAGATATGAGTTTGAAATTAGCAGTTCAAACATTAACAGATATTGGACTTAGAATAGGTAATATTAATTTTGTACAAGGAGATATTCCAAACATTGTTGTTGCCCAAAAACAAAATGGAAAACCAATAAAAAAATACACCAAAGTTACAAGAGGAGAAATTATGGATCTTGTTGTGGAAATGACAGAATCAGAAACTACAACCAATATGCCAGATATTTTAGGTAAAACAGAAGAAGAAGCAGAGAAGATGTTGTGGGCCGCTGGCTTAAATGTAGGCAAGAAAGAATTTGAAGGCAAAAAAGAAAAATATCATTCAAGAGTTGTAAGTTATCAACCTACATTTCAGGGTCTAACATTAGGAACAACCGTTTCTTTGTATTTTGTTAATGACACAAAGAATAATTATAAAAAATTAAAAAGAGACTTTGAAGAACAATTGATTTTAGAACAAAGTCAATTTGAAGAATGGGAAGAAGTAATAGAATAGTTCAAACAACATTACGTATGAAACGAATTGCCTTAATATTAATTTTGCTATTGCAAACAACGTTTCAAATAAAAGCACAATTCATTTTGGTTCCGTCTTCGCATGCAACTAAAATAGAAACAAAAAAAAGTGATATAGTAAACTATAATCAATTGCCGTTCATAGATGATTTTTCTAATTATAATGGATTGCCAAATCAATCAAAGTGGCAATCTGTGAATGCAATGGTAAATAATAACTATCAATTTAATCCACCAACAATAGGCGTTGTTACCTTAGATGCTATTGATGCCTATGGGAAACTTTATCCTTATGCAAATTCCTCAAACTTTGAAGCAGACACACTTTTGTCGCAACCAATTAGGTTAGATTCTATAATATCATCTACAAGACAAAAATTATCAAAAGGAGATTCGATATATTTTAGTTTTTATGTTCAACCAGGGGGAGGAAGTGGACAACCATGGGAAACAATAGCCTCTTCACCATCTTCTTCTGATTCTTTAATATTAGAATTTTATACTCAAGAGGGTTGGCAACGAGTATGGGCAATGGGAGGTCTTCCATTAGACACCTTATTTGCACAAGAAAACGCATATTATAAATATGTAATGATACCAATAGTAGAGGATAAATATTTTATAAAAGATTTTCGTTTTCGTTTTCGTAATATAGCCTCATTAAACAATAATCCTCAGACAGCATATATTGGAAATTGCGACCAATGGAATATAGATTATGTATATATTGATAAAGATAGGAGGATAGAAGATACAACCCGAAGAGAATTAGCCTTTGTAGATAGAGCTCCATCTATGTTAAAACATTATCAATCTATGCCTGCAAATCAATATATTGTAGATGAAATGGCAGATAGCTTACAAATAAAAATAGTAAATCTGTATTCAGAACCGTTAAGCTCAATATATAAATACTATATAAAAGATCAAGCGGGAAATCTTCTTCACACTTATGACGGAGGATTTGAAAATATAAATCCCTATATAATGAATAATTCTTATCAAAGTGCAGTATCTCATGCTCGTCCTTTGGTTAATTATGATTTTAATTTACTATCTTCTTGGCAATCTTTTGTTATTACTCATACGATAAAAGAAGGAGTTGGTCAAGACGTACTTTCAGCTAACGATACAATAGAATTTGTACAAAAATTTGAAAATTATTTTGCATACGATGATGGTAGTGCAGAAAATGGCATAGGAGTAGAACCTATTTCAGGCTCTCATTTAGCAGTATCTTATCATCTAAATCAAGCAGATACACTTACCGCAGTAGATATTTATTTTAATTCCTCCCTAAACGAAGCAAATCTTAAATCATTTTATATTTGTGTTTGGAAATCCATAAATAAAATACCAGTAGAGTTAATATATAAATCAGAAAAGCTAACACCAATAAGTGATAGTCTAAATAAATTCGTAAGATTTGAATTAGAAGAAGCTATATTTTTGGAACAAGGGGATTTTTCTCTCAGTTTGCAAACGAAAGGTAATGATTATTTGAATATAGGATTTGATAGAAATACAAATTCATCTCAATATACATATTCAAAAACAGGGGTAAATTGGGAACAATCCTTTCTTTCTGGCTCTGTAATGATGCGTCCATATTTTGGATATAAAGCCTTAGTAGGATTAGATGAGCAAAACAAAGTCTTAGACTTTAATTTCTATCCAAATCCTACCTCGTCAAAAATATTTTTTCAAGGCATTTCAAATGCAGAAAAACAAATATTGGATATAAGTGGACGATTATTGATTTCTACTTTTGAAAATCAAATAGATATTTCATATTTAAAACAAGGAGTTTATATTCTAAGAGTAGAAAACGAAGAAGGAATTGTTGAAACAAGAAAAATTGTAAAAACAAAGTAATGCAAGAAGAACAAAATATACAAGAAGAACAAGAATTATACGAGAATTATAGAGTTGTAGTAGATAAAGGACAAAGTCTTTTAAGAATTGACAAATATCTTGTAGATAGAATAGAAGGTGCTTCACGAAATAAAATACAATTAGCGATAAAAGCCGATTGTGTAAAGGTGAATGACAAAACTGTAAAGGTTAATTATAGGGTAAAACCGGGAGATTTAATTCAAGTATTCCTTACAACCGAACCACGAGAAATAGAAATCATACCTCAAAATATTCCAATTGATATTGTTTATGAGGACGAAGATGTGATAGTAGTTAATAAACCGGCTTCAATGGTAGTGCATCCAGGTTACGGAAATTACACTTCTACACTTCTTAATGCATTAACATATCATTTTCAACAGAATGAATCAAGTGAAGTAAAGCCTTTGCTTGTTCATCGTATAGATAAAGACACTACGGGGTTGCTTTTAGTTGCTAAAAACGAATATGCACAAACCTTTTTAGCAAAACAATTCTTTGATCACACAACAGAAAGAAAATATACTGCACTTGTATGGGGTGATTTAAAGGAAGAAGAAGGAACAATTGAAGGAAACATTGGTCGAAGTCTAAAAGATAGAAAAATAATGGCGGTTTTCCCTGATGGTGATTATGGAAAAACAGCAATAACTCATTGGAAAGTTTTAAAAAGATTTGGATATGTTACCTTGGTTGAATGTCAATTAGAAACAGGACGTACACATCAAATTCGTGCACACATGCGTTATGTTGGACATCCTTTGTTTGCAGATGCTACATACGGAGGAGACCAAATTCTTAAAGGCACTACATTTAGTAAATATAAACAATTCATCAATAATTGTTTTCAAATAATTTCTCGTCAAGCACTTCATGCTACTACAATAGGATTTCTTCACCCAACAAAACTTGAAAGAATGAATTTTAGTAGCACTTTGCCACAAGATATGAAAGATGTGATTGAGAAATGGGAAGCCTACACAACTGCTAATAAACAATAGATTATGCGAAATAAAGAGTTAAGAAAATATTTCTTTGAAAAAAAAATTTTTTTCTTTGTTTTTTTAATTTTTTTCTTTGTTTCTTGTCAAAAAAACAAAGAGTTAGAAAGTGTTCATATACAACGATTTGAGCAAGCGTTATTTTCTGCAAATAAAAGCAAAGACATAGACAAATATCTTTTTAGCATAGAGGAGCAATACGCACCGATGTTTGCTACAAGTCTTAAAAATACAGAATATCTCAATGTTGTCAAAGAGTTTATTAAAGACAAAGAGATGAATAATGCATACAATATTGTTAAAACTCAATATCCAGATTTAAAAAAATTGGAAGAAGAACTTTCAATTGCCTTGTATGAAATAAAACAAATAAAGCAAGATAGTATCAAACCTAAGATATATACCCTAATGATAGGTCCTGCTGAATATTCACAAGCGTTTCAAAACAGAATTTTAGTATATCCTGAATTTAGTGCGATAAGTCTTGACATTTATTCAATAGAAAAACTCTCCAATCACCCTTATTACAAAACCATTCCTCAATATATGTACTCTGCCTTAGGTAAAGAAAATATTGCTTCTCATTATGTGAATACATATCTTAAAGAAATAACTTTTAGAGATACGCCTTTGCAAAGTTTAAATCCAGAGGCAACTCTTTTAGATTGCATAATAGAAGAAGGAAAGTATTTATATGCTACTCAAATCATTTTGCCAGAAAAATCTTTAAACTATATTTTAGATTATACCAAAGAACAAATGCAGTGGGTTGAGAAAAATGAGGCAAATATTTGGTCTTATATAATAGAAAATCAACTATTATACAACAAAGACAGAACAAAATATCTTCATTTGATAGCACCAGGTCCATCAACAAAAAACATAGCAAATTCTCCTGCAAGGATTGGAAATTACATTGGTTACAAGATAGTGTATTCTTATATGGAAGAAAATTCTATTACGATAGATAGTTTATTCCATACATACGATTCACAACTTATATTGCAACAATCAAAATACAAACCTAAAAAACAATAAATTATGACAAAGAAATCAACTCATTATAAACAAGTTGCTTACAAATATCTTTTATCGCTAATTTGTCTTTATATAACTCAGATATTTTTTTACATATTTAATAATGGGTTATTCCAAATAGAAGGAATAAAAGAGTGCTTTAACATCTTTATTGGTTGTACTCGTTATGCTCTTTCTGCAATTAGTATTTTCTTGTTGCCATATTTGATTCTCAATCTATTACCTTTTGTTAATCAATGGCATAAAAAATGGTTTAAAATAACTTCTAATATATTTTATCTTTTAGCCAACGTATTTATGTTAGCAGTAAATCTCATAGATGCAGGCTATTATCGTTTTTCATTTAAGAGATTAACAGCCGATATAACAAGATATTTAGGCGTAGGAGGCGATTTTAATGAGTTAATTCCACAATTTCTAAGAGATTATTGGCATATAGCAACTGTTTTTGTCTGTTTGTTAATAGTTTTGTTTATTGTTAATTCACTTCTAAATAAAAAACTAAAACAGCACAAAGAAAAATCATCTAAATCCTTAATATTCAAAAGAAGTATTGTGTTTATCGTTGTAGTACCTTTGTTAATTCTTTTTCAAAGAGGAGGTTTGCAAACACGCCCTCTTGGACTTATGCATGCAAGTCAATACACTACTACTCAAAATACAGCATTAGTTCTAAATACTCCATTTACTCTTTATCGTACATTTGGTAAACCAAGTCTTGAAAAAAAAGAATTTTATAACGAAGACCAATTAAACAAAATTTATTCTCCAATAACTACTTTTGAATCTGCGAATTGGGCAGATACACTCTTTGCAACTCCACTTGAAATAGGCAAAACTAATGTGTGTGTTTTAATATTGGAAAGTTTTTCTGCTGAATATTTGAAAACATACAATACAAATGGTATTAGTTATGCACCATTCTTAGATTCTTTGGCACAACATTCTCTTGTTTTTCAAGGAATCTCTAATGGAAAGAAATCTATAGATGGAATTCCTGCTGTAATTTCCTCTCTTCCTATTATGATGGAAGAGAGTTATCTTACAAGTGTGTATGGGAATAATAAATTAGGTTCAATAGCCTCTACTTTGAAAGAAAATAATTACACAACGGCATTCTTTCATGGAGGATACAATGGTACAATGGGCTTTGACAATTTCACTCGTAAGATAGGATACCAATATTATTATGGAAAAGATGAGTATAATAATGATAAAGATTATGATGGCAATTGGGGAATTTTTGATGAACCATTTTTACAATATTGTATCAAACAAATGGATACTTTAACAAAACCTTTTCATGCTGCATTCTTTACTCTTTCTTCTCATCACCCTTACACAATGCCAAAAGAGCATAAGAACAAATTCTCAAAAGGTAGTTTAATTGTTCATGAAACTGTTTCTTATACGGATTATGCTTTAAAGAGATTTTTTAATGAGGCTTCAAAATGCGATTGGTTTGAGAATACACTATTTATTATTATCTCAGATCATAGTGGTTTGACCGAAAGCAAAGATTTTAAAACACAATTAGGCTTATTTAAAATTCCGATGATTATTTATCATCCAAAAATGAAAATGAACATTTTAAGTTCTCAATATGTTCAACAAATAGATGTTTATCCAATGGTAATAGATTTATTAAATATTGAAAATCAGAAAATATTTAGCTTTGGAAGAAGTCCTTTTGCTCAAAAAGAAAAATATTACATCTATTACACTAATGGAGAATACTTACTTATGATAGGAAACTATCTAAGTAAATACAAACAAGACGGAACAATAGAACTTTTTAATGTGGTAGAAGATCAAGGATTAAAAAATAATATAGCAAATCAACATAAAGAAATAACTCAAAAGCATATTGAATTTACGCAAGCCTTTATTCAACAATACAATAACACAATTATAGAGAATAAAACAACGGTTTCAAAATAGAAATAGGTATGCCCTCTTTCGTAAAAGATAAAATATTATTTATTGTTAATCCAATATCTGGTGTAGGTAAACAAAGAAAGATAGAATCTGCTGTTGAGAAGTATCTTGATAAAGAGAAGTTTGACTATAAGATAGCTTACACATCTTATCCACATCACGCAACGGCTATTGCTATTGCTTCGGTAATACGAGACTTTGATATAGTTGTTGCAGTAGGTGGAGATGGCTCAATAAATGATTGTGTAAAGGGATTATTCTCAACAGGAGCAATATTAGGAATTGTTCCAACGGGCAGTGGTAATGGATTGGCTCGTTGTTTGAATATTCCTCTTTCTATAAAGGAAGCAATATTTGCTATAAATGATAAAAAAGTTATAGATATTGATACAATAAGCCTTAATAATACTGTTTTTGCCTCAATAGCAGGCATTGGGTTTGATGCACTTATTGCAAAAGAATTTTCAAAAGTAAGTTCACGAGGTTTTCAGCCGTATTTAAAATTGGTTTTGCAACATTACCCTAATTATATTCCCAAAAAATATAAATTAGAGATTGATGGAAGAATAGTAGAGACACAAGCTCTTTTTATAAGTTTTGCAAATTCAACACAATTTGGCTTTAACACAGAAGTAGCTCCACATGCAGAATTGAATGATGGCTTATTAGATATAGTAGTCGTTAAAAAGCCACCATTACCATTGCTTCCCTGGACAGCACAACTACTTTTTTTTAAAAATTTCGATATGTCTATATATGTAGATACGTATAAGGCGAGAAAAGTGAAGGTTTTTAACAAGGGTTTCATTGGAATAAATATAGATGGTGAATATATGGAGGTTCAAAATAATTTAGAATTTGAAGTAATCCCATCATCATTAAAAGTAATTGTAAAATAAAAAATATGAGCAAAAAGAATAGTAATAGAATAGGAGTTGTTTATTCAACTAATCCTGACTTTGAATATGAGGAAATAGAGGAATTAGAAGAAGAAACTTTACCTAATAATCAGCAAAAGCTTTATGTGCAATTGGATAAAAAGCAAAGAGCAGGAAAACAAGTAACTCTTATTACGGGATTTGTGGGAAGGAGAGAAGATTTAGAGAGATTGGGTAAGGAATTAAAGAATAAATGTGGCGTTGGAGGAAGTGTGAAAGATAATGAAATACTTTTGCAAGGAGATTTTCGTCAAAAAGTTATAGATTATTTAATTCAAAAAGATTATAAAGTAAAACAAAGAGGGTAAATTATTATGGTGCAAGTCGAAATCATAAATATCGGAGATGAACTTTTGATAGGTCAAGTTGTAAACACTAATGCAAGTCAAATGGCACAAAAGTTAAATTCATACGGCTTTAATGTGTTAGCTACAAGTGTTATTGGAGATAACAAAAATCAAATAAGAGAAAGTTTAGATATTGCCTTGAAAAGAGCAGACTGTGTTCTTATAACAGGAGGACTTGGACCAACAAAAGATGATATTACAAAAAAAATATTAGCTGAATATTTCAATAGTGATTTAATAATAAACACAGAAGTAGAAGAGCATGTAAAATCATATTTTACAAGAAAACAACTCCCTTTCACAGAAACAAATCGAGCACAAGCCTTAGTGCCAGAAAAATGTAAGGTAATTTTTAATCCTGTTGGTACTGCACCAGGTATGTGTTTTGAAAAAAATGGTAAATTGATTGTTTCAATGCCAGGAGTGCCTTTTGAAATGAGGTTAATGATGGATAGAGTTATTGAAATCATGCAAACTTTTTTCAATCAACACACAAAAATTCTTCATAAAACGCTTTTATATGCTAATATAGGGGAGAGTTTTCTTTCCGATATGATTTGCGATTTTGAAGATAACCTTCCCGATTATATTTCCTTAGCATATTTGCCAAAAAGCAATACAATACGTCTAAGACTTACTGCAAAAACCGATGAAGATATTGATTTAGAAACAATACTTGATGAAAAATCAAAGCAACTTATAGCATTGACAAAGAATTACTTTATGGGATTTGAAATAGATAATGTTGCAACGATTTTAGGAGAGAGATTAAAATCACTAAACAAGACTTTATCTGTTGCAGAGAGCTGTTCGGGAGGATATATCTCTCATTTGATAACAGCAAATGCGGGGGCATCACAATATTATAAAGGAGGTGTAACAGCATACGCTAATCAAACAAAAGAAAACATCTTAGGAGTAGAAAAAGATGTATTATTAAAATTTGGAGCTGTTAGTAAAGAAGTTGCAGAGCAGATGTCTGAGGGTGTAAAGAAAGCATTAAACACAGATTATTCTATTGCGACAACAGGAATTGCAGGTCCAGAAGGAGGAAGTGAAGAAAAACCTGTTGGAACTGTGTGGATAAGTGTAGCATCAGATAAAAACAAAGTAGCCGAAAAGTATTTCTTCCCGACTACTCGTGATAATTTTATAGAAAGGGTTAGCAATCAAGCCTTGCTTATGCTAATAAAATTGATTAACGAAGAAAATCCGATTTAATCTTTATAAGAAATTAGCGGACATTCCAGTTTTTCTCAAAGGAACACAAAGAACAGGTGTCTTAGATAGACGAATTATTTCTCTACCTCTATCATCTATTCTAAATTCTTCGCTTTCATCTTTATTCATTACCATGACTATATCTACGTTTGCCTCAGGGGAGTTTGCATAGTTTATTATTTTTTCTGTAAATTCCTTGCCGCTATTTAAATTTTCAGAAATAATCCAATCGCAGACAATACCTTTTGATTCAATAAACTCTTTTGTCGTTTCTCCTATTTTGTTTACTCTAAACGAAATCTCTTTTTCTTTATCCCAAATTCCAGAAAACAATGTTATTTTCGCATTATAGTATTTTGCCCATGCGATTGCGTCAGCTACTTTTTGGCGACTGCTTAAATAAAGTTCCAATGGGATTAAGATATTTTTGATTTCTTTTTCTTGATAGCCTTGTTTTAAAGCTAAAATAGGAACATTTGTCAATCTTAGTAACTTATGTGTATTTGCTCCAATGACTTCTGTTGTCTCTTCATTAGAAACCAGAAGAATTATTAAGTCTATGGATTCTTCTTTACAGAAATTCACTATTTCCTTAGAGATATTTCCTTTTCTTACATGAGGAATTATTTCCAATCCAAAAGAATTTTTGATTCTTTCTTTGATTAAAGGGAATTTTGACTCTACACAATTTTCGAGGCTATTGTTATATGAGTCGAATAAACGACTAAAAAAACCATTTTCTTCAACAACGTTTAGCAAATGTAGAGAAGAATTTTTTGAAAACAGATGTTTGTAGCATTTTAAACACAAATTCAAAGAAGTTTCGTTAAAATCTGTTACTATTAAAATATTATTATATAATTTCATATTGTAAAAAGTATTTAGTTATATAATTAAAACAAAGAAATTAGCGGAATGTTGTGTAAATTTACCTAAAAATCAAAAAAAATTTATACATTTGCCTATTAAAACAAAGAAATAGTTAAATCAGATGAGAATATTATTAACAATCATAATGCTTATTATATTGTTTTCTTCGTGTAAACAAGAAAGCAATATAATAGAGAGTTTTGATGCGTTGAGTAATTTTCCTCAATCTGATACAGTAAAAGTAGATATGTCGTTTGACAATTCTGTTTTTGAAGGGATTGTTTTACCATCAAAAGAATCTTACTTTGTTTTTAATGCAAAAATCTCTAATCCAAAGAACGAAGAATTATATTATAAGATTTATTATCAAAATTCAAGTTATAAATTTTCCGAAGACCGTAAAGAATCAACTGAAAACTTTTACGGCTCTTGGGAAAGTGTGCAAACAACATTTAAACCCTTCAATGGAGAAGAAATAATAGATAGTTTTCAAATAGTTGGCAATCCTCGTGATGAAAAACTATACTATGGCAAAAAAACTCCTCGACAATTAACCCCCAAAGACATAGAAGAAGGAATTGAAAGCGTCAAAGGGAATAAAAAATGGTATGAATCAATTAAACAAAAAGCAAAAGAAAATAAAGTTCCTTTGGAAGAGCAAATGATTGCCGACATTGTTTGGATAATAAACTACGAAAACAGCAAACAAGGTGATATAAATCGAAGAGAAAGACGCAATCCGAGAACAGGAACTTATGAATTTTTATTGGTTATTGCTGATAAGGAAGGGCTAAACTCTATTCCCGAACATATAAAAGACATTTCAAAACAAAATCCTAAGACAAAAGATTTTGAAAACCCTTTTTCATTTTTTGCAAACAATGACCTAAAAGGGGTTTATATGTTAAAAAGCAAAAAAGTCTTAAAAACCAGAGCAGTTTTAAATGCACAACAAGGAGTATTTATTGATGTTTACAAATGCCCTAAAAGTAATTTCAAAGTATATTCTCACGATACTACATTGGTTGGCAACACTGCTGATTTATATCAAAGAGCTATGTTTGAGCAATATTATCACGATATAAACAAAAATAGAACCATTGAGCAAATTCCTATTATAGCAGATATTTTATCAAAAAACGCATATACATTAAAAGATTACACTCTTGCAAAACAAAACTTCTCTGAGAGAAAAAGTCGATTAAAAATACACCCTTCAATAACCACAAAACCAGGTTCAACAATCTATGTTCCAAACGATAGAAGTTATATAAGAATATCAAATCCAGGAAATACAAGTCTTGAAACTGCGAAAAAAGAAAATGTAGGAATACGTTCAAGAGTAGGGTTTACATACGGAAAATATAGAGCGAAAATAAAATTCCCACCACTTGTCAATCCCGATGAGGTTTGGAGTGGTTTAACAAACGCATTTTGGTTAGCATATCAAAGCGAAAGCAATTGGAATCAAAGAAGAGAATGCAATAACAAAGGATATGTAAAACAAAGTAAAAACGATAACGAATCAGAACGTGAAACAAAAACACATTATTCTGAGATAGACATTGAAATGATAAAGACTTCAAAATATTGGAGTGAAGAAGAAGTAAAAAAAGATAGTCCAATAGGGAATAAAAACTTTGTATTAGCCTGTACAAATTGGGATATGGCATGTGCTTGTCCACAAAATTTCAATAAAGAAGGCATTCAAACAATACAATACAAAGGAAATACTTTTAAATTGCATAGATGGTTTGAAACCTATCGTGCATTAACCTCACGAATTGAATTAAATAATGATATATTTTTGCAAGATTATTATTTCTTTGAAATAGAATGGAAACCAACAGAAATAATTTGGAGGGTAGGACGTGATGAAAACAACATGCAAGTTGTTGGGTATATGAACGAAAATATAACATCAATTCCAAACAACCAAATGTTGGCAATAGTTACCCAAGAATTTCATTATTCAGATTGGTGGTTGCCAGAGATTTTTGAACAAGGATTGATTCCATTTAATAAAAAAGATTTAGAAGGTAAGATTTTTGAAATTATAATAGAGTAAAAAAATATGAAAAGAATTGTATTGATTTTGTTAATGGTAGTGAATTTGTTTTCACTACCAGCACAAGAAAACGAGGTGTTTAAGGATAGAGCATATCCTCAATGGTTTAGCGATGCTAAGTTAGGAATTTTTATTCATTATGGACTATATAGTGTTCCATCTTATAGCGACAAGGAACAATATGCAGAATGGTTCTATAAAGGATTAATATCTGGCGATAGTTTAAGAATCAATTTTCAAAAAGAAGTCTTTGGAGAAAACTTTGAATACAGAGATTACAAAGACTTATTCAAAGCTGAACTTTTCAATGCTGCAGAATGGGCAGACCTTTTTGCAAAATCAGGAGCAAAATACATACTTTTCACTTCTAAACATCATGATGGTTATTGTATGTGGGATAGTGAATATGCAAAAGGTTGGTCAAGTGCGACTACAACGCCAAAAAGAGATTTTTGTGCAGAGTTAGCCGAAGAAGTAAGAAAGCGTGGTGTAAAATTTGGTTTATATTACTCGCTTACAGAATGGACAAACCCTTTGTATCGTTGGACTGTTGATACAAACATCAGCATTGACAACTATGTAGATAAGCATTTAATTCCTCAATTCAAGGAATTAGTTGATAAATTCAAACCTTCTGTAATTTTTTCTGACGGAGACTGGGACTTTAATCACAAATCTTTCCGCAGTAATGAGATGGTGCAATATTACTACGATGTTGTAGGAGAAGAAGGAGTAGTTAATGACAGATGGGGGATAGGATTCAATCACGGATACGCAACACCGGAATATAGTTCTGGTATTATGGATAAAAATCGTCCTTGGGCAGAATGTAGAGGTTTAAGTCGCTCGTTTGCATTGAATAGAAATGCAGATTTAGAAACCTATTTAACAAGCGAAGAGTTAATAAAACATTTTGCACGTTTAGTTGCAGCAGGAGGAGGCTTAACAATAAATGTAGGACCAAGTGCAGATGGAAAAATTCCGTTACTTCAACAAGAACGACTATTAGATTTAGGAAAATGGATTAAGGTAAATGAAGAAGCAATCTATGGAAGCAGACCTTTTGAAACCGTTTATCAAAATCAAAATAAGACAACAAATAGAATAGATGAAGAAATAAACTTCAATTGGGTAAGAAACGCACCGATGAAAGGCGTAAAAGAAGATAACTTTTCTATACTATGGCAAACAAATATAGTTCCAGAAAAAACAGATACATATACAATCTATTTAGAAGCTGATGAAGATGCCGAATTGGAAATAATCAATTCAAAAAAAGAAACAATATTAAAATTAAAATCAGAGAAAGCAGAAACATCTCAAAAAATAAAATTAAAAAAAGGAGAGAGCTACAAATTCAAACTTGCTTATCAAGAAAAAACTCACGAAGCAGTTGCTAATTTGTCGTGGGAGTCTTCAAGTTTTGCAAAACAAAGTATAAAATCTAATTGGCAAGGAGAAGTGTCTTGGGAAGAAACTTACATTTGTTTTACTAAAAACGAAGGCAATCTTTATGCAATTAGTCTTTATCCAATAGAAAACGCATTAAGTTTCACATTAGACAAAGCACCTAAAAAAGACATGAAGATATTTCTTTTAGGAGAAAAGAATATTGAAATACCTTGGAAGTACAATTCTGAAAACAAAACAATAAACTTAGATACTCGCATAATATCTCCTGCCGATATAACAACAAAAGGAGCATGGGTGTTTAAATTGAGTGATTATATCAATTACACTGAATAATAAATGATAAGTATATATTCTCTTGCTCTTGCAAAAACTTACGGAATAGGCCCAGCAGTTGCAAAAAAACTGTTGGAGCACTACCCTACGGCAGAGGATTTGTTTAATGAAACGCCAAATGCTCTAAAAATAGTTTTTGGCACAAGAGAAAAAACGATAAATGCGATTTTAAATAAGACAATGTTTGCAGATTGTGAAAGAGAATTAAATTTCATAATCAATAACAATATAAAAGCTTATTTTTTTAAAGATGAAAATTATCCATATAGGTTAAAACAAATAGCCGATCCACCAATTTGCTTATTTGTTAGAGGTAATGGTGATTTAGATTCTCAAAGAACAGTAGCAATTGTAGGAACAAGAACACCGAGTGATTATGGCAAATGGGTAACAGCTAATGTTGTGCATTATTTACGTCAATATAATGTAACAACTATTAGTGGCCTTGCCTATGGTGTTGATTCCATAACACATTTACGTTCGATAGCCGAAGACCTTCCTACATTTGGTGTTTTAGGACATGGATTAGACAAAATATACCCTTCACAAAATTGGGATTTAGCAAAAGCCATGTGCGAAAAAGGAGCCTTAGTTTCAGATTTCTTTTCAGGCACAGAAATATCTCCACATAATTTTCCAAGAAGAAATAGAATAATAGCAGCACTTTGTGATGTTTGCATTGTAGTTGAAAGCAAACTCAAAGGAGGTTCATTAATTACGGCCAGATTAGCACAAGATTACAACAAAGAAGTCTTTGCCGTACCAGGAAGGTTAGGAGATGTAAATTCGGCAGGTTGCAATAAACTAATAACACAAAATCAAGCAATAGATCTTTGTAGTTTTGAAAAAATAAGTGAAACAATGAATTGGAATAACTCCAATACTTTACAAAAGCCGATTAAGCAAGAACAATCGCAAGAAAGAGAAAGTCAGCTCAATCCAGCCGAACTAAAAGTATATACTTATATAAAAGAAAATCAAAAAGCAAGCTTAGATGCCATAAGTACTAATTGTGCACTTGGATTTTCCATTTTAAATTCAGCACTAATGAATTTAGAATTGAAAGGATTTATAAAAATTTTACCAGGAAAAATTTATGAAATATTATTCTAAGAAATAAATAACCCTTTGTATCATGAAAAGAAAAATTTGTTTTTATTTATGTTTTATTGTGCTTGCGTTTAATATGTTTGCACAATACGTTTACCCTACCGATACTTTGGTTTTAAACAAATTATCAAAGTGGCAGGATTTGAAATTTGGAGTTATTTTTCATTGGGGCTTGTATTCTGTGCCGGGGATAGTAGAATCGTGGTCTATTTGTTCAGAAGATGTTGATTGGATAGAAAGACAAGGCGATATGTCTTACGATGAGTACAAAAAATGGTACTTTTCACTAAAAAAAGACTTTAATCCAGTAAAGTTTAATCCAGAACAATGGGCAGATGTTATGGAAAAAGCAGGAATGAAATATATGATTTTTACAACAAAACACCACGATGGATTCTGTAATTTTGACACTAAATATACCGATTTCAAGATAACTTCTGGTCCCTTTGCCAAAAATCCTCGTAAAGACGTAACCTATCACGTTTCTGACGCCTTTCGCCAAAAGGGATTTATGATTGGTTGTTATTTTTCAAAACCCGATTGGCATTGTCCTTGGTATTGGAGTAAAGAATTTGCAACACCTAATCGTTATCACAACTATACAAAAGAGCGCCATATTGATTGGTGGAGAGAATATCAACGCTTTACAGAAAATCAATTAGATGAACTTCTCTCTAACTATGGAAATATAGACATATTATGGCTTGATGGAGGTTGGGTTTCAGGAGAAGAAATCAACATTGATAGAATTGTTGAAAAGGCACGCAAAAAACATCAAGGAATGCTTTGTGTTGATAGAAATATTGGAGGAGAGAATGAAAATTATCAAACCCCAGAAAAAGGAATACCTGCAACACAGTTAAATTATCCTTGGGAAAGTTGCATTCCTTTAAGCAATGATTGGGGTTGGGTGCCAAATGCTCCGTATAAGTCGCCACAAATTGTGATAAATAATTTGATAGAAATAACAGCAAAAGGCGGTTGCTTGCTATTAGGTATAGGACCAACAGCCGAAGGCTTAATAGAACAAGAAGTAATTGATAGATTAGAAGTAGTAGGAGAGTGGTTAAAGGCAAACGGAGAAGCAATATACAACACAATAACTACACCTAATTATAATTATGGACACATTTGGTTTACTGCAAATAAGGATAAAGAGACTCTTTATGCATTATACGAACTTGAAGATGGAAGAAAATTACCTTCTCGCATAATTTGGCATGGCAACATACCAAAAGGAGAGATGAAAATCCTTAAAAATAACAAGAAAGTAAAATATAAAATAGACGGAGAAAAAGTTTTAGTAGAAATACCTGAGAATATGAGAGACGAATCAATCGTTTTGAAATTCAAGATTAAATAAAAATGAAAGCTAAATATTTATTTTTAAGCTTTTTTCTACTTTCTAATATTATTTTTGCACAAATTCCTCTCTACAAACAAGCCTCTGCACCCTTGGAAGCAAGAGTGCAAGACTTATTGCAAAGAATGACCTTAGAAGAAAAGGCAGGTCAAATTCTTTGTCCAATGGGTTGGCAAATGTATTCAAAGAATAAAGATGAGGTTGTATTATCTTCTCTTTTCAAACAAAAGATGGATAGCCCTATGCCTATTGGAGCGTTTTGGGCAGTCCTAAGAGCAGACCCTTGGACGCAGAAAAATATGCAGACAGGTTTAAATCCTGAGTTGTCAGCAAAACTTTTAAACCAAATGCAAAAGTATGCAGTAGAGAAAACACGCTTAGGCATACCAATTTTGTTTGCAGAAGAATGTGCACATGGGCACATGGCAATAGGAACGAGTGTTTTCCCAACAGGACTTGCAATGGCAAGCACTTGGAACGAAGACTTGTTAAATAAAGCAGGAGAAATCATAGCCTTAGAAGCCCGATTGCAAGGAGCAAACATAGCTTACGGGCCTGTAATTGACCTTGCAAGAGAACCACGTTGGTCTCGAACAGAAGAAACTTTTGGAGAAGATGCAGTTTTGACAGCAAAATTATCCACAGCTTTTGTAAAAGGAATGCAAGGCGAAAAACAAAATGACGGACTTCACATTTACTCTACCTTAAAACACTTTGCAGCATACGGAATACCAGAAGGAGGACACAATGGACAAAGAGCAGTGATAGGAACAAGGCAATTATTTTCTCATCATCTACTTCCTTTTAAAAAAGCTGTTCAAGCAGGAGTTGCAAGCATTATGACTTCTTATAATAGCATAGATGGCATACCTTGTACCTCTAATAAATACCTTTTAACCGATGTTTTAAGAAAACAATGGGGTTTTAAAGGTTGCGTTTTTTCCGACTTATTTAGCATAGACGGCATTGCAAACACACATAAAGTAGCAAAAGATGTAAAGGAAGCAGGAAAATTATCCTTAGAGGCAGGAGTAGATATAGATTTAGGAGCAAACGCATACGGAGAAAAAACTTTGCAGCTAATAAAAGAAGGACTTTTAGAAGAAAGTTATTTAGATAGTGCAGTAGCTAATGTATTACGCTTAAAGTTTAATATGGGATTATTTGAAAATCCATACGTATCGCCAGAAAAGGCAAAAAAAGAAGTACGTTCAGAAGAACATAAAGCAATAGTCCGTCAAGTTGCAAGAGAAGCAATAGTGCTTTTGAAGAACGATGGCATACTTCCTCTAAGCAAAACCATTAAAAGTATAGCTGTTATTGGTCCAAATGCAGATAACGCCTACAATCAATTAGGAGATTACACAGCATTTCAATCTCAAAAAGAAATAATAACTCCATTAGAAGGAATAAAAAAAGCAGTTTCCTTAGAAACAAAAATCAATTATGTAAAAGGTTGTTCAATAAGAGATACAATAAACTATGATATTCAATCAGCAATAAAAGCAGTAGAAAGTTCTGATGTAGCAATCCTATTCGTTGGAGGATCAAGTGCAAGAGATTTTGAAACACAATACATAGAAACAGGGGCTGCGAAAGTAAATACACAAACCAATTTAAGCGATATGGATTGTGGAGAAGGTTTCGACAGAGCAACTCTTGAACTTTTAGGAAAACAAAACGAATTATTGCAATCAATAGCAAACACTGGCAAGCCTTTTATAGTAATTTACATACAAGGGCGACCACTAAATATGAACTTTTCTTCTGAAAAAGCTAACGCCTTATTAACAGCTTGGTATCCAGGAGAAGAAGGAGGAAACGCAATAGCAGATATTTTGTTTGGAGACTATAATCCATCGGGTAGATTACCTATTTCAATACCACGAAGTGAAGGACAACTACCGATATATTATAGCAAAAACAACACAAAAGAATACATAGATGAAAAATCAGGACCATTATATACCTTTGGTTATGGATTGAGTTATACAGAGTTTGAATATAGCAATTTAAAAATTGAAAAACTTTCTTCTCTTGACACATTAGCCAAGGTTAGTTGCAAGATAAAAAACATTGGTTCAAGAGATGGAACAGAAGTTGTGCAGTTATACGTAAATGATGTAATAGCCTCAGTAAAAGAAGACGGAGCATTGCTAAAAAATTTCAAGAAAATATTTCTAAAAAAGGGCGAGAGCAAACAAATAACCTTTTATATAAAAGAAGAAGACCTCTCTTTTTACAACTATGAAATGAAAGAAGTAGTAGAAAAAGGAGATTTTGAAATACTAATAGGACAATCATTTTCTAACATAAAACTAAAAGGAATTTTTTCTTTGTTTTTTTAATTTTTTTCTTTGCTTTTTTCGATTTTTTCTTTACTTTTTTTTCAAAAAACAAAGAAAAAAAATACTCGCAATATGTTTATGATATTGCGAGTATTTTTATTTAGTTTTTATTGTTTTTAAACTATTTTGTTGTTGGCACTTTGATTACATCACCGTGGTCTTTAACAATCATTCTGTACCAATTTTCTGGATATTTTGGTTGTTCAGGGAATACGCATTGTCCTTTTCTGTAAGGGCTTTCTTCAAATTTTCCGTTAGTTTCTTTCTTGATGTTTCCATCTATGTATTTTACTAACAAGAATTGACTTAGTTTTGTCCATGATTTCATCATTTGGTTTGCTTTTCCTAATGAGAAGTTTGTTGTAAGTTTTAATATTTCGTCTGGATTTTTAACTTGTTTCAATTTTTCATCTAATTGAGCCACTTCTTTTATGAACATTTGTTCCAAATTATTTTGTTCTTTGCGTATGTCTTTAATCATATCAGAGTATCTCGAATATGCCATATTTGTTACAAGGTTAAATAACCAGAATGCTGAGGTTTCAGAATATTCTGTCATACTTCCGTTTCCTTCTGCAAAGCATTGAGGTACTTTTTCTATTGCGCAGTACATTGGAACATAAACTGTTGAGTATGTATCATCAACTCCAAACCATAAGATACCTTTTGCGAAATCTGGCATCCAAGAACGTGATTGTGCTACAAAAGAAAATCCTGTTTGTTGTGTAGAAGTTGCTCTTTCGTGAACGTATTCTTGTCCGTCAACAGAGAATCCCATTGGTCTCCAACGATAAGGACAAGCAAAAGGACCCGCTCCAAGATCTTTTGTCATATCCATAGGAGTTCCTTCATAGTGATCTCTCATCAATTCCATTACTTCTTTTACATCAAGTTTCTTTTCTGGTTTTATCCACAAAGGCATACGATTTTTTAAGTCGTGTCCCATTGCGTATTTTTCATATCTAATCATGTCTTTGTTGCAACGTAAGAATGCAGCATATACTCTGGCTTCGCAACCTCTTGCTCCTGAGAAATCAAGTGGTGCGTATGTGTCGCTAAATGAAAAATCTTTGTCTTCACCTGTGTAATATCCTTTTAATCTTGCAAAAGTTATTACATCATGAGAATAAACTACTTCTACTTCTGGACGGAAAATCTCTTTCATCTTTTTAGAAGAAATTGATTTAAAGCTACCTTTTGTTTCTTGTGCAAAGGTTGTGATTCTTGCATGATTAGCATGGCCTGAGATATAGCCGTCTGGAATTCGCATTGCTACCCAAACTGCTCCTTTTGTCCAACGTTTGTCAATTTTTCCTTTTTTATTGTAAACAGGAGCACCTTTTCCTATCAATTCCATTATCCATACTTCGTTTTCATCTATGATTGAGAAGCTTTCTCCTGATGAATAATATCCGTAAGTGTCCATTAATTCTGCAATAGTTTTGATAGCTTCTCTTGCATTCTTTGCTCTTTGAAGTGTAAGATAGATTAAACTTCCGTAATCTATACCTCCTGTTGTGTCTACTAATTCTTCTCTTCCTCCGTAAGTGGTTTCAGCAATTGCTAAGCCCCATTGATTCATATTTCCTACGGTTGTGTAGGTGTTTGCTACTTGTGGGATTTTTGTTAATGGCTTTCCTGAATCCCAATCAATGACTTGAATCATTGTTCCTTCAGGATATTGTGCAGCTCTATTGTAATAAAGTTCTCCATATAAGGTATGAGAATCTGCTGCATAGGTTACCATTGTTGAACCGTCTTTTGAGGCTCCTTTTGTTATAAGAAAGTTAGTGCAGGCAAAGCTATAATTTGCAAAGCACATAACTACTGCCATAAATAAGGCTGTTAATTTAATTTTATTGCTTTTCATATTCATTATTATTTTAGTTTTCTACTATTGTTCCTATGTGTTCACCTTTTACAACCTTTTGAAGATTGCCTTGTGTGTTCATATCAAAAACATAAATTGGCATTTTGTTTTCTTGACAAAGTGCAAAGGCGGTTAAATCCATTATTTTCAATTTTTTTGACAAAGCTTCATCGTAAGTTAATGAGCTATATTTTGTAGCCGTTGGGTCTTTTTCTGGATCAGAAGTATAAACTCCATCAACTCTTGTGCCTTTTAAAATCACATCGGCTTTCATTTCTATTGCTCTAAGCGTAGAAGCTGTGTCCGTTGTAAAGTAAGGATTTCCTGTTCCTCCTGCTATTATGACTATTTTGCCTTCTTCCAAAGCTGAAATCATTCTTCTACGAGAGGTTTCTTTACAAATAGGTTCTATTGCTAAACCTGATAACAATTCTGTTTTAAGTCCTTGTTGTTCAAGTTCGGCTTGCAAAGCCATACTATTGATTATAGTTGCCATCATTCCCATATAATCGCCTTGAACTCTATCCATACCTTTTGCAGCTCCTTGTAAACCACGGAAAATGTTGCCTCCACCAATCACTATTGCGATTTCAGCACCCAATTCTTTGGCTTGCTTTATTTCAGAAGCGTATTGAGTTAGCATTTCTGGACTAATGCCGTACTCTTGCTTTCCCATAAGAGATTCTCCGCTTAATTTAAGCAATATTCTTTTGTATTTCATTTTTTATTTCTTCTTTTTATTTTGTAAACATACACGCATCGCCAAAGGAAAGAAACCTATAATTGTTTTCTAACGCAAAGGCGTAAACTTTTTTCCAATCCTGACCAATCATTGCAGAGACAAGTAACAATAAAGTGCTTTTTGGCTGATGGAAATTCGTAATCATACTATCTACAATTCGATATTGATAACCTGGAACAATCATTAATTGAGTTTGTCCTATCAAAATTGATTTATTTTCTTTCTCCATGCTATCCAATATAGCCTGTAAAGACTCTTTTGCAGAGATTTCACAAATTTCTTGATAGGGTTGCCATTGTTTTACATCAATATCAGAATATTTTCCGCCGTTTTTCAAAACACTTACACCATGCCAATAAAGACTTTCAATCGTTCTAACAGAGGTAGTGCCAACACACATTATTCTTTTACCAATAGCCTCAATTAGCTCTTTGATATTTTCTTTTTTCAACACAATTTGTTCTGTGTGCATAATGTGCTGACCGATTGTTTCTGTGCTTACGGGTTTGAAAGTGCCTGCTCCTACATGCAAAGTAACAAAACAAGTCTTCACGCCTTTATCTGCAAGTTGTTTAAAGGTGTTTTCTGAAAAATGTAAGCCAGCTGTTGGAGCTGCGACCGAGCCTTCTTGATGTGCATAAATCGTTTGATAATCCTGCTTATCGCTTTCCTCATCTTTACGTTTAAGATACGGAGGAAGTGGCACGTGTCCCATACATTGAAGCACTTCTGCAAAACTTAAATCCTCATTATCCCAAGAAAACTCTACAATCCAAGTTTCATTTTCTTGACAAAGACGTTTTGCAGTAAGTGTTAATTGCTTTGAATCGTTAATAAACGATGAAGAAATAGTTTCTTGTTTCCATTTTTTGTTGTTTCCAACCAAGCATTTCCAAACACAACTACCTTTTTGTGTGTATGCCAATTGAATATCTTTATCCACAGGCTCCAAACAAAAGATTTCTATAACGGAACCACTTTCTTTTTGAAACAACAAACGAGCATACACTACTTTTGTATCGTTTAAGACCAAAAAAGTGTTGCTATCTAACAAATTTGCTATATCACAAAAATGATACTCTTCTATTTCTTTATCGAAATTCAAACACAACAATTTTGCTTTATCCCTTTGCTTTAAAGGATACTTTGCAATATTCTCTTCTTTCAGGGGATAATCAAAATCAGATATTCTAATTTCGACAGGATTGCACATATTGTTGTATTAAGCCTTTTCTATTTTAAAAGTATAATACTCCATAATAGGATTATGCAACAATTCTTTGCAAGCTTTTTCAACTTTTGCAGCTGCTTCTTCTTCGTTTGCAGCCTCAATGCTTAAAGTAATATGTTTTCCTATTCTAACATTAGTAATAACTCCAAGTCCCATATTTTTAAGGCTTGAACCAACTGCTTTTCCTTGTGGATCTAATAATGCTTTCAAAGGCATTACATCTATTTCTGCTCTATATTCCATTTTTAAATAAATTTGATATTAAAGAAATGATTATATACATTAACACTATAAAAGGTATAGCAAAACAATTAAATAAGAAAATTAGCAAAATACTAATTGCCAAAAAGATAAATCTTACTTTATTGTCTTGCCATGTAAAATTCTTAAATTTAAACGAAAACATACTAATAGGAGCAACTAACATAACACCCATTATTATGCTAAACACTATAATAAACCAAGGATTCAAAAGAATATCGACCAAGGTTGAATAAATTTCTTGTTGATAAATACCCCATAAATGAATCTTTTGATTAGATAAATAAGCCAAAACAGGCAAACTCAACCACAAAAGAGCATTTGCAGGCGTAGGAAGTCCAATGAAATTTACGCTTTGTCTTTCATCAACATTAAAGTTTGCCAAACGATAAGAAGACATAAGCACCATAAACAAAGGAATAAGACACAAAACATTAGCTATCAATAAGGAATAATGATTAGCAAGAAGACTATCCTTTAAAACCTCAACCATAATCAAAGAAGGAGCAAGCCCAAAGGTTACAACATCAGACAAAGAGTCTAATTCCTTACCAATTGCCGAAGTAACTTTTAACAATCTTGCAGTCAATCCATCACAAAAATCAAATATAGCTCCCAAAACTATGAAAATAGAAGGAAGTAGAGCATTATCCGACACATAAAGGAAGTATATGGAAAGCGTTCCACATAAAAGATTAGCTAATGTTATACAATTTGGTATATGTTTCTTTATCATAATAGGTGCAAAGATATGAAAAACTTTTAAAAATCTTAGTATTTTTATTTTTTCTCTGCTCTTAAAATCTCTCTTTTACCTTTTGGACCGGGCAATTTAGCAATAGTAAAGCCTGCTTTTTTCATTCGTCTTTTTATTTCTCCCTTGCAACAATATGTTGTCAAGACTGCTCCTTGTTTGCAAGCATCATAAATCTTTTTCATCATATCCTCTGACCATAAATCAGAGTCTTTGTCGGGAGAAAAAGCATCAAAATAAACCACATCAAAGACATCTTTTCCAAAATCAAAATCACACGCATTTGCCTCACACTTTTTAATTTTAAAATCAGGAGTAATTTCCACAATTTCTTCCCAATCGCATTTGTGAAGCAAGTCAAATTCTTTTTTTAAAGAAAGTATTTCTCCGTAATTAAGCCTTTCTGCTATTGAAGCAGAGATTGGATAAAGTTCTATTGTTTGATAGAAAATACTTCTTTGATTAGAATTTTTTAAAGTCGCAATAGCATTCAAGCCTGTGCCAAATCCTATTTCTAAAACATTGATTTGAGGAGCGTTATTTAAGCTATAAAAATAATTATAGCCATAATCAATATATATAGTATTAGTTTCGGTTAGAGCACCAAAGTGAGAATGATAGCTTTCCTCAATATCTTTTCTTAAAAGCGAATTGCTACCATCTTCAGTCTTGAATATCTCTATTAAACTATCTTTTGCGTTTTCCATTCTCCGTCAAAATACCAAACGTATCTTTCTCCAATTTGTTTTAAATATTCTATTGACTCATCAAAAAGCAAATCCACCTCATCTTTTTTATGACAATCGGTAGAAATTGTTAGAGGTATTTTCATATCACTTGCTTTCTTTATCCATTCTCTTCCTGGATAGAAATCATCATAGCGTTTCTTGTAAAGACCTCTTGTATTTATTTCACAAATTGAACCACTTTCCTTTATAGCCACAAGACATTCCATCATAAAATCCTCAAACCACTTATCTTTTTGTGAAAAAAATCTTTCTTTATTGTGCATTTTTATTTTGTCAAAGTGCCCTACAACATCAGGCCTTTGAGTTTTTATCATATTTAACACTTGTTGAAAATACGCCTCAACGCCTTCTCTTATGTTTCCTGAGAAAACCTCCTCTAAACCTTTGTCATAAACCTCTCTATCGCTTCCGTCAATAAACCAAACCTTATCATTAGACTTTCCTTTCACAAAATGCACCGAACCAATAAAGTAATCCAAGTCATAAATCTTAGACATCTCTCTTATATTCTCTTGCATAGAGGTGATATAGTCAAATTCCATTGAGATGAAAAGCTTAATTTTATCTTGATATTTCTCTTTTAGAAAACGAGCTTGCGAAAGATATTCTTCAACTCTTTCTTTTTTCAAAGCAACCTTGCTTTCAAAACAAAGGGGTGAGTGAGATGAAAATCCAAAGTAATGCAATCCTCTTTCAATAGAGGATAAAACCATATCTTCCATTGAATCTTTTCCATCACAGAAAAGAGAATGAGAATGATAATTAAACTTTTTTAGCATATTCCTGTGCTTTCAACCAAATATAGTTTATCTCCTCTTCTTACAACGCCTTTTGTTGCAATTGAACAAAACTCTCCTTTGACTGTTTTTTCGGTTGGCTTCAAATCTACTCTGATTTCTTCTACTGTGTCTTCATATACTCCTGTTGTAGTACCCATTATGTATATGTTATCACCAACTTTCAATTCTCCTGTCTCAATTTTTATTTCTGCAACAGAGATATTCTTAAAGTAATTAGTAACTGTGCCTATAAAAGTCTTCTTTGTAGTTGCTTGTGAGCCATATTTCTTGGTCCACTCGCCAACTCTTTGTCCTAAGTAATAGCCGTCCCAAAATCCTCTATTGTAAACTTTCTTTAAGTCTTCGTTCCATTTTTCTAATTTATCTTCGCTCCATTCTCCATTAAGCCATGCTTGTGCTGCTTCTTTATATACTCGTGTTACAACTTTGACATATTCTGGGCTTCTGCCTCTTCCTTCAATTTTTAGCACTCTTACGCCTGCGTCAAGCACCTTATCTAAAAAGTTTAAGGTCTTTAAATCTTTTGGAGACATGATATATTGATTGTCTATCATAAGTTCTGTGCCTCCATCTAAGTCTGTAACCTTGTAAGGACGGCGACAGAATTGTAAACAAGCACCTCTGTTTGCCGATTGATTAGCATTGTCTAATGAAATATAGCATTTTCCACTTACTGCCATACATAAGGCTCCGTGAACAAAGCATTCTATTTCCAATGTGCGTCCACTTGGACCTTTTATGTTGTTTTCTCTTATCCAAGTAGTAATATCTTTAACTTTATCAAGAGAAAGTTCGCGAGCGGTAACGATTACGTCTGCAAATTGTGAGAAAAATTTCACTGCCTCACGGTTTGTTATGTTGCATTGTGTAGAAAGATGCACCTCTAAGTTGATTGAGCGAGCATAACTAATGACTGCCAAATCTGCTGCTATGACTGCTGAAACTCCACTTTGCTTTGCAGCATTTAAAATCTCTTGCATATAACCTAATTCACTGTCATAAACAATAGTATTTAAGGTTAAATAGGTCTTTACGCCATTTTGACTTGCAATGTCTGCAATATTTTTTAAGTCTTCTATCGTAAAATTATTTGCAGAGCGAGAACGCATATTCAATCCTTCAACTCCAAAATATACACTATCGGCTCCTGCTTCTATTGCTGCATAAAGAGCTTCGTAAGAGCCCACTGGGGACATTATTTCTACTTTATTCTTTGTCATAATTTCATATAATATTTTGCAAAGTTACAAAAAGAAAAAAAACTCTTTGATTTTAAAAATTTTTTCTTTACTTTTTTTATTTTTTTCTTTGCTTTTTTTCAAAAAAGTAAAGACTTTTTTTCTTTATCTTTGTGTAACATTTTTCTAAGTAAAACGACTACTTTACAAAGCACAATTTTTAAAATGAAGATTGAAAAATTTAAAAAAATAATTACTACTTATCAACCTAAATTACACGCTTTTGCAAATTCTATTCTAAAAAATGATTTTGCAAGTGAGGATATTGTGCAGGAAGTTTTTTGTTTTCTTTGGGAAAAACGAGAGAAAATAAATACTATTGATAATATTGAAGCTTTTCTTGTACACATTTGCAAATGTAAGTGTGTGGATTATTTGAGAAAAACAAAAAAAGAAGTCTTGGAAGAGGAGATTATGAATTTGAATTATGAAGAATTTAATGAAGATAGTGAAGAAAGATATAATAGACTCCTTAAACTAATAAATCAACTTCCCGAAAACCAACAAGAGTTATTGCGTCAAAAATATTTTAACAATAAAAGAATAAGAGAAATTTCAAAAGAAACAGGAATGAGTGAGGGAAATATTCGCACAACACTTTCACGTGCTTACACAAGATTAAGAGATTTAATAAGTAAAACAAAAATCTAAGTTATGAAAAAAGAAGATAAAGAATTGATAGAGTTGTTTGCTTCTATAAAACAACATCAAAAAAATATTGAGAGACAAGAAAAGATTTTTTCTGCAATAGAAGAAAAAGCAAAACAAAGCAAGAGGAAAAAAACTATTGTGTTTTGGTCGTCTATTTCTTCAATTGCTGCTTGTTTTTGTATAGTTTGGTTTACTTATTCTCCTATTGACAATAGCGAAACTATTATCGAAAATAAGCCTATTGCAAAAAATATTGTTGAAAAAAAACAAGAGACAATTCCTGCAAAGAAAAGCGAGCCTATTGTAAGAGAAAAAAAGAAAATTACGCCAATTGAAATCCCTCATACAATAGAAGAAGAAATTATTATTGAACAAGATAGCACGATTATTGAGCCTGAGCCAAAGCAAGAGGTGATTGAGGAGGAAGAAAAGGTGATTGAGCCAAAGATTGTAAGGATTGAAACCGATAAATTGATTTGCTATAAAGAGGAAAAAAAGAATAACCTTAAATTTTCTTGGGATTATAAAAGGGAAGAAAAGAAAGAATTATTTTTAATAGATTTTTCAAAAAGATAAAACTTAGATTGATATGAAAAAGACAGCATTATTTAGTTTTTTTATCCTTATTTCAGGGATAATTTTAGCACAAAACGAAAAGATTTATTTGTTTTCTCAACCTATTGAGAAGGATTACAACAAATTGACTTTGACTGCAAAAAGCAATCTTAATTTAGTGAGGAGCGAAACAGACGTTTTAGAAATTTCTACGAAAGATAGCAATATTGTTTTGAGTAATATATGTGTTTTTGAAGACAAAACGCTGACTATAATGACAGACTCCTTGCCACAAGATGTTAAAATAACACTTTATTCGTCCAAAGAAGAAGTGTTTTTGAGTAGTCAATTTGATTCAATCAAAGACACAAGGCAAGAAATTAAAGAAAAAGAGGGTGATAAGATAAATTTATTTTGGGCTTTTCTTAGCTCAACTGATTTAAACTTTAACTCAAAACGCTATAATAATCCATACTCCTCGCTAATTAGTCAAAATTTCCAATTTATTGATTTTTACTATGAACACCCTACTAAAAAAGGCAACAAATTCTTTGTAGGATTAGCATACAATTGGGATTTTAAATTTTTAAACAACGATGTAGAATGCTTAAACAATAAATTGCAACTATTATCAAGTGATTTGCATCTTCAAAACAATGCACAATTTATTGTAGATCGCAATTTATTCCTATATACAAGGTATAACTTAAAACTAAACAATTATTTTTTTTGTAATTTTGGACTAAAATTTGGAAGGACCTTAAAAAGTTTTCTTTGGGACTTTAATATAACGCCAGAAAACAAACTAAACTTCAACTCAAACAAACTTACAGACTATAATCCTTGGAAATTAGAATTATTTTTCAACTTTATAGGATATGAATTCTTCTTTAATGTTTTGCCAGAATATAAAAACGACAACACAAGACGCTTTGGAATTAGATTCCGCTTTTAATTTTTGAGTTTTAAAGCAGAATATCGCTAACTATGTCTTTGTATTGAGAGGAATATTCTCCGTTTTCTTCTCGTATAAAGACATTTTTTATTTGTGTTTGCTTTGTTGGAAAAAGCGAATATGTTCTTATGATTCTCTCTATCGGCTTTGAGGGTTTTGAATATATGTTTATTTGAGTTTCAACCTTTACTTGCTTTTGTTCAAACAAAGATGTGAGCTCATCGCTCTGCAAAGTAGGAAGTATAACGCATATCTTAGCATCAGGAGTTGCAAGTTTTAGGCTACAATTTACAAAGTCAGAAAAAGGAAGTTTGTCGGTATGTCGTGCAAAGGTGCGTTTAGCTGTGTTAGCCTGCAAAGAATTTACAAAATATGGAGGATTAGAAATGATAAAGTCGTATTTTGTTTGTTCTTCTTTTATTTCAGCAAAATCTTGCAAGGAGATTTGTTTTGCAAACAATCTATCTGCCCATTTACTTTTTTGAAAATTATCCTCTGCTTGCTTTATTGATTCTTCATCTATGTCAATAGATGTGATTTTTGCTGTTTTGTTCAACTGAGCCATTGCAAGAGAGATAATTCCACAACCTGTGCCAATTTCAAGTATATGTTTTTTGTGATTTCTCTCTGCAAGCGAAGAAAGAAGTATAGCATCTGTGCCTACTTTCATTGAAGAAAGCGTATGATTTAATGAAAATTCTTTGCATTTAAACTCCATAACAACGCAAAATTACAATGTTTTTTGATTCTTTTCTACATTTTAGCGAATTATTGTTTACAACAGTGACGTATTTTCATACGCCACTGTTATTTATACAAATTTACTCAATTGGAATTTGAATAATAGAGAGCCATTGCTCAGGGTTATCTTTATTCCATACTCCATCGATATAGCAAATTCTTGTATGCCCAATAGGTTTGTAGCCTTTTTCTTCCATATATCTAAATGCTTCGGCAAAAGATTCATGAAAACGCTCGTAACCTCCTAAGTGTTTTATGCAAAGTGCTTTTTCTACGGCAGGCAAGTGCTTAAATTGTATGATATTGCTGTCTTTTCCCATTTCCTCTACTTGCTCACAATATTCTATATCAAGGTCAGTAGAGCGATATTCTTTGTTATGTTCTATGGTAAAGCAGTATCCGGGAGGGGGACACTTGCATCCAAGACGTTGCATTTCGGATCCAATTTTATTTACGCACAATGCTCCTAAGGCATCATAGTTTGGAATAATTTCTCTATGGCTTGCCACAATAATTTCGGGCAAAGATTGAATATTTACTTTTTCCATTGTCTTAATTTGTTTGTGAGAGTCTAACCATTTGAGCAGTTGGCTACGGCGTTTTATCAATAGTTGTAGTTGATGTTCTGTTTCTTCTATTTTTTGTGTTAATTGATCAATGCTTGGCATCTGTTCGCCATCTTCTAACAACTCTTTGATTTCTTCAAGCGTGAATCCCTGTTGTTGCAACCCACGAATGATATTAAGTCGTTGCATTTGATATATGCTATAATAACGATAACCTGTCCATTCGTCCACTTCATAGGGTAAAAGCAATCCTTTCTGCTCATAATAACGCAAAGTCTTCACCGTTACCTGCATCATTTTTGAAAACTCTCCGATTTTTAATTTCGTTTCTTTACTCATTTTCGTACGATTTATCTGCTAGCGAATGCAAAGTTAATACATACTCTTAGGGACGAGTCAAGAAAAAAATGAAAAATCCTTATAAAAAAATTATTTTTTTGACATTGATGTTATTTTTTAACATATCCTGTACTTCTTCCTTTACCTACTTTTTCAATATAACCACTTTCTAATAGTTCGTTAAGAGTTCGCTCAATTGTTGTTTGACTAATATCGGGGCAAAGTATGAGAATATCTGATTTCCTTACTATTCCGAGTTTTTTATCAAAGACTGATTTTACTCTATCTGCTTTTGAAGATTTTGGTTGTTGCAAATGTTCTATTCTGTCTTGGAATTCTTTATATGCTTTCAAAATAATACTTAAATAATATTTTACAAACGCTGTATAATCACTCTTATTCTCGTGCCAATTGACTGAACTATCATGCAAAGCTTGATAATAAATTTCCTTTGTCTTTTCTATCAACATCTCAATGCTTATATATTTTCCTACAAAGTAAGACATACGATAAAGTAACAACAATGTAAGTAAACGACTCATACGTCCGTTGCCATCATTAAAAGGGTGAATACATAAAAAATCAAGAATAAACATCGGTATCAATAATAAAGGATCATATTCTCCCTTTTCAATAGCATTATTAAACTCATTGCAAAGATTTTCCATTGCTTCTGAGGTTTGAAATGCTGACACAGGAATAAATCTTACTTTTTCTTGCCCATCTTTTCCTGTTTCGGCTATTATATTGTCTGCATTTTTGTATTTTCCTCCACTATCTGTTCCGCTAAAACTATACAAATCTCGATGAAGTTGCAAAATATTATTTGGACGTAAGGCAATGTAATAATAATTGTCGTGGATAGTTGCTAATACTTCTCTATATCCGGCTATTTCTTCTTCACTTCTATTTCTTGGTTCGGTCTTTTTCATTACCAAATCTTCTAATCGTTCATCAGAAGTGTAAATTCCTTCAATTTTATTTGACGATTTGGTACTTTGAACTTTGGCAATATCTAATAAAGCAGTCAATACATCTGATTTTGCATCAACATACCTTTCTTGTTTGCCTTTAAATTCGTGTAAAGCCGACAATATATTGACTATATCAGCAGTCAATAACTGTTTTGGTGCATTTTTGTAATCAAATATGTGCATTACTATTCCGTTTTTCAGACTACAAAATTACTTTATTTTTGATTATTTTCTGCATCAAAACAAAAAATTCTGCATCATTTAAAATAAAAATGATGCAGATTAGAGAGTTTTATTCAAAATTAAGCCTACCCGAAGAGTAATCCCCACTTAATACGCTTCTTTTGCAAATATCCTCTATATCTGCCCCTGTTCCTTTATAGGAGTAAAAGACATTTTCGCTCAAAAGCACATATTCCCATTCTCTTTCCATTCTTTTGTCTTTTGAAACAGCGTTTATACTTTTGCACCAACTTACAGCAGCAGTTTTTTTCGCCCTTACATTAGGCTGACTTATGTTGTTAGTTGCCTTAGTCTCTATAATGTAGATTTTTCCCTTTGTTTTCACAATGAAATCCGGGCTATACCAAGCAATGATTCCATCATCTCGCAAATACGAAACTTTGGAAAAACTATGTTTAAACTCATCTATTTTCAACCAACTCTCAACTTTGCCATCTTTTTCCAAGAACTCACTAAAAGCCTTTTCAAATCCACCTTTATTACTTGGCCAAGCATATCGCTCATATATTGTTTTACAAGACGGATTAGAATAGTTTTCTCTCATTTTCAAAGTTTTTACAGAAGAAAACCAAACCCTCTCTACCTCGGCATCAGTAAAAATAGGGTTTTCCGTTAAGTTGAAAATCAAACTGTTCAATTGCCTTACAATATGTTGAGTAACGCTACCTTGATTAGCAAGAAGAATTTTCCAATCGTTGTTTTCAAAAGGGTCAAAATCGCAATCAAATAATCTCGTTCTTATATATTCGTCTGCAATTCTAATAATATCTGCACTGAAAACTTGTAAATTAACATTGTTTCCTTTGTTTCTTCTTCGTTTATTAACATCCGTTCTTCCAATGCTATTTACAAGTTTCTGCAAATAAATATTGTAGGATTTGGAATTAAAAAGATTAGCAGTTATTTCCAATTCTCCGAACACTGTTTTTACAGTTACTTCTGTTGCAACAAAGACCTCGTTTTTAGAAACAAGCACCGATCTTAAAGTTTCTAAACTATGCTCGGTATAGGGTTTGAGTTGATTGACATCTATTTGAGAAAAATCAATTTCTTCCTCACTATCCTTTATTATTTTAGGAATATACATATCCCATTGCGAGAAATCCTCTTTCAAACCTACCGTTATTAAATCTCCTGTTACTCGTTCGGTTTCTTCTGTTTCGCTTTCAATTTCTCCAATCTCAAAACCCTCTCCCGAAAGGTTATTCCAAAAATCAATAAATTTTGGATGTTCTATAATAAAAAGAAGATCAAGCAAAGCCTTAGGCTCAGTTTTCTTTACCAAAAGAGCATCTCTTATTTCCTTTTTAGTTTCTGCATATTCAGGCTCTCGAAACATTAGTCTCAAACCACGACCTACAATTTGTTCTAAAAGAATGCTCGATTCCGCAGCACGCAAAGGAACTATTACGCAAACATTATTCACATCAAAACCTTCTCTTAACATAAGCACCGACACAATTACTTTTGGTAAAGCGTGCTTATCAATGTTGAAAAGCTTTTCTTTGATTTCTTTCCACTCTGTTTCCTTAACCTCTCCCTTAGAATCGGAGTCTATTCTCAAAACAGCCTCTTTTGCTAATCCATATTCAGCACCTGTTAAGAAAGATTCCACTTCTTTTGAAACGGAAGTATCTTCACAAAGCACCAACATTTTTGGGTGATGAGGTGGTTCAAATCCTTTTTCTAATTGTTCCAATCGGCTAAGTCCTGCTTTCAACATTATTTTTTGCCCATCGCTCAATCCTATAACCTTACCTCTTTCATCTCTTTCTGCATAATAATCCAATCCCTCTAAGTCTGTAAGTTCTTTTCTACGGTCTAAACTAATTGTTTTTACTAATCCTTCGTTTATTGCAGTCTTTAATTCAAAGTCAGACACTATATGAGGAAAAAATATCTTGCGTTCATTTCGTCCCGATCCTTTTTGCAAGTATGGAGTTGCGGTAAAGTCAATTTGAAAACAAGTTTTATCATCTCCTTCCATTATTTTGTTCAAACCTTCTTGCCAAACCAAGTCGTTATTGTGAATATGATGAGCCTCATCGTTGATAATCATTATATCTTTTAACGATTGCAAGAATTGCATCTCTTTTCCCCTTGAATATTGTGCATCAAGAGTGTCTAAACTATTGCCATTGCTTACTCCGGGTGTTAAAGGATTTAATTCATACGCCATTTTGGCGAACTCATCTTTGTAATTCTTCTCTGTTTTGTCCTCAAACAAATGCCAATTAGTTATAGCAATCAAGCCATTTCCTGTAATTTTGCTACCAATTCCCTCTTCCTTGCTCACAGTGTTGTTTTGAATGAAAGAAAACACTTCTTCACGATAATTTTCAGGCACGAACAAATCCTTATTTCTTACAAAATCGTTAGTCGAGAAATCTCTTCCGTCTCCGTTTTCGCTTAATCGTCCTTTGTAAGCATCGAGCAAACGATCGTAAACAATAAGTCCAGGTGCTACAATAAGGAAATTTTTTGTGAACCGACCGCTTTTCTCCTCCTCATTCTTTGCATTAAGAATTTGCCATATCAAAAGAGCGTGCATAACCCAAGTTTTGCCTGTGCCTGTTGCCATTTTAACAAGATATTTCGGCAAATCATATCTGCTTTCTTTAAGAGAATTGCGAGTTTCTTTTGCTCCAAACAAATCACTTTCAAGAAGTAAATCAGGTGCTACTTGCTCATAAATCTCCAAAACATTGTTTATTTTCAACACCTCGTGAAGATAGATTATGTTTAGTATGCTTTGCTTTTGTCCTTTGTGAAAATTAAATTGTCGTTGAGAGACAAAAGGCTCGCAAAACCAAAATCGCAACAATTCTTTTGTTGTAGGGCTGACTTTTTCAAATAATTCTCCGCTTTCAAACTCCTTTTCAACAACCTCCCAAATGCGTTTTGCTAAGCGTAATGATACATTGTTTTGCATAATCGTTTATTTTAGTTTTTTAATCACAATACTCTCTAATCCGAAAACATCAACTGCTTTCACGCAAACTGTTCTTTCTGCTTTTTTCTTTACTCTCAATGTAGCGGAGTAAACACAGTGCAAAGCATCTCCATCATTTTCTGTGTTTTGACGATAGTCTTGCCAAATAGAACGAAAAGTCTCTCCGTCATAATCAGGGTCTATGCTCCAATATTCAATTAAAGACAAAGGATCGTTAGTCATTATTTCTTCTAATGTTTGTTTGTCTTTTTCGTCAAGCGGAATTGCATCAGGGGAGTGAAGAATATAATTTCCTAATTCTACTTTTAGTTCGTCTTCTTCTTTGTCCCAAGATTTTAATTCTATGTTTTTCAAAGTCAAATATTGCAAAGAGGTAAATCTTATGCTACTTGAATCAATCAATTTTCCTAATCCGTTTCTTCTTAATCTATCAAGTAAATCAGGAGGTATTGAAAGCACTTCAACAGAGTCTTTATATAATTCTAAGCCTTCTGAAATGTCGAAATGATAGTTCCAAGAAAGGACAATGCATTTTGACCAAACGGCTCCCAAAAGGTTATTCTTTGCCTCAAATGCTTTTTTCAAAGTGTTTTTGCTTGTGAATTTATTAGGGGAATCAACAAAAACCAATGTTTTTCCTCCTTTTATGTAGCCCCAACGTCTATCGTCAAGCCTTTCTCTTTCAAAAGGCAAAGCACCATAAAGCTTCAAAACAACCTCACAAAGGTCGCCTACTCTTGAAAAATGTTTGTTTGTAGCGAAAGCCTCTTTATTGTAATCGCCTATTGCTTGATAAAGAAAAGGTTTTGCATTCATATCAATAAAGCGTTTACGCATAACAAGATTTGAAGGCTTACCAATATCGGTTGTAATCCAACGTCTGCCCAATCTTTCTGCTACTGCCGCCGTTGTTCCACTGCCACCAAAGAAATCACAAACCAAATCTCCTTCATTTGAACTTGCTTTTATAATCTTTTCTAATAATTTTATCGGTTTTTGAGTTGCGTAATTTACACGTTCTTTAGAGGCTTGATTTTCTATATCAATTAACCAATAATCAACAGGTAATTTCCCTGCACCTAAATAATGTCTATAAACTAAATCAGGAAATTTTTTTTCGATTTCAGGAGATAAATCTCTTTTTGAACAAAAAGGACTATCTTTTAATCCTCTTCCCATTATTCTATAATATCCTTTTTCATCTTTATACTTGTATTTTTTTACGTTTCCAGCAGAATATTCTTCTAAAACATCATTATAATTAAAGGTATAATTACTTGAATTCTTTCTATACAAGTAAATATTATCATGTTTGGTGTTAAAATGTGATTTAGAGTTGATTCCTTCTCCATAACACCAAATAATTTCATTCGTAAAATTCTCTTTTCCGAAAATATCGTCCAATAAAATTTTCATATACGCCCCAACGTGCCAATCGATATGTACATATATGCTTCCTTTGTCGGAAAGTAATTCACGCATTAGCAGTAATCGCGGGTACATATACTCTAAATAAGACACTGTTCCTTTTTGCCAAAGATCCGAATAGCCAAATTGCTCAAAGGTTGTAGGCTTTTGCGTTATTTCATTGCCGGGTAGTGTGATTTTTGTACGATAATCTGCCTTGCTATCAAAGGGAGGATCGATGTAAATCAAATCTACCTTGCCTCGAAGTGCTTCTAAATTGCTCGATTTGTCGCCTGTGAGCAAGGCTTGCATAGCAAGAAGATTATCTCCGTAGATAAGACGGTTACACCACTTTGATTCAATTTCCTGAGGGTTAGTTCCCTTCCACAGACCGCTTGAATCCTTACAAGGTAATACGATTTCGTTGGTTTGCAGGCTTATTCTACTGCCTGCATTCATTTTTTCGAGGATATTTTCTGCCTCTTTGCGTCCTTCTTTTGCAATACGAGGCAATTCCTCTATAAGACTTTTACTCATAGCAAATGCTTTTGTGCGATGCTATCGTCTCTTTCAATAAGGCTTTCTTAGGAACGCAAAACGTGGGCAATACTTGCTCAAATTGCGGCCCTGAGAAAGCCGAAGAAAACGACAAGTAAGCCCACGTAAATCGTAGGCGTTGCACTTGTTTGTTTTCTTTATTTTTTAGAATTTCTCAGGTTCCAATTTGAATAGAACAAACAGCAAACGCTATTAAACAATAAAATTCATATTTGCACTCTTAACTCTTGGCAAATTATGTTTGCAAAGATACTATTTTTGCTTTTGTTTTTCTAACTCTTTGAGATAATTTTTTAAAACAAAGAAAAGAAAAAATACCCCTTTGTGGTAATCCGATTACTTCTTTGAGGTAGAAGCATTACCACAAAGAGGTAATGTCTCTACCTCAAAGAAGTAAAAAAATAAGACAAAGAAAAATTTTTCTAATTCTTTGTCTTATTTTCCCGAAATCATTATCTGTTTATAGTTGCAACTCAAAAAAAATTCAGGGCTAAATTAAATTTCATTATATTTTAAATGATATATGTTATTTTCATTTAATTCCATTTTATAAAACTTTGGACAATATGTATTTGCTTTGAATAAATTTTTGATAGTCGTTATTGTAGCATCTGGACATCTATATCCAAAATAGATTGCTTCAATTTCAGAATTATTATCTAATTCTATTCCATAATGTTCTGCTGTATTATTTGGGTTATAAACAATAAGTCTAACTTCATTTTCATATTTCCAATCCTTTTTCTTTGTTGCATATGCAATACCAATTTCTATTTTATTTTGTAATAAATCAATTACTTTATTTGAGTATTTTATTCTCTTTAAATACATGTGTTCGTAATTTTTTGAATCTTTTTCCTGACAAATAAAGTGTTTTGATAATTTATATTTAATACAAAATCCTCTATGCTCATCTGCATAATGAGACCACATAACTACATTTCCTATTGTCTTATCTTCATTTATGCAAAAAGACCTTATTCTAAAATAATCAAATGATTTACTATATGGTTTAATATGCTTTTGTTCTTTACAAAGTTTCTTTAAGTTTTCTTCATTTGCCCATAAATTAATAATACTATCTATTGGATCGTTCATAGACTTAGAAGAACTAACAGTTATTGTGTTATTTATTAAGTCGGAAAGCGAATATTGGTTAAATTTCCGAAAAGAGAAAACAGATACATTGTCTTGAAATTCTGGTTTAAGAAAAGAATTATAGTATTGCCCTATTTGATAATTTTTAAGAGACATTTCTTCATCATCATTTTGTGCATATATTTCACCCGCAAGTAAAAATACTTTTACAATATATTGATTTATATGTTCTTGTTTTATACAAAAAGCATTTCCCTTATCATCTGATGCAAATAATTTTTTCCCGTTTTCAATTATCAATTTTTTGGGGTCTTTAATTGTTTTATACCATACAATTTCATCTACCAATTTAATAGCTTCATCTATATTGTTTTGTGCTTCCTGAATATTATTTTCTGCTTTGAAAAAATAAGCTTTATAATAATACAATCTAAAATCGTTGCATTTTAATTCTTTTATTTCTTCCCAAAATTGAAGATTTATTTTATGCTTATCTTCTTCTGATAAATTTTTATCAAAAATTTCAGTAAGATGATTATGCAACGACAATGTAAATTTATTAAAATCTGTCATTATTTTAACCTTTCTTTAATTATCCTATTTTCATAAATTGTTAATACATATAGTTTACAACTTATTTTAAAGTTTTTTACTTTGTTAATTCCTTTTGCAAATATAGTATTCTTTGTCTTATTTTCCCGAAATCAAATAAAAAAATAAGAGTTGCTCGTTTTGAACAACTCTTATTTGATTTTATTTAATTGAAGTGTTTAATAAGTGTCTTTAACTCTTCGTGATGCTGCGTACATTATACGTAAAGCTCCGACTTTTCTTAGTTCTTGTTTTACGTCTGTTACATCTCCCATTTTAACTTCTTTATCACATTTGATTGTTGTTGTCAAGAATGGTTTATCCGCTTCATCTCTTGCTGCTCTTTCTGATTCTATGAAAGTAGCTATATCACTTATTTCTCCGAATTGATCGTTTAATTGAAAACGTGTTGCTGAACCGAATTTTCTTTCTTCAATTGGCACTCCTATGTATATGTAACTTACCAACGATTTCTTTTCCAATTTTTGGATTTCAGATGCTTGTGGCACTGTTACTTTTACCATAAGAGAACTTTCTCTCATTGTTGTAATCACCATAAAGAAGAATATCAACATGAAGATGATGTCAGACATTGAACCCATGTTCAGTTCCGGAGTTTCTGATGAGCCTTTTTGTTTAAATTTTGCCATTATTTACTTCCTCCTATATTTTTAGGTTCTGCTTCTGAAATCGCAATCGGAATTGCTTTGTCAATTGCTTCTCTTTGTGATTGTGTAGCATCTATGTATGCTCTTCCAAATCGTGCTTTTGACATTTCATCTCTCAATTCGTTTACAGCAGCTGTTAATTCATTTTGTACCATCAAATACATTTCGTATGATGTACCTCTATCGTTTTGCAAAGAAATAACTCCTTTAGAAACTTCTACATCTCCTAATAATGGAATATTTCTTGTTTGCTTTTCAGGTAAGTTTGGTAAGTTATCTGGATTTGATAAAAATTCTTTTGCTCTGTCTTTAAGTGCTGTAATATCACCTAATTCATTATTGAAAAGTAATTTATCGTCCTTATTTACCAATACTACGAATGTATTTCTTCTGTGAATATCTGGCGGTTTAACGTTAGGGTCTGATGGCGGTGGCAAACGTCTTTGAATACCCATATCTGTATTGATTGAAGAAACCAACAAGAAAAAGGTCAATAGCAAAAACGATATGTCCGACATAGACGAAGCGTTAAGACCTGGTAACTTTTTCTTATTTCTTGCCATAATTAACTATTTTATTTTTTTAGAAATCTCTGCAAATAAAACAGATACTAAAACTCCGCCAAATAAGATATATACGGTATACATACAAGCACCTATCAATTTAGAGCTTGAATAGTCTGAACCTGTTTTTTCAAATACTTCTTGTGGTACGTCTGTTCCTGAAGAAAGTAAGTAAGAAGCAACAAATACTACTATTAAAGCTACAACTGCTATAATGATACCCATTTGTTTTTTAGGATCATCTTTTAATCCTTTTATAACTTGCGCAAGTGCAAATACTATTGCTACTAATAAACTTGCTCCAAGTAATACTATAACTGACCAATATGCAACGTTCCATACTGCCATTGCTGATGATTGTCCGTCTATTGGAGCATCTTTGTCAAATAATAGTGCGTAAGCAACTGCACAAATTGAAGCTATAACTCCCCATATTAGGGCTACAGTCCAATATATTTTTCTATAATCTTTTTTCATTTTTCCTCCTTGGTTTATAAAGTAATTACTAATCTCAGTCCTTATCTTAAAAAGAACTACCTTTTCGTTAAAGAAAATTACTTCTTACTATTTTTAACCAAGATGTCCATGAAAGTTATAGAAGAGTCTTCCATTGTTGCAACTAAACCTTCTATTTTAGATAATAGGTAGTTGTAGCAAATTTGAAGAACTAATGCTGTGATCAAACCGAATACTGTTGTCAAAAGGGCAACTTTCATACCTCCTGCAACAACTGTTGGAGAAATATCACCTGCTTTTTCAATGTCATCGAATGCTTGAACCATACCAATAACTGTTCCTAAGAATCCGAATGAAGGTGCAATAGCAATAAACAATGAAATCCAAACCATGTTGTTTTCTAATCTTGCCATTTGAACTCCACCGTAAGAAGTTAATGATTTTTCTACATCTTCTAAACCATTATCAAGTCTTGATAATCCTTGGAAGAAGATAGAAGCAACTGGTCCTCTTGTGTTACGGCAAACGTCTTTTGCTCCTTCTACATTACCTGCAACGATGTTTTCTTCAACCTTTTGTAATAACTTGTCTGCATTTGTTGTAGCAAGGTTAAGGTAAAGAATACGTTCGATAACTAATGCCAAACCTAAAATTAAACAAATAAGGATTGGAGTCATCCAACCAACACCACCTTCAATGTATTTTGTTTTCAATCCTTGGTGGAAAGATTTTTCTTCTGCAACTGGAGCAGCTGGTTCTTCTGCTGCAACTGCAGTGTCAGTTGATGTTACTGATTCTGTAGCAGAAACAGTTTCAGATTCAGTTTTTGCAGCATCTTGAGCAAAAACATTGTTTGATAAACCTAATGTCAATACTACAACTATCGACAAATAAGCAAATACTTTTTTCATAGCGTTCTTTTTAAATTTATTGTTATTAATTATTTACTTTAAATTATTTTACTCTTATGAACTTGCAAAGTTACAATGTTATTTTTGAAATCCAATTTTTTAAACAAAAAAATAACATTTTTTCAATGTTTTTTTCTAATCTTCGTCATTTTTTGATAGTTTTTCAGGGTCAATACTAACTAAAATCTTATCAATTCTTGTAGAATCTAAATCTACAATCTCAAAGATAAATCTATCCCACATTATTTTTTCGCCAACTTTTGGTATAGTCCCTGTTTGTTCAAGAATTAAACCTCCTAATGTATTGAAATCATTGTCTTGATAAAGTTCTTCTAAATCAAAATGACTAAGAAAATCATAAAAAGAATATTGTCCTCCAACTAAAAATGTACCATCTTCCCTTTCAATAAATTCATCTTCATCATCTTCTGTTTCAAGTTCAGAGGCATTTCCCACCAATGATTCTAAAATATTATTCATTGTTACCATTCCAACAACCATTCCAAACTCATCAATGACAAGAGCGTAATGTATCTTATTTTCTTTAAAAGTTTCTAATGCGTCATAAACACTTATACTTTCATGTAAGTATTGAGGCTCTCTCATTATTTCTTTAACGCTATTAAAAGTATCTAATTTATTAAATAAGTCTTTTAGATAAACTACACCAACGATATTATCAAGAGTTTTATCTGCAACAGGATATATATAATGTATATGTTGAGACAATTTAGCTTTGACTGCATCTAAATTATCATTAGCATCTAACCATACAAACTCTGTTCTATGCGTCATAAGAGAAGCAACATCTCTATCTCCCAAAGAAAACACTCTCTCAACTATTTCTTTTTCTACCTCTTCAACTTCTCCACCTTCGGTACTATCACTAACAATTGCCTTAATTTCTTCTTCCGAAGCAGTATTCTTTTTTTTCTCTATTCCAAACAAAGACATCAAGCCTTGAGTAGAAATAGAAAGTAACCAAACAAGAGGATAGAATAATTTTTTAAGAAAATTCATTGGAGAGATAATAATACTTGCTATTTTTTCTGGATTATTCAATGCAAGTTTTTTAGGGAATAATTCTCCAATTACTAACGTTACATACGTTATCACAAGTACAACAACAACCCTTGCAATAATTTCAGAATATTCAATATCAAGTCCTATTTTGCTAATTATATCTGCAAAAGGTTTTATCAAATTATCGCCTGTGTACATACCTGTTACAAGCCCTATTGCAGTAATTGCAATTTGAACTGTTGAGAGAAAATTATCGGGATTCTCTGCAACCTCTAATATTCTTTTTGAAGTCTTGTTGCCTTTTTTAGAATCGGCATCAAGTTTTGACTTTCTTGAAGTAACAACTGCTGCCTCGGACATTGAAAATAGTCCATTAATGACAATTAATGCTAAAATTATAAGATATTCCACTGAATTATTGTAGTTATTTATTAGTATCTTGCTCTATTTCCTCCAACGAAATAGCTTTATTTTTATTATTAAAGACAAAAACAGACACAACCAATAGTCCAACGCCTACTGTGATTGAAATATCAGCCACATTAAAAATAGCATTAAAGAACTCAAAATGATTTCCTCCGATAAAAGGAATCCATTGAGGCAATGTAGTGTCTATTAAAGGGAAGTAAAACATATCTACAACCTTTCCTAAGCAAAGAGGAGCGTAGCCACCTGCTTCGGGGAACAATTGAGCAGTTGTGAAAAATGTACTTTCCGAAAAGATAAGTCCATAAAACAAAGAATCAATTATATTTCCAACAGCCCCTGCAAAGATTAGAGTAAAGGCATAAATGATTAATTTATTTTCTTTTTTGATAATAAGCTTTCTAAGATATAGAAAAATCAAAACAGAAGCAATAATTCTGAATAAAGTCAAAATTAATTTACCAATCTCCTCGCCAAAAGACATGCCAAAAGCCATACCCTCATTTTCTATAAAGTGTAATCTACACCAATCTCCTATAAGAAACAATTCTTCTCCGAGGGTAAAATTCAACTTGATCCAAAATTTAACTATT
Organism: uncultured Bacteroidales bacterium; assembly: GCA_937901525.1. Lineage (GTDB taxonomy): Bacteria > Bacteroidota > Bacteroidia > Bacteroidales > P3 > Onthomorpha. The sequence continues at coordinate 46,907 of CALDHX010000012.1, forward strand.
TGGTCAATAAGAAGAATTAGAGATATTACAATAAGAGGTTTTTTCACAAAACTCTATTTTTTATTTTGCATCAATTTTGCCTCAACACTCAAAGTAGCATGAGGAACAATACGTAATCTTTCTTTTGGAATTAACTTTCCAGTTACTCTGCAAACACCATAAGTTTTATTTTCAATTCTTATGAGAGCAGCTTCCAAATCTTTTATGAATTTTTGTTGTCGAGCTGCCATATTTGCATTCTCTTCCTTACTTCTGATATTAGCACCTTCTTCCAAGACCTTAAAAGTTGGAGCGGTATCGCTTGTGTCAGAAGCATTGTTAGCAAAAGCCTCTGTCAATGTTTCAAGATTTTCCTTTGCGATAGCCAATTTTTCTAAAATAATCGCCTTAAATTCTTGCAATTCTTCATCAGAATAGCGTACTCTTGTTTGTGTCGTTCCCATAATACAGACTATTAACGATGCAAATGTATAAATATTATTACAAAAAAACAATAAAGCCAAAGAAGTTTTTACAAAAAAATACTCCTTTGGCTTTATTGAAAAATTATATTGACATTATTTCTTTTTCTTTTGCTGCTATAACAGTATCAGTATTCTTGATAAATTTATCTGTAACCTCTTGCATTTCTTTTTCTACAGACTTAATTTCATCTTCTGGTACACCAGAATCTTTTAATTTTTTAACTTTTTCAAGAATATTTCTTCTAATATTTCTTATACTTACTTTTGCAGTTTCACCCTCAGCTTTTGCTTTTTTGCAAAGATCTTTTCTTCTTTCTTCTGTTACTGGAGGTAAAACAATTCTTACAACATCGGCTTCAACCTTTGGAGTAAATCCTAAATTTGCAGCTAATATAGCTTTATCAATAGGGTGTAAAAGAGATTTTTCCCATGGTTGAATAACTATTTGTTTTGGATCAGGCGTACTAATGTTACCTACATTTTCAATAGGAGTAGGAGTTCCATAGTAATCTACTTTTACGCCAGCCAACATAGCAGGATTTGCTTTTCCTGCACGTAATTTTTCCAAAGACTTCTCTAAGTGAGAAACCGTATCTGTCATTGAAGCATTAGCTTCTTGAAGCAATTTTTTTGAATCTTCGCTCATAATTTATTCTATATAAAATGTTTATATCTTAACAGCTACTCTTGTATAGCCTCTTGTCTTATCATCAACTTTCACATCAAATTTAAAAGTAATAGAATCTCCTTTTAAATTAGCAGAACCGACTAAACGATAAACTCCACTTACAACTTGATCAAATTTAGCAGTCTTAGACGACACTGTTGCATCAATTTTACAAGAAGAATTCAAACCAAATAATCCTCCATCAATGATAATGTTAGAATCATCTATTGCTTTTATACTTCCAACGTATGAGGCTTTTGTTGATTTAGGAAAAACTATTTCTTCTTTTATATTCCACATTCCTTCCCAATCAGAAGCATTATAAGTTACTCCATTTTCAACACAAGAAAATAAAGAGAATGTTAAAATACCCATAAAAATAAGAAACAATCGTCTAAAAAAAACCTTTTTCATCTCTATTAAATTTGATTTTATTCGGCAAAGGTACACATTAAAACTGAAAAATGAAAAAATAACCTACCTTTTTATCAATTTATTTAATAGTTTTGTACAAACCATTAGTAACTTCTTCAATAGATAAGGACGTATAAACAATGCAATAATCATTAGGTTCTTCTTCAAATAAAAAACCTATTTTCCCATCATTTTGTAAAATCATAGTAGAATATGCAGATAATTTATTGCTGACTTGCATTCCTTTTATCCAGTTTTCAGCTAAAGATTCTGGACTATAACTTACATCTTCTTTTAATTCTTTAAAAAAGATTGTTACATTTTTTCTATTATCCTCAGTAGGTAAAGATTGCAATAAAACATCACATTCTTTGCCACTTTCAACACTAATACATCTTACCCTTAACAATTCTCCATTACAAGAATTTGCTCCAACAGCAATACCTCCACTAATTTTATCGCTACTAACAGCTTTTGCCCAATGACCTTTTGCCTTTGCAATGTTACTGAAAGTAAACACATTGAAAAAACGTCCATGAGGTTTTCTACTACTTATAATAATAGTGCCATCGCTCAATTCTTCAACTTTTGCCTCATCTCCACCTTCAACACACACGTCTCCTAAAAGTTGCCAGCTCTCACCAAAATCATCAGAGTAAACAACATAATTGTCATGTCCATTCTTACCATTAGTAAGCAAAGATGCATATAAACGATAGTATTTACTATTCTTTGCTTTAAACACTTTTGATTGAACAATCTTTCCAGAGGCAAAAAACATACTATAAATTTCTGGCAAAATTGGAGAATAAATTCCCTCAACTTTCATAAACATAGAAGTAACGTCCTCTGCCTTATTCCAAGTTTTGCCACCATCGTTACTTCTTATTCTTGCCATAAAATTATGTTTATCCTTAGTTGCAGAAGGAAAAGCTTGACGTCCAGCAACACACATTATTAAAACCTCATTGCTTTCTCTATCTGCTACAATTGCTGCATCTCCAAAGCCACATTCAAAAATATTTTCCTCTCCGCCCAATCCATTTGCAATAAATCTTTCTTCGCTCCAATTTTTATAATCATTTGAAGTCCTAATCTTTAAATCAACCTCTCCAAATCCAATATCAGCCCAACAAGGTCTGTGATCGCTCACTGCAAGCAAAGTTCCCTCAAAAGTTTGGGCCAAAGCAGGAATACGATAAGGCTTATTAGTCTTTTCGTCTAATGAATAATAAAGATATTGATACTTATTGTTTTCCTCTATCTTTAAATCAATAAACACAGTATCCTGTATTTCCTTAATATTCTTGATAAGAGAAGATTCTAATTTTTCTTCCCCATTTCTAATCTCACAAACAAAACCTCTATAAGTCTTTATTTGCAGCTCAAGAATGGAATCATTAGAAAAACTCTTCCCAATAGTTAATTTATCACCAACAAAAACCGTTTCATGAAACATTTTTTTGTTATCTATTTTTAAAACAATATCTGCAACTCTTTCATTAGTTGAGAAAGTAGAAGAATCTGCAATAGAAAAGCAGAAAACAATTGGTTTTTCATTCTTTTCTGCGAAAGAATATTTTGGAATAAAAAAACAAAATGCTAAAACAATGAATAAAAAATTTCTTTTCATTACTTAAATTTTTTTAGTAAAAATATCAAAAGGTGTGCAAAGGTAACACAAATGAAGAAAGGAACAAAAAAAAGCAAAGAAATAATTTAAAAAATCATTGTTTTTTTAATTATTTCTTTACTTTTTTTGAAAAAATCAAAGAGTTTTTAACTCACTCTATTTGAATGTGTTACTTAGCTGTTCTAATTCTCTGTTCAAAGGAGCTCCTTGATAAAGTATTTTGTATGCAAAATCTGCTATTGGCATATCTACTTTCAATTCTTCATTAGTTTTATGAATGCAATCTGTTGCATAGTATCCTTCGGCCACCATTGACATTTCTAATTGTGCAGACTTAACTGTATAACCTTGTCCTATCATTTGTCCGAAAGTACGATTGCGAGAATGTTGTGAATATGCTGTTACTAATAAATCGCCTAAATAAACAAAGTTATTAGTATCTCGCATTTCGTTTTTAGCAACTATGCCTAAAAATCTTTGCATTTCTTGTGCTGCATTGGAGATTAATACAGATATAAAATTATCTCCAAAACCTGCTCCTTTACAAATTCCGGCTGTGAGTGCATATATATTTTTCAAAACGGCCGAATACTCAATTCCTCTTATGTCGGTAGAAGTGCGTGTTTTGACAAATCTGCACGCAAACCTATTTGCAAGTTGTTGAGCAAGAGATTGACTATGTGCTCCTATGGTTAAATAAGTCATTCCGTCTTGTGCAATTTCTTCTGCATGTGAAGGACCGCTAAGAACGGCTTGTTGCTCCAATTCTACCTTAAATTGAGTTTGAAGATAATCAGCAACTATTTGATTTGTTGAAGGAATTATTCCCTTTGTTGCACTGATTATGGTTTTATTTTCAAAATCTGATGGAGTTAAACCTTGCAATGATTTTTCTACAAAGGCAGAAGGTATTACTAAAACAATGGTATCGGTTGAAGAAATAACCTTTTTGATGTCTGTTGTAATCTCAATTTTGCTTGTGTCTAACTGACAAGAACGCAAAAAGAGAGGGTTTCGTCCATATTGACGAACTCCCTCTACTATTTCGTTTTCTCTAACCCACCAATGTACTGTGTTGTGGTTTTGTGTTGCAATTTTAACTATTGCAGTTGCCCAACTACCACTTCCTAATACTGCTATATTCATTTTTTATAGCCCTAAAACTTTTTTACCTTGTTCGTATCTTATGTCTTTTGGAATATTTTTTCCATTAATTACGTCAAGTGTTTCTTGAAGGCTAGGACGGATTTGACCATTTTTCTTAGCATATTGTTCTGCTCTTATAATATCACCTGTACCTTCTATTTCTAAAATCATAGCAGCCCAACTATCAATTGCTTTTATTGCATTTTCGTAGTTGATTTCATATATTCCTTCTTGGTTTTTAACGAATGCTTTATTGTCTTCAAAGAAATTGAAACACATCATATTAGCTGTTCCGTGAGAAGAAGCTGCTCCGAAACGTACTGAACGTAATATTCCTGCTATAAATGTAGTCAAAGCATCTTCTTTTGAAATAGTAGTGATTTCACCTTTGTCTATCAATGAGCAAACCATATATAATCCTAAAATATCTGCTTTTGCTTCTTCCCAAGCTGAGTATTGATTTCCTAAGGCTTGTCTTACACCACCTTTTCCATTGATTGTGTTTTTAATTCCTAAACCGTGTGCTACTTCATGGAAGGTTACGTTATAGAAAAATGCGTCAAATTTTACTTTTGCTAATTGTTCTTGTGGTAAAATGTTTTCTGCAATTGGGTAAAGTATCTTATCGAATTTTGCTTTCATTGCGTTCTTCAATTGAAGACGTCTTGCACCTTTTGCTAATTGAACTCTCTCGTCGTTAGGTAAGTTAATTGCGATTGTTTTGCTACCAGAGTTGCAATCACCTGCATAATAGATTGCATCGTAAACATTAAGGTCAGATTCTGTTCCTGGTACTTCTTGTTTGAATTTAGGATCGCAAGGTAATTCTTTTTGAAGTTGAGGAAGCATCGCAGTGAATTTTGCAAGTTTTGCACTTTCTTCTTCATCTTTTACTAAGATAAATGCTTCGTATGCTGCTTTTGCTCCAAATAAACGGTCTTCATAATTTTCAATTGGACCTACTACAAAGTCTAAATGACTATTTTTCATATCCATCCATGCCATGTCTGATGCGAAATAATCATCTGTTTGGAAGGCTTTTTTTCTTTCTTCTAAATATTTCTTCAATCCTGCATCTTCTGCCAAAGGAATAGCTTTGTCTAATAATGCACAAACTTTGTCTATTTGTTTTTTGTATTCTTCTCTATACCATTTTACTTGTAATTTTCCGTCTTTGTCTCTGCGAATTACAGTGTAAAGGCTACCTTTATTTTCATCTTCAAGTGCATCATATTCTTCTTTTGTCATATCTTTTGGATAGAAGTTTGCTCCCGCAGGTTTTTCGTCGTATCCACTTACAAATGTACGCATTCCATCAAGTCTATCCCAAGGACCATAGTTGATTAATGCGAAATCTCTTGTTGCAGGATCTTGAATCTTTTCCATATCGGCTTTATCTCCGTATGATTGCAACCAGAATAATTCGTCCATGATTTCAGCTATGTCAAAGAATATGCCAATTAATTGTTTTTCTTTGTCATTTAATTTATTTAAATCTGTTGTTAGCTGAACCATTGCAAATTCATCTACTTTTTTTTGCATTGCTGAATCAGTTGTTTCTTGTTTTTCTGTTTTTGTTCCGCATGAGGTGAATAGAATCGCTCCTAATGCAAGAATTGACAATAATTTTTTCTTCATCTCTTATTCTTATTAAATTGTTATTCTTTTTTTGTTTGAATCTGCGAAAATAATATTTTTATTGTGTTCTACAAAATTTATTATTGTTTTCTTAATGTGCTTCCAACCAATTTTCTCCTGTATTTATGCTAACTTCTACGGGCACTTCTAATTGTAAGGCATTGAGCATTTGTTGTTTTACTATTGTTGTTACTCTTTCCAATTCAGGTTTATAGACATCAAATACTAATTCGTCATGAACTTGTAGTATCATTTTGGATTGTAAGTTTTGTTTTTCAAATTCTTTGTAGATATTTATCATCGCTATTTTTATCATATCGGCACTGCTTGCTTGTATTGGCATATTGACTGCATTGCGTTGTGCAAAGTTTCTTAGATTTGCATTTGCTGAATTTAAATCGGGCAAATAGCGTCTTCGTCCGCAGATGCTTTCTGCATAACCTCTTGTAGTTGCTGTTTCTATACAAGTTGTAATGTATTGTTTTATTTGTGGGTATGATGCAAAGTATTGTTCTATTAGTTGTTGTGCTTCTTTTCTTGGTATGTGTAGTTGTTCTGATAGGCCGAATGCTGATATTCCGTATATAATTCCAAAATTAACGCTTTTAGCATTGCGTCTCATTTCTTTTGTAATTTGTGATTGTGGTAACATATAGATTTGTGAAGCAGTGGAAAGGTGTATGTCTTCTCCTGATTGGAAGGCTTGACATAAAGCAGAGTCTTTGCTAAGTGAGGCTATTATTCTTAATTCTATTTGAGAATAATCGGCTGCTAAAAGAGTGTATTCTTCATTTTGTGGAATAAAACAAGAGCGTATTTGTTTTCCTAAATCTGTTCTTATGGGTATGTTTTGCAAATTAGGATTTTCTGAGGCTAATCTTCCTGTTGAGGTTGTGGATTGTTTATAATTTGTATGGATTTTACCAGTTTTTTGATTTACTATTTCGGGAAGTGCATCTACGTATGTGCTTTTTAGTTTGGTGAGTGAACGATATTCTAATATAAGTGGTATGATTGGGTGGTAGTTTATTAGTTTTTGCAATACGTCTTCTGAGGTTGAGTATTGTTTTGTTTGTGTTTTTTTGATTTTTTTGTCTGAGGAGATTTGTAATTCATCAAAGAGTATTGTGCCTAATTGTTTTGGCGAGGAAATGTTAAATTCTCTTCCTGCTAATTGATAGATTCGTTGTTCTAATTCTTGTTTTTGTTCTTGTAGCAATTGAGAAAAATTATGCAATTGATTAGTGTCTATTTTCACTCCTTGTCTTTCCATTGAAAGTAGTACATCTACAAGTGGCATTTCTATGTTGGTGAAAAGTTCTAATAGGTTGTTTTTTCTTAATTCTTCTTCTAAGATTGGTTTTAGAGCAAAAGTAATATCAGCATCTTCAACGGCATATTCGGTTAAGAGTTCTGCATTTAGTTTTTCTATTTTTATTGGTTCTTTTATCGTTTTTCCAAATACGGTTTCAAAGTCTATCATTGTGTATTCTAAGTATTTTTCACTTAGAATGTCTAATTTGTGTCGCGATTCTGGATCTATGAGATAGTGGGCTAAGAGAGTGTCAAAGGTTTTGCCTTTTACTTCTATGCCATAGTTGAGCAGTACGTTTTTATCAAATTTTAAATTGTGTGCTACTTTTTCAATGGTTTCGTTTTCAAAGAGTGGTTTTATTATTTCTAAGAAATCTTTTTGTAGGTCTTTGCTTTGTGGAAAGAAAACAAAGAATCCTTTATGTCTTTGACTGACTAAGGATATTCCTAATAGTTCACAGTCTATTTCTAAGCCTGTTGTTTCGGTGCCAAAGGCGATAAGTGTTTCTTGAAGCATTGAGTTTATGACTTCTTTTAACTCTTCTGCACTGTGAATTGCGGTATAGGTGTGAGGAACTTCTTTGTAGGTTGGGTAAGTTGCAAGATTGAAAAGCGTTGGCTCGGAAACTGTGGTGTTGAATAGGTCTATGGTTGGTTGTGGTTGCGGGATTTGGTAGTGAGTGTTGAATCTTTTTGCAAATGTCGTAAATTCCAATTCGCTAAATATTTGATTGCAAGCTTCAAAGTTTGGTTGAGAGAGCATCAATTCTTCTTCGTTTAATTCAATTGGCACATCGGTTATTATTGTTGCTAATTGTTTGCTTTGAAGTGCTAAATCTTTATTTTCTTCTATTGCTTTGCGTATGGAATTGCTTTGTATTTGATGGGTGTTTTCTAATATGTTTTCTATGCTTGAAAATTGTTGGATTAGTTGTTTCGCTTTTTTTTCTCCTATTGAGGGAACTCCAGGAATATTATCAGAAGAATCGCCCCAAAGTCCTAATATGTCTATCACTTGTGAGGGCATTGTTATTTCAAAGCGTTGTAATACTTCTTCTACTCCCCATATTTCGTTTGGATTTGCCCCTCTTCCAAGTTTTATCATTTTAATGTTTTCTTCTACTAATTGTGCATAGTCTTTGTCAGGGGTTACCATAAAAACTTCATAGCCTTTATTTACTGCTTTTTTTGCAAGAGTGCCTATTACGTCGTCTGCTTCATAGCCTTCTTTGCAAAGTAGAGGTATGTTCATTGCTTGAATTATGTTTTTTATATATGGTATGGATTCTTTTATTTCCTCGGGCATTGCTTGACGATTAGCTTTGTATTGTTCAAATTGAACGTGTCTAAATGTTGGCCCTTGCAAGTCAAAAGCTATTCCAAGATGTGAGGGAGTGTATTGTTTTATTATTTCTAATAATGTGTTGCAAAATCCTAAAATAGCGGAAACATTTACTCCTTTTGTAGTAATTCTTGGATTTTTATTTAATGCATAAAAGGCTCTATATATTACTGCCATTGCATCTATTAGGTAAAGTGTCTTTTTATTCATTGTTTTATTTTTTCTACAAAAATAAAACTTTTATGTTTAGAAACAAAAAAAACGCCCCTTCTTAATTTAAAAAGGGACGTTCTTTGTTTTATTGTTATTTGTTTTTTACAATCTTTCTAATTGTACTGTAAAGTGACGCATCAATTCTGCTTCCCAAGTGATTTTTACTCCTCTTGTTATTTCGTTTCTTCTATCGTAAACGTTCTTTAAAGCAGCTGCTATAACGTCCATGTGATTGTTTGTGTAAACTCTTCTTGGTATACATAAACGTACGAAGTCTAATCCGCCGAAACGATTTTCTCTTGTAACAGGATCTCTATCTGCTAAGATGTATCCTATTTCGCAACCACGGATACCTGCTTCTAAGTAAAGTTCGCAAGTAAGTGTTTGTGCAGGGAATTCTTCTTTTGGTACGTTTGTAAGGATTTTGTCAGCATCTACGAAGATTGCGTGTCCTCCAACAGGGCGTTGGTAAGGTATTCCATATTCGTCTAATTTTGCTGCTAAGTATTGTACTTGACGGATACGTGTGTCAAGGTTGTCAAATTCTGTGTTTTCGTCTAATCCTACTGCTAAAGCGTCCATATCTCTTCCGTTCATACCTCCGTATGTAAGGAATCCTTCAAAAGGTATACAGAATAATTTAGCTCCTTCGTACCATTCTTTTTTGCGAGTTGCAATGAATCCTCCCATATTAACGATACCGTCTTTCTTTGCTGACATTGTCATACCGTCTGCGTATGAGAACATTTCTTTTGCAATTTCTTTTATTGTTTTGTTTGCGTATCCTTCTTCACGTGTTTTGATGAAGTAAGCGTTTTCTGCAAAACGTGCTGAGTCAAGTATAACTGGTTTGTTATATTTGTTAGCAACTTCTCTTACTTCACGAAGATTTTGCATTGAAACAGGTTGTCCTCCTGCTGTGTTGTTTGTTACTGTAACTATAATGAAAGGAATTTTATCTGCATTTTCTGCTAATGCTTTTTCCAATTTCTTTGGATCTACGTTTCCTTTGAAAGGTATTTCCAATTGTGTGTTTTTTGCTTCGTCTATTGTGCAATCTAATGCAGTTGCTTTACGGCTTTCGATATGTCCTTTTGTTGTATCGAAGTGAGAGTTGCCTGGTATAATATCTCCTTGTTTTACTAAGTGAGAGAATAATACGTTTTCTGCTGCACGTCCTTGGTGTGTTGGAATAACATATTCAAATCCTGTGATTGCAGTGATAGTGTCTTTCAAACGGAAGAAGCTACTTGCTCCTGCGTATGATTCGTCTCCCATCATCATTGCTGCCCATTGACGATCTGACATTGAGCCTGTTCCAGAATCTGTAATACAATCTATGTATACATGTTCTGATTTAAGCATGAAAACATTGTTTTTTGCTTCTTTAAGCCATTGTTCACGTTCTTCTCGTGTAGATTTTCTAATTGGCTCCACCATTTTAATCTTCCACGATTCTGCAAAAGGTAATTCCATATTCTATTATTTTTTTATTTGTTTATATATCTTTATAATAATCTGTTAATTTATATTGTGTGCAAAGTTAAAAATTTTATTTCAAACAACAAAATATTATTAATTCTCTGCTACAAACGTCCCTAATTGAACGTTTGAATCTGAAATAAATTTTAAAAAAGGTGATTTTTTTTGTAATTTTTTTCTGTTTGCTCCACTATATCCTATTGCGTAATTGATTTCTCTTGGATTAACTAATATTGTTTTTGTGTCAATAGGAATATTGGTTAATTTTTCTTGCCAAAGTTTTGTTAATACAAGCTCTTTGAATGAGACATGAAAAGGTCCTGCCAATAATTGTTCTCCATTTATCAAGGCTTCCGAAGGGTGTAAGCCTACTCGTAAGATTGTTATATCTGTTTGTGAAAATATTTTGTAAATTTCTGCTGTCCAATCAACAGCTTCTTCAAGTGAGAGTGCTTTATATTGACCTGCTCTATATAAATCTGCTAAATCTGTATTATTTATTACAAGCGTAGGATATATTCTTGTACTTTTTGCCCCTAATTCTAAAATCTTTCTTGCTGTTTTTTTTGACTTTTCAACGGAATCTAAGGGTAATCCTATCATCATTTGAAGCCCAAGCGAGAATCCGTAGTCTTTTATAAGTTGAGAAGCGTTTTCAACATCTTTTACAGTGTGTCCACGTTTTGCAAAGCTTAATACTTCTTCATCTAATGATTGAGCACCTAATTCTATGTCGCTTACATTGTAGGACTTTAATATGTCAAGAATTTTTTTGTTAATATAATCGGGACGGGTTGATATGCGTATGCTTTTTATATCACCTTTTTCAATATAGGGTTGTATTATTTTGAGATATGTTATCATCTCGTTTTCACCAATCCCTGTGAAACTGCCTCCGAAAAAGGCAAGTTCCACATGAGAAGGTTTAATAAATGTAGCAAGATGCTGCTCTATAATTTGTCTAATTTCTTCTGGTTTTACTGCTTGTAATTGACCTGAAATATGACGTTGATTACAATATATACACCTATTTGGACAGGCTAATTCTGGTATGAAAATAGGTATATTATAATGTTTCATTTCAACATTATTTTTCTAATTGTTCATTGTCAAAATATCCATATCCATATCCATATCCATAATAACCTTTGTCGTATCTTGATCCATATCCATACTTTTGTGCAGTAGTTTTTATGTCATTAAGTACGAAATTGATTTTTATATCATTTCTTTCTGCTAATTCAGATAGGGCAACTTTTAATGCTGCTTTATTTGTGTGTTCAGATCTTACTATGAATAGGTTTATATCACTTTCTTTTGCTAAACATTGTGCGTCTGCAATCAAATTAACAGGTGGTGTATCTAAAATAATATAATCGTAACGTTTTCTTAGCTCTTTTAATAATGCACGGTTTTTATCAGAATCTATTAATTCAGATGGGTTAGGTGGAACAGGTCCTGCAACTAATACATCAAAGTTTTCAAATTCTGTTGCTTGTAAAACGTCATCTAATTCATATCTTCCTACCATGTAAGATGTTAATCCGTGTGTAGCATTTAGTCCAAACATTTTATGTAAAGCAGGCTTTCTTAAATCATATCCTATTAACAGAGTTTTTTTGCCAGAAATAGCAAATATAGATGCTACGTTGATACTGATTAAACTCTTTCCTTCATTTGGTAATGATGATGTAAGAAGGATTACTTTTCCTTCATCAGTTTTCTCGTTTCCTAATATGTATTTTATATTAGTTCTTAATGAACGGAATGTTTCTGATATTTGACTTCTTGGTTTATCAAATACCATTAGTCTGTTTGCGTCGGTAGGGAAATTAGGAATAAATCCTATGATCGGTGATGAGGAAATCTTTTCAAGTTCATCTTTGCTATCTACTGTGTTTTTAGTAAAATATTTCAAAAAGATGTATCCTGCTGGTATTATTATGCCTATAATTAATGCTAAAAGGAAATTGGTCGCTGTTCTTGGGTAAACTTGTATTGCAAAAATTGCTTTGTCTATTACTTTATGGTCTGGTAATGCTGCATTTTTTGCGATTTCTGCTTCAGCTCGTTTTGTGTATAAGAAGTTGTATATTTCATCATTGAATTTAAATTGACGTTCAATGTTGATCATATCTCTATGAGTTGCTGGTAATTGGTCTATTTCTGTTTGAAGTGCTTTTTGTTGTCTGTTTAATTCGTTTTCGTTTATTTTTGAAACTTGTTGAATGTTCTTTAAACTTTCTTTGATTTGATTCCTTAGGGTCTCCATTTGTGCTAATAACTCTTTCATTTTAGGTGATTGAGGAGTCATTACAGCAGATAATCTTTGTTTTTCGAGAATAAGGTCTGTTAAAGAAACTACTAGTTTACTTAATAATGGATCATCTACTCCCATTGTTGATGGTGCTACAAGTCCATCGTTTAAATCGGTTTGATTTATATAATTTGTTAAATAATCATAGTAAGCTTTTTTTGTTGTTTCTTCAGCTCGTTTTGTTTCAAATTCATTTGCTTTCTCAAACAAATATTCTGCGTCGCTTGTAAGATTGAATGTATTATTATTTTTTTGGAAAGCTTCTTTACGTGCCTCTGCTACTGATAAAGAATCAGATATTGCATTAATTTGTGAGTTTACAAAATCTATAGTTGCTACATTTAAGTGATTTTTGTCTTCAAATGTCATGTCAATATAAACTTCGCATAATTTGTTTACAAAATCTTTTGCTTTAGTTTTATTTTGATGTTTAAACCTGATAGAAATGATTGATGATTCTTTGTTAATTAATTCGATTTGTGTTGAATTGAATGCATTTGCTAATGCATCCATATCGTTAATTACGAATCCGTACTCCATCTTAGCAAGATTGTCTTCCCAATTTGCAGGGTCTTTTAGAATTACTTTGAATTTCATTCCGTCTTTTATGTACCATTGTCCATATCTGATCACGATTTTTGAGGCAGAAACGTCTCTATATTCTGATAATATTTTGTCTTGAATATAATCATAAATAGGTACGTTCTTTTGCTCTTCATAGGATATATAACATTTGTTTTTATCTATCAATTCTACTGTGATAGGTATTCCTGTTGGTTGAGCATTATAAAAGTCTAAAATAATTTCAAAAGGAGATTCTTTATAGATGTCTTTATATTTAAAATTACTTTTTTGGAAATAATCAACGTATAAATCAAGTGATTTAACTGTTCTTTTTACCATTGAAACAGATTGTATTGTTCCTATTTCATTTTGGAAATTAACAGCGTCTTGATTATAAAAATTAAATCCATAATTTCCAGATAAATTTGCCATCATATTGCTATTACTCTTTATGAGTAAAGTTGTTTTGGCTTCATAAAGAGGGGTGGAATATTTTGTAATAAATATGCACACAACTATTGCAACAATTATTGCAATAACAAATAAATGCCATTTTTCCAACATTTTATACAATAATTCCATTATGTTAATAGAATTATTGTCTTCTTCTCTAATTTGTTTTTCTTCGCTCATGATTCTTTATCTTTTATTATTTGCTATTTAACGAAAGTACCCAAGTTAATATGGATATTACAGATGTCAAGACTACTAATGAATTAGAAATAGTGGACAGTGGAATATTTAAAGTAGATAATGTCTTTGTGTTTTTATTAGGTTCTACATATACTACATCATCTGGTTGAAGATACATGTTCTTATCTTGTAATATGTCTACGTTTCTTAAATCTACTGTGTAAACAATATCTTCTGTTTTTGTTTTTCTTATAATTTTAACTTTTTCTCTATTTCCATAATAGGTCAAATCTCCTGCTGCTGCTAAAACTTGGAATAAACTTACGCAAGGTTGGTAAAAAGTATAAGTACCAGGACGGTTTACTTCTCCTAAAATAGAAACTTTATAATTCAACATTTTGCAACTAACAACAGCTCCTTGAATATATTGATCTACTTTTTCTTGAATTGCAGTTTGTGCTTGTTCGACTGTTAATCCTTCTATTTTGATTTTACCAACAACAGGCAAATTAATTTCTCCATTTTTATCAATGACATAACCATTTAAATAGATGCTTGTTTCAGTAGTAGAATATCTTGTGTCTTTTGCAGAAAACATTCTCGCTGTTTCATCATCAATAGCCATAATGTCTATATATAGCATGTCTTCTTTGGCTAAACAATAATTAGGAGAGAAGTTTGATTTGCCTTCTTCATAGGTGTATTTATAATCTTCTTGTTCTCCTGTTTGAAAATAGATTAAATTCTTTTGAGAAGTACATGAGGCTAATGCCATCATAACGATACTTAATAATAATATACTTTTTCTAATCTTCATAACACAATATTTATTTATCATTAAACAATTTCTCCAAATAAAGTAGCAGAAGTACAAGATGTTACTCTTACTTGTACGTATTCTCCTATTTTAAAGTTTTTTCTATCAAATATTATCACTTTGTTTTGAGAGTTTCTTCCATATAATTGCTCTCTACTTCTTTTACTTTCGCCCTCTATTAAAACTTCAAATTCTTTTCCTATGTCTTTTTGGTTGCTTTGTAAAGATAGTTTCCTTTGAAGGTCTATTATTTCTTCTAAACGTCTAGTTTTTTCTTCGTATGATATATCATCTTCATATTTTTTTGCAGCCAAAGTGTTGGAGCGTTGGGAATAATTAAACATAAAGGCTGAATCATAACCTACCCAACTCATCATGTCTAATGTGTCTTTATGATCTTCTAATGTTTCTGTGCAAAATCCTGCAATAATATCAGTTGCAATTCCACAATCTTTTATTGTGTTTTTTATTGCAGTAATTTTATTCATGTAGTCTTCTCTTGTGTATTTTCTGTTCATTAATTTTAACATTCTTGTACTACCAGATTGCAAAGGAAGATGAATGAATTTGCATATATTGTCATATTTGGCAATTATATCTAAAAGTTCTTGTGAAATATCTTTTGGGTGAGAAGTAGAAAAACGAATTCTTAATAAAGGGCTTACTTTTGCAACTAATTCCATTAATTTTGCGAAATTGATTTCGTCAATCTCGCCTTTATTCCAAATATAAGAATTTACATTTTGCCCTAAAAGTGTTACTTCTCTATACCCTTTATTAAATAAATCCTGTGCTTCTGCGATAATTGTTTTAGGATCCCTACTACGTTCTCGCCCTCTTGTATAAGGTACAACGCAATAGGAGCAAAAGTTCTCGCAACCTCTCATAATAGAGATAAAAGCTGTTACTCCATTCGTGTCGAGTTTTACAGGTGCAATATCGGCATATGTTTCTTCTTCTGAAAGCGTGGTTGATATATAAGCTTGTTTGTTCTTTTCTACTTCATTTAATAAAATAGGAATATTTCTATAAGAGTCAGGGCCTACAACTATATCAACTTTACATTCTTTCACTAATTGTTCTTGTAATCTTTCTGCCATGCACCCTAATACGCCTATTCTCAGCCAATTTTTCTTCTTCCTTAAAGAGTCAAATTCTATTAAGCGTTTCTTTACTCGCTGTTCTGCATTTTCTCTGATTGAACATGTGTTGACTAAGATTAGGTCTGCTTCTGCGACATCGTTAGTAACTTCGTAATTATTGTCCTTTAATATAGAAGCAACAATCTCGCTATCTGCCTGATTCATTTGGCAACCATAAGTTTCTATATATACTATCTTCATAAATATTCTGATAATATTTCATCTACTACTTGTTTTACTCCACTACTTGCTTTTTGTTTCACAAAGGTAATGTTTTTATCGGTTATATTAACCATTTTGGGATCAATAAGATATTTTTTGCAATTTTTTTTTGTGTAATGTAAAAGGCCTGCTGCGGGATATACATTAAGACTTGTGCCTATAATTATCATTATATCCGCTTCCTCACATAATTTTACTGCAATGTCTATATTTGGAACAGGTTCTCCAAACCAAACGATATGTGGTCTTAAGGGTTTTCCGTAAGCATCTTTCATTTCTGCTGTTAATTCCCAACCATCAAGAATTCGGATGTCATTAATGTCTATTTCACTACATATTTTTTTTAATTCTCCATGTAAATGTAATACATTTTTACTTCCTGCTCTTTCGTGCAAATCATCTACATTTTGTGTGATTATTTGCAAGTTGAAATGTTCTTCTAAGCGTAATAATTGCTTGTGCCCTTCATTTGGCTCTACATTATATAATTCTTTTCTTCTTTGATTGTAAAATGCTCTTACTAAATCAGGATTTCTTTTCCAAGCATCAAATGTTGCTACATCTTCAATTCTATGATTTTCCCAAAGTCCATCACTATCTCTAAAAGTTTTTATACCACTTTCTTGACTTATTCCTGCACCTGTTAAAACTACTATTGTTTTCATGATTATTTTTTTTGATAATCTATTATACTTCTACTTACAGCTAAATATACTTCAAGTTCTTTTATAGATAAATACTTGATGTGCTCATTTATTATGTTCATATCTTCTCTTACAGCTGGTCCTGTTTGTAAAGAAAATATGTCATTTGAAGTTTTGATGTTTTCTATGGTTCTATCAATAATAGGGAATAGCATTGAAAAAGGTATGCTATTTTTATCTAAAATATTTTTTGATATACCTAATAAATGATTTGTGAAATTATTTGCAAATACTGCTGCAATATGCAGATATTGTCGTTGCTCATCAGAAACAAAACTTGTTATTGGAGAAAGGGTTTTTGCAAATGTTTCCAAACAATCTTTGTATTTTATATTGTTGACAAAGAAGCATAAGGGTACAGTAGAAAAATCTATTTTCTTTTTCTTATTTAATGATTGTAAAGGATATAGGCAACCATAATTATCTGCTTTTTCTGATAAAATTTCAGTTTTCGTAAATCCTGAGGTGTGTAATAAAAGGCCTTTAACTTTTGGTAATCTATCTAAAACTAATTTTATAGCGTCATCTTTTACAGCTATTATAACAATATCGCTTTTCACATCTTGTAAAACAAATTCTTTACGGGAAGAAATAGTTTTTACTTCATAACCCCTTTCTTTCATTATTTTATGATAATGAAAAGCGACATTGCCTTGTCCAATTATATTAATAGTTGTTATTTTCACTATAAATTTATCTTTTCCGCAGCTGTTTTTATTCTTGATACAATTTCTTGTTTGCCTAAAATTCTCATCATATCTACCATGTTTACACCTTTAGTATCTCCAACTATAGCTAATCGAATAGAATTCATAATTTGTCCCATGTTTAATTCATTATCAGAAATATACTTCATTAACCATTCTTCAGCATTATCTGCCCAAGACATATTGTATTCTATTTCATTTATTTTATCAGCTACAATAAGTAATTTTTCACTAGTTCCTTCCTTCCAACGTTTTTTTAATGCTTTTTCTGAATAAGATTCAGGTGCAACAAAAAAGTAATCGCTATTATTCCATAAATCTTTGACAAAATCACATCTTTCTTTAACTAATTCAACTATAGATGTGGTTTTATCTATGGAAGTTTCAATGCCTCTATTTTTCAAATCAATAATGAAGTCAGCAGCTAATTTATTATTTTCAACTTTTTGTAAATATTGGTGATTAAACCATTTTGCCTTTTCTAAATCAAATTTTGCTCCGTGTTTAGATATTCTGTCTATGGAGAATTTGTTTACTAATTCTTCTAATGAAAATAGTTCTTGTTCAGTACCCGAATTCCAACCCAATAAAGCTAACATATTTATTACAGCCTCTGGTAAATATCCACTTTCTCTATATCCAGAAGAAATTTCTTTAGATTTAGGATCGTTCCATTGTAATGGGAATACAGGAAAGCCTAACCTATCTCCGTCTCTTTTTGATAATTTACCATTTCCATCAGGCTTTAACAGCAATGGTAAGTGAGCAAATTTAGGCATAGTGTCTTCCCAGCCAAATGCTTTATATAACATAACATGCAAAGGGCAGGAAGGAAGCCATTCTTCTCCTCTTATAACATGAGATATACACATTAAATGGTCATCAACTATATTAGCTAAATGATAAGTTGGCATTCCATCTGATTTATATAATACTTTGTCATCTAATAATGAAGAATTCATTTTGACATGACCTCTAATCAAATCATCAAGATGAATATCTTCATTCTCAGGAAACTTAAATCTGATAACATAAGCAGTATCATTTGCTAACAAGTTTTCTACTTCTTGCTTTTCAAGAGATAAAGAGTTTCTTAATCCTTTTCGTGTATTGCAATCATACTGAAAATTTTTCTTCTCGCTTTCATATTGCTTTCTTAAAGCATCTAATTCTTCTGCTGTGTCAAAGGCATAATAAGCCCAACCTTTTTCTATAAGTTCTAAGGCGTATTTTTTATATAAATCTTTTCGTTCTGATTGTTTATAAGGCCCAAAATCCCCACCTATTCCTACTCCTTCGTCAAATTTTAGTCCTAACCACTTAAAAGATTCAATTATATAATCTTCAGCTCCTTCAACAAATCTTGTTTGATCAGTGTCTTCTATTCTTAAAATAAAATCTCCATTGTTTTGTTTTGCAAACAAGTAATTATACAAAGCCGTTCTCACACCACCTATATGAAGTGGACCTGTTGGAGACGGTGCAAACCTAACTCTTACTTTTCTTTCTGTCATTTGTTTTTATTTCAATAATTTGCAAAGATACAAAAAAAAATTAATCAGATTTTTTTTTGTTTAATTTTATCTTAATAACAGTAAATAATGCTGCCAATGATAAAAGCAAAAACGTGGCAGTGCCAATAGGAGCTGCGTGATTAGCTGTGTCAAATGTTTTTGTGTTATTATTGTAAGCATACGGAGACTCAATTTGAGAATGTCCTCCGTGTACATTTGGTGGCAAAGGAGGATTTTGCGAAAAAGCCGTGTTGCTTATAATACAAATAAAAGCTGTAAAAATTATTTTTTTCATTATTATAAATAAATTATTTTGCATGAATAACTATGTCCCTTAATTTTAACAGATAAAACATAACAAGATTTATTTGGAATTATAATTTCATTTGAATTGGATTCTTTAACTTTAACACCCTTAGTATCATATAACACAAGTTCTTCTATTTCATTAGAAGAAATCACTTTAACAATGTTTTTGTCTTGAATAACTTTAAAATCTAACATTTCTTCCTCTTGTGTAATATTTAAATCAAAAGAATATAGCTTTAAAATTAAAGTTCTCTCTTCATTATTTAATAATGTTTGGAAATTATAAGTACTATCTTCAACAAAATCTATCAACAACTCGTTGTCATCATACAATTCAGCTCGCACTACGTTTTCTGGAATGTTTTTCATTTTTAATACATATTCAGATAGGCTTTTGGTGCTATATATTATAGGTATAATAATGGAGTCTTGCCACAAAGGTAAAGAAACAATGGATAAATTATTTTGAAAATAATTACTATATAAATCTGGTGCAGAACCAAAACTAAATAATTTACAAACGTCATATTCGTCTATGTTTTCAGTAACATCTTCACGAAAATAAATCTTCAAATCATCTTCTCCACCATTATAAGACAAATTTAAATGAAGTTTTTCTATCATAGAAGATGATTTTGCATGAATAACAGTTTCTTGTTTATGAACTTTTAAAAGATTTTCAGAAGCATTTACTTTTGTCATAAAACCAACAAAAGGTGCTATCATAAAGGAAGATTGCTCATTAGGATCTTCTGGGATATATTGTCCTGTCTCTGGTTTAAGCAACCAAATTCCTCCAATATTCGTTTTAGAAAAATTATTTTGATTTACAGAAAAAGGGTAAGGATTCGTACAAAGATGAAAACCTGCACCTCCATTTTCATTATAGGAAGCGTTATTTAATAATATTAATTCATCTTCAAAAAATAAAGTTCCTTCCCACTGCAATTCTTTTTCTCCTGCATAAGCAATTAAATAGCCTAAATTTTGTTTAAAGAAGTTGCTATCATCAACATTTTCATAATAAGGAATCCAAGCTGAAGCATCTGATGTGTAATCTTCTTTGAGATAATATAAATCATCTTGATTTCCAATATCAAAACTATTGTAAATTTCTTGTCGAGTCTTATTTGTGATATTTATAGGTACACCAAAAAGTGTCCAACCATTAGAATTGGCCGTATAAGCTGTAAAAGTCGGTTTTACTATATATTTTTCAGCCTGTAAATTACCATTATTTATTATCTCAACCTTGTTTGTTGTATCGCAAGTAGAATAATTAGATTTTATTACTAACTCCGCACATTTGGCTTCTATATTTTGAGGAATAGTTATATTAATTCCAGAAGATAGGATTACTCTATCTAAATTTGTTGGTTGTTTTCCATTTTGCCAAATAGTATCATTATCCCAATTTCCATTGCTTATTGCATTAATTTCTTTCCCCATTCTAAAAGTAGTTGTGGAAATTACATTATTATCTTCTTTGATTTGACAACGATATACTCCATCAAAATTAACATTGTTCACTTGATAAGAATTTTGTCCTGTGCTTAGTGTATCGTTTTCAATGTTATGCACTGCAATTGCAGGATTTAATGTATGTGTTCCAAGTATAGAATTAATATTTTCAGAATTGTATGTATCGATATTCCATTCCGAGTAAACATTTTCAACATTCGCAGGATTATGCTTTATTCCACGTCTAATTTCTGGCTTTCTAATTAAAATAGAATTACCAAAAGTTCCTGGAGCCGATTCTGATTCTGAATTTTTTATTCGTCCAAATAGGTCTATTGTATCATATACATCATTATTTCTTTTTTTGATAATTAAATAGGAATCATCACCATTATAAAATGCTAAATTGTATATAACCGGATAAATAACTAAATTTGTATCAATAGAAGCAATGTTTAATTTATAAGCTAATGCAATGCAAGAGTTGCTTTTTATTGTATCTTTTTCATAAAATATATAATTCATTGGAGCACTAGTATTTGTAATAGTTGTTCCGTGATTATATGCTACAAATTTATAATCTTTTAAACATATATCTCTTTCTGTCGGATTATATATTTCTACAATATTCATGGGAGAAGCACAAACTATTTTTGAAATCAGCAAATTATCCGCTACATTTTCAATTGAATCTATTGAAAACAAAAGATTTGAGTTGTTTTCATTGTTTTGCCAATTTAAAGAAACTGTATAAGGATTTGATACCTGAGAAATAAAATCTTCAATTTTCTTTTTTGTTGTAAAATAATAGGTGTTGGTAACGCTTAAATCTTGATTTTTGATTTCTATATAATATTTAGTTTCTGGTACAAGCCCTTGTAAACTAATATTATTATTTTCATAAGCATAGGTTACTACTTCTCGAGGAATAATAATCTTAATGTCATCTAAAAACAAACTTACTGTGTTATCACTTTGTTTACCAAATTCGATAAAAGTCGCAGATGACAAATATCTTGTTTTAATAGAATCAATTTTTTTACTTATGTAATAAGTAGTATCATTAACCCTTAGTTCTTGTTTTTTGTTTGAATTATTTTTTATACGAAATGATAAAATTGAATTATCTGGAATTGAGAGAATTGGTGTTCTGAATTTTGAAGATGTATCATAAATATTACAGGCGTTTTCTTCGTTTACTTTTACAGTTCTTGCTTTGCAACCAGGCATTTTTGTCATTGAACTTGGTAGAACTGTCAATACATTTTCGCCTCCAATTACTGTTGAAGTACCTATAACACCGTTATTTAAAAAGTTGTTAAAATCCTCTTCAAATAAGAGCGTGTCCTTAAACACCGTTATAGTTTGGTTTTCATTAATATTAAGATTAATTACTGCTGTTGTTGCGCCAATTGTATAAGTTCCTGATTCTAAGTTTGTTTGTGCTTGATTTGCAGAATAAATCAATGAATTACAAACAAATAATAAAATAAAAAATATTGTTATCTTTTTCATAATAAATATGTATTGATTATCTACCCCAGCTTTCTCTGTCTAAGTTTCTGTAAGTTATAGCTTCTGCTAAATGAGCATCTTGAATGTCTTCACAATTTTCAAGGTCTGCAATTGTACGTGCTACTTTCAAAATTCTATCGTATGCACGGGCTGAAAGACCTAGACGTTCCATGACATTGCGCAAGAGTTCCATTCCAGAAGGTTGAATTTTACAAAATTTTTTCATTAAAGCCGTATTCATTTGTGCATTGCAATGTATGTTTGGATAGTCTTTAAATCTTTCTTGTTGAATTTTTCTTGCTGCAATTACACGCTTTCTTATAGTTTCACTTGATTCTCCTTCTTGTAAAGTGGATAGTTCTTTAAATGGAACGGGTACTACCTCTAGTTGAATATCAATTCTGTCTAGCAAAGGACCTGAAACTTTATTAAGGTACTTGTTTACGGCTCCTAACCCACAAGTACAAGCTTGAGTAGGGTGATTATAATAACCACAAGGGCAAGGATTCATTGCCGCAACTAACATAAAACTTGCTGGATATTCACTTGTTTGTTTTGTTCTCGCGATAGTTATCTTTCTTTCTTCCATGGGCTGACGTAAAACCTCTAATACATTTCTCTTAAACTCAGGAAGTTCATCTAAAAATAAGACGCCATTGTGAGAAAGAGATATTTCACCTGGGTTAGGATAAGTTCCTCCTCCAACAAGCGCGGTGTCGCTTATCGTATGATGAGGATTTCTAAACGGACGCACAGAAATAATTGACTGATATGTACTCATTTTTCCTGCAACCGAATGAATTTTAGTCGTTTCTAACGCTTCTTCTATTGTTAAAGGAGGGAGAATTGAAGGTAATCTCTTTGCAAGCATCGTTTTCCCACTTCCAGGAGAGCCAACCATGATGATATTATGAGAACCTGCTGCTGCAACCTCCATTGCCCGCTTTACGCTTTCTTGGCCCTTGACATCTTTGAAATCAAACTCATAATTATCTAAACTTTTACTGAATTCTTCTTGAATATCAATGAATGTACGTTCCAACGATGTTTTTCCGTCAAAGAAATTGATTACATCTAAAATGGTATCTGCTCCAAAAACTTCCAATCCTGTTACAATAGCGGCTTCTTTTGCGTTGCATTTTGGAAGAATTATTCCTTTGAATCCCTGTTTCTTCGCTTCTAAAGCAATAGGTAATGCTCCCTTTATTTTATTCAAAGAGCCGTCAAGAGAAAGCTCTCCCATTATGATATAATCAGCAAGTTTGTCTAAACAAATCTGCTCAGAAGCTCCAAGAATGCCTATTGCCAAAGGTAAATCATAAGCAGAACCCTCTTTTTTTAAGTCGGCAGGAGCCATATTTATGACAATCTTTTTGCCGGGTATTTTATAACCATAATAATTTAATGCCGAAGCAATTCTTTGCTGACTTTCTTTTACTGCATTATCAGGAAGACCGACTAAAAGAAAGTTAATTCCTTTATCTATATTTACTTCGATAGTTATTGTTGTTGCAACTATTCCGGAAATAGCAGAACCATAGACTTTAATCAACATT
The DNA here is from genome assembly GCA_937901525.1 of uncultured Bacteroidales bacterium. Classification (GTDB taxonomy): domain Bacteria; phylum Bacteroidota; class Bacteroidia; order Bacteroidales; family P3; genus Onthomorpha. The sequence continues at coordinate 70,681 of CALDHX010000012.1, forward strand.
AGCCTCTGTGTTTTTGTGCTTTAAATAATTTATTAACTCTTCCATTTCTTTTGGATTATTTATGTAATAATCCAAACTTAGATTATACATTTCTTGTGTTACATTATATTTTTCTAAAATATCTTCATTAAATTTTTTTAATATATTTTCTTTTTCATCTGAATATGTATAGGAGATCTGAATCAATGTCTCTGCTTTTTTTGAATCAATTATTATTGATCCCATGGTTTCAACTTTTAAATGATTCTCGGATTTTTTACAAGAACCTAAAGAAAACAAAATTATAATGAAAAGTATGCTCAAATATTTCATATTCTATCTAAAACTAATTTAACTAAATTCTTCATTGAAGAGTGATAATCTTCTGCAAATCTACCTGTCGTTCTATTTGCAATAACATTACAAATAGTTAAAACATTGTGCCCTAAATTTTTACCTAATGCATAAAGAGAAGAAGTCTCCATTTCATAATTCGCAGCCTTTACTCCATTATAAGAAAAATATCCTAATTTTGAGTTAATTGTTTTGTCGGCTAAATCAATTCTTATTTTTCTACCTTGAGGTCCATAAAATCCTGGGGCAGTAATGGTAATCGCTTCATGCATATCAAAAGCAATTTTTTCTAATAAGCCATTGCTACATTCAACTCCATAAGGAGTTGGCAAATCTTTTGACCAATCCATATATTGTGTAAATTCATCAGATAATTTCTTGATTAATACGCCTTCTTTATTCTTATAAAAATACATAATACCGTCAATACCAACAACATATTTAGATGCAACGTATTGATTTATATCTATTTCTTTTTGAAAACATCCACAAGTGCCTAATCTGACTAGATTTAATACTCTTTTATTTGGTAATTCTTCTCGAGTTTTTAAATCAATATTGACACACGCATCTAATTCCGTTACAACTATATCAATATTATCCACACCCATTCCAGTAGAGATTGCAGTTATTAGTTTACCTTTGTATTCTCCTGTACAAGATCGTATTTCTCTGTTTTGTATTTCGTATTTCTTTGTGTCAAAAAACGAAGATACCATATCAATTCTTGCAGGGTCTCCAACTAAAATAATATTATCAGCTATTGCCTCTGGTTTCAGGCGTATGTGATACATTGAATTGTCTGGTGCTAAAACAAGTTCTGAATCGGTTAAATTATTTCTCTGTTTCATCATTAATTTATTTCTTTAAGTTGTTTGTTATTTTTTTCCAGAGCCGTCTAAACGTACTTGCAAAGATAATAAATATTCTTTTTATTTTATGATTTTTTCCCCTTAGTGTTAGTTTTTTAGTTGATTATTCTAAAAAAAATAGTATTTTTGCACGAAAATATATTTGAAGAGATGTTTTTAGATTCTAAAAAATTTGTAGGAGAGGGACTTACATATGATGATGTTTTGTTAGTTCCTGCATATTCAGAAATTATTCCACGAGAAGTAAGAGTGAACTCTATGTTCAGCCGTAATATTCCTGTGAATATTCCTATTGTTTCGGCTGCTATGGATACGGTAACAGAAGCAAAATTGGCTATTGCTATGGCTCAAGAAGGAGGAATTGGCGTATTACATAAGAATATGACAATAGAAAAACAAGCGGCAGAAGTTTTAAAAGTAAAAAGGGCAGAAAATGGTATGATTACAGACCCAATTACTTTGAGTGAAGATGCTCTTGTAAAAGATGCTCTTAGAATGATGAAAGAATATTCTATTGGAGGAATACCTGTTGTTGATAAGTCCGAAAAATTAATAGGGATTGTTACCAATAGAGATTTGCGTTTTGAAAGAAATATCAATCGTCCGATAAGAGAAATCATGACTAAGGAAGTGATTACTGCTCCTCAAGGAACTGATTTTGAACAAGCAGCTGATATTTTGCAAAATCATAGAATAGAAAAGTTACCTGTTGTAGATGTAAATGGCAAACTTGTTGGCTTGATAACTTATAGAGATATTATAAAACTGAAGGAAAGACCAAATGCTTGTAAGGATAAAATGGGACGCTTGCGAGTTGCTGCAGGAATCGGTGTTACAAGAGATATGGATGATAGAATTGATGCTGTTGTTTCTGCTGGGGTAGATGCAATAGTTATTGATACTGCTCATGGCCATTCTAAAAATGTTATTGATACATTAAAGAGGGTAAAACCTAAATATCCTAATATTGATATTGTTTGTGGTAACATTGCTACAGCAGAAGCTGCAATTGCTCTTGCAGATGCTGGCGCAGACGCCGTAAAAGTTGGTATTGGCCCAGGAAGTATTTGTACTACAAGAGTCATGGCAGGTATTGGTGTTCCTCAGCTATCTGCTGTTTATGATGTTGCAAAGGCTTTAGAGGGAAGAGGAGTTCCTGTAATTGCAGATGGAGGTATAAGATATTCAGGTGATATTGTAAAAGCTTTAGCTGCTGGTGCAAGTACAATTATGGCAGGAAGTTTATTAGCAGGAGTTGAAGAAAGCCCAGGGGATACTATAATTATGGAAGGAAGAAAATTTAAGTCTTATAGAGGAATGGGTTCATTAGATGCAATGCAACAAGGCTCTAAGGATAGATATTTCCAAGATATGGAAGATGATATTAAGAAATTAGTTCCAGAGGGTATTGTTGGACGTGTTCCTTATAAGGGTACAGTAAGCGAAGTTATTTATCAATTAGTAGGAGGATTAAAAGCAGGAATGGGGTATACAGGAAGCGCTAATGTAGAAGCGTTAAGAAAAGCCAAATTCATCAAAATAACTGCTGCGGGTTATGCGGAAAGTCATCCACATGATATTACAATAACGAAAGAAGCACCGAATTATTCAAGATAATTTTTGAGATGAAGAAAATATTTGTTCTTTTTGCTTTATTTGTTTTGAGTTTAAATACAGGGTTATTTGCTCAAACAAATGAAAGTGTTGTTATAGAAATCGCAGGAGATAAGATAAGTAAAGCAGAGTTTTTGAAAATGTATAACAAAAACAATTTAACTCCTGGAAATTTAAATAAGGAAGAGTTAGATGAATATCTGGAACTCTATATTAACTATAAACTCAAATTGTTGCAAGCGAAAGAATTGGGTTTAGATACAGTTTCTTCTTATATGGAAGAAGTTGATAAGTATAGACAACAATTGATTGTTCCGTACTTAAATGACGCTCAGGTTACACAATCTTTAATAGAAGAGGCTTATGAAAGAACTAAAACTTTTGTTAGAGCTTCTCATATTTTGATTTCGTTGCCAGAGAACGCGAATCCAACGGATACATTAAATGCTTATAACAAAGCAATGAGTATTAGAGAAAGAGCTATAAAAGGAGAAGATTTCTCAGCATTAGCAAAACAATATTCAGACGATCCTTCTGTTAATGATAAAAAAGAACAAAATTATAAAGGTAATGGTGGAGATTTAGGATTTTTCACTTCAATGGTAATGATTTATCCTTTTGAAAATGCTTGCTATTCAATGAATGTAGGAGAAATCTCTACTCCCATTAAAACACGTTTCGGTTATCATATAATAAAATTGACAGATAAAATCCCTGCATTTTTCAGTACATTGGACCTTGCTCATATATGGGTTAGTGCAAATCAACGTTCTGAACAAGAAAGCGAAAGTTTAATAAATGAAATTTATGCCAAAATACAAGAAGGTCAGGCATTTGATAGTCTTGTAAAAGTTTATTCAGATGATAAATCTACTGTAAATGCAGGAGGTGTTTTAAAAAATCAGAAGATAAATACTGTTCCAACCGAATATATATTGCAAATGAGCAAACTTAAAGAAGGCGAAGTTTCTCTCCCATTTAAGACATCTTTTGGTTGGCATATAATAAAACCGATTCGTTACAATGAAATTCCTTCCTTGGAGTCGCAAAGAAATTTTATTGAAAATAGGATTTCTAAAGACGAAAGAAGTTTTAAATCTTTGGAATCTTTTGCTTCTAAAGCCAAGATTGAGTATGGTTTTGTTGAAGATAAAGATGTATTAAAAGAAATAGAATGTATAATTACAGATTCTGTTTTCACTGCAACTTGGAAAATTCCTTCTGATTTTTCAAATAATTCCGAACTTTTTAGAATAGGAGACTTTTCTTTTACGTTAAATGATTTAGCAAAAGAAATAGAAATGCATCAGCGTCCTCAACCCGCAGAATATATACCTTCATATTTAGAAAAGGTTTACAACTCTGTGGTTTTAGAGCAAGTTGTTAATTATGCAGATAGTAAATTAGAGGAAAAATTTCCAGAATTAAAAGCTGACATTCAAGAATTCAGCGAAGGAGTATTGATATTCTCAATAACAGACAAAATGGTTTGGAATAAATCTCTAATAGACACATTAGGATTACAATCATATTTTGCATCAAATCAACAAAAATATAATTGGGAAAAAAGAGCAAGTGTTACGCTTTGGAGTATAGATACAGACAATAAAAATCTTTCAAAGATAGAGAAATTGTTAAATAAAGCCGTTGCTAAAGGTTGGACAAATGATTTGACAAGAGAAAAGTTGGCCAAAAAGTTAAAAATAAAAGAAGATATAGACAAGAAAATTATCTATAAATGGAATAAGTATGAAAAAGGAGACAACAAAATGGTGGATAATCTTTTTTGGTCAGATGAATCGCAAATCAAAGGAGCGGTTAAGAATTATGAGACAAAAAATAAGAAAGTAACATTTTTGATATTAGACTCTTGGGTGGATATTGAACCAAAAGCATTAGATGATTGTAGAGGATTAGTAACTTCTGACTATCAATCTTTCTTAGAAAAACAATGGATAGAGCAATTAAGAGCAAAATATCCTTACAAAGTTTATCAAGATGTTTATAATAGTATAAAGTAGGTAGAGATTATGACAAAAATTTCGCTATCAATAATTGTATTGTTTTTTAGTTTTGTTTCTTTTGCACAACAACCCGAAAATAATCCTGACGTAGTTGATAAGGTTATAGCAGTTGTTGGACAAAATATGATAAAGAAGTCTGAATTAGAAACAGCATATCTTCAACAAAAGATGAATAGTAATTTCATTATTGAAAATGAATATGAGAGGCGATGTGATATATTAGAAGGTATGCTTATCAATAAACTCATGTTGCATCAAGCCGAAGTAGACTCAGTAGAAGTAACAGAAGATGAGGTTAACAGAGAAATGGACAACCGCATAAGATACATGATAAGTGCTTATGGTTCTCAGGAAATGTTAGAAAAGCAAATGAGAAGATCACTTAGCGAAATAAAATCTTACTATAAAGATGTTATAAAAGAGAATATAATGATTGCTCAAATTGAGCAAAAACTCACAGGAAGTATAACTGTTACACCACGAGAAGTAGTAGATTTTTATAATTCCATTCCAAAAGATAGTTTGCCAACAATAGAACAAGAATATGTTTTTTCTCAAATAGTAAAGACACCAGAAGTCTCTGAGGAAGAGAAAGAAAGAGTAAAATCGAAGTTAAATGAATATAGAGACAGAATATTGAAAGGAAGTAAATTTTCTACTATTGCGACATTGTACTCTGAAGATCCTGCCTCAGCAAAAAAAGGAGGCGAGTTAGGTTTTTTCTCTCGTGGGCAAATGGTAGGTGAATTTGAGAATGCAGCATTTGCACTTCAAGACGGAGAAATCTCACCAATAATAGAAACAAAATATGGTTATCATATAATTCAGATGATAGAAAGAAGAGGTAATCAAGTAAATTGCCGTCATATTTTGCTTCAACCAAAAGTAACCCCACAACAATTACAAGAAGCTTACGATCAATTAGAACAAATAAAAAAAGAAATAGACAACGGGGAAATAACATTTGAAGAAGCAATACTTAAATATTCTGATGATGCTTCAAAAATTAATGAAGGATTAATAATAAATCCGTATAATGCAAGTGCTATTTTTTCTAAAGATGCGATAAACGAAACAATTTCTAATGTTGATAAAGTTGATTTTGAATCAATGAAAGAAGGAGAAATAACAAAACCAATCAGATTCAAAACAGAATTATCAGACGCATATAGATTGATAAAAATAAATCGTAAGACCGATGCACACAAAGTAGATTTAACACTTGACTATGACAAAATACAAGCCTCTGCCTTAGACAATAAGAAGACAGAAATAATTAAAGAATGGGCAAATAAAAGATTGAAAAAAACATACGTCAAGATAGATGCCGATTATCAAGGTTGTGATTTTAAACTTAATTGGATAAAATAGTATAATGAATCAAGTAGAACAACTAAATACTCTAATAGACAAGTGTAATCTTTTGAAAAACGAGATTGCAAAAGTAATTGTTGGCCAAAAAGAAATAATAAATCAAATACTTATATCAATAATTTCTTCAGGTCATTGTCTTTTAGTAGGCGTTCCTGGATTAGCAAAAACTCTATTAGTAAACACTATTGCAAAAACATTAGGTTTAACATACAAAAGAATACAGTTTACCCCCGACTTGATGCCATCAGACATAATAGGGAGTGAAATATTAAATACAAACAGAGAATTAGAATTTGTAAAAGGGCCATTATTTGCAAACATATTGTTAGCAGATGAAATAAATCGTACACCCCCTAAAACACAATCAGCTTTATTAGAAGCGATGCAAGAACATAAAGTAACAGTAAATGCAAAAACCTATCCGTTACAAGAACCATTTTTTGTTTTAGCAACGCAAAATCCTATAGAACAAGAAGGAACCTATCCATTACCCGAAGCACAATTAGATAGATTTATGTTTATGTTGTGGTTAGACTATCCATCATTTGAAGAAGAAGTTCAAATTTTAAAAAACACAACAACAGACAAGACAATACAAGTAGAAAAAATATTAGATATATCAGAAATATTAGATATACAAAACTTAATAAAACAAGTACCAGTAAGCGATAATGTCTATAACTATGCAGTAAGTTTAGTATCAGCAACAAGACGTGGAGGCAGTGAAATAGCAAACAAATATCTACAATGGGGAGCAGGACCAAGAGCATCTCAATATTTAATAATGGGAGCGAAAGCACATGCAGTTTTAAATGGAAAATATTCACCAGACATAGAAGATATTAATGCGATAGCAGTTGCATGCTTACGACACAGAATAGTGCTAAATTACGAAGCACAAGCAAATGGTTACACAACAGAAACAATAATAAAAGAACTTATAAACAGGAAATAAAATAATATAATGAAGAAGATTTTATATTTTTTGACACTTAACCTTTTTGTATTAACTCTTGTTGCACAACCAGCAAGAGAAAGAAAGCCTGGGCAAGAAAACACAAAAACAACTACTCAACAAACAATGCAAGGCTTTAACATACCAGCAGATGGTTGCAACTTTATGATGGTTTCTCAACCACCAAAACAAAAAAAAGGAAAAACTCCAAAGAAACAACAACCAACAGAGCCATACTATCCAGAGAAAATAGAGGCTTATATTTGTTTTGAACCATCATCGGCATACTATACCGAAGAAGGATTGAACATATTAGACAGTATATACTCCATTGCTTTTGCACAAGGAAATACAAAGTTTTATAAAATGACAATAGAAGCATACGATGATGCCGATCCATTAAACGAACTTAACGCATCTTTGGCAAGAGACAGAGCAGTTATGATATTCAATTATTTTTCATCAAGAGAGGGAACAGAATTCATAATAAAGAGAACGCCAAGCACCTATACACACTCTTGCAGTGGAGAAATGCCATACTATATCAAGTATAAAATGCCATTTGATTTTAAATGGACAGCCCTTTACGATAAAACAGCAGAAGAAAGAACAAAAGATGGCATAAATTTAACAGGAAAAGTAAGATTACTTATAGAAGATGACCCAGAGGGTTGTTTAGGAGAATATTTTGATTACTACTACCCATCACAAGACTCAGTTTTATCAGGTAATCACGCAAGTGTAACAATTCCAAAAGGAGCATTAGAATCAATAACACATACAAAAGACACAATAGAATATACATGCAATATTTCTTATAAAGAATTTTTGAGTTTTGAAGAATTGACAAACAATTATCATCTAATACCACACAAAAAACAATTCCTAATAAATGCAGGTTATATTGTTATAGATGCAGAACATCAACCAGATTACAATTCATGCAAGAACATAGAAAACTTTCAACCTATAATAAAAGTACAAATACCGATTGAATTGCAACAAAACGATGCAAGATTAAAATTCTATGCAAAAGTTTATGACAACAAAGGCAAAGCATACTACAAATCAATTCCGACAAAAAAAGAAAAAGACAAAGAAACAAAATTACAAACACTAATAGCAGACCTAACAGCCTTTCAATTAGACACAATATACATAGGTAAAAAAGTAGAAGAAAAAGAACTATCAGACTATTTCTTTTCAGCCAAAGAAGGAGAACCGGGAGCATTTCCAGCAATGGGAGGTTGGTTGAAGCCATATAAGCTAAACAAAAAAGGACAATACATAATCAAAAAACAAATGCAAATGGTGCTTCGTAAACCTATTGGAGACATAATAGAAGAATAAGAAATATGAAAAAGATAAGCCTTTTACTAACATTATTTATCACATTAATTATTTTTAATTCTTGTTCAAGCAAGAGTGAACTAATAGTAGAAATACCAGAACTCACACAAGGAGAAATAGCAATTATATATGCAACTCCCGATCAAATAGAACAACAACTACAAGACACACTTAAAACAGCACAAATTGTAAGTGGAAAAGCACAAATTGTTTTTGATACAATCTCTTTTGACAAAAAAATAAAAGATTGCACAATGATAATAAGTAGTGCGAGCAATCAATTTGCCACAACAATACCCTTGCCATTAGAAAAAGGAGAAACGACAAGAATAAAAATAAGTGGAATAGATAAATACATCAATAGAGAAGACTATCTAACAATAACTTATTCAGGAACAAAAAAAGCAGAAAAATTCTCAAAATTCTATAACGATTTAATGGAGCAAAACAAGTTGCTTATAAAGAATCCCCAAACCTCAAAAGACATTTACACCAAACAATCAGAACTTTATAAAACCTATATATCAGAAAATTCAGAATCGGGCTTAGTTTATTCTTTGCTAATAGGGCAAATGATGCAATTTAAACTAAACGAAGAAAATCCCATAATAGATTTATGCTCAAACCTATGTCTTAATGTAGAAGAAGACAATGCTTGGGCGAACTATCTTTGCAGAATATTAGCAGAGCGTCAGAAAAGAGCATTTTCCTCTTCAATTTTGAGCTTCAATGCAATAGATAAAGACGAAAAAGAATACACAGAAAGAGACATAAAGCCACATAAATATGTTTTAGTATGTTTTTGGGCATCGTGGTGTAAGCCTTGCAAAGAAGAATTGCCACAATTGAAAAAACTATACGAAAAATACAATTCAAAAGGATTAGAAATAGTTAACATATCAGTAGATTTGCAACCAATGGAGTGGTTAGAATTTACAAAAGCAAATCCTTTACCATGGCTTTCTTTGTGGGGAAACGGACATGAACTAACTGCAAAATATGATTTCCAAACAATTCCGTTCAATATCATAGCCGATCAAGACGGAAAAGTGATAAAAAGAGACTTGTACAAAGAAGAAATAGACAAAGCAATAGAAGAATTATTCGATGAATAATAAAATTCGTCTTAAACGCATATCAAACCGTCATAAAAACGCAATATATTTCCTATTTGGCATTGCATTGGGATTCGGTTTGATATTCTTTTTTGTAAAAGATAAATTTTCTACCTTAGAAGCAAACGAATCAAAAAATATTTCAATAAAGCAGCAACCCCTTCCGCAATATCCTATTAAAGACTCAGTCTATCTTGACCTTAATGCTTCGGACACCTTAGATCTTCAAGAAGTTCGAGGAGTAGGAAAAGTAAGAGCAAGAAATATTTACAAATACGGACAAAAATTAGGAGGCTATATTAGTGTAGAACAATTAAAAGAAGTATATAGCATAGACTCTGCAACCTTTGAACAAATAAAACCACATTTTTATGCAGGCAAAACAGAGATTAAAAAAATCAATATCAATAGCGATGATCCCAAATACTTAGCACGACACCCTTATATTGATTTTGCCCTTGCCAAAGCCTTTATACGCTTTCGCAAAAGATATGAAAAAGACTTTACAAAAATAGAAGATATTAAACTTGTACATTTAATGGACGAAGAAACCTTCAACAAACTTCGTCCTTATATTAAATTATCCGATTAAAAAATAAAATTATGGAATTTAGTGCAAAACAAATAGCTCAATTATTACAAGGAGTAGTAGAAGGAAACGAAGAAGTAATCGTTAATAAACTATGCAAAATAGAAGAAGGCGAACAAGGAGGTCTGTCTTTCCTTGCAAACCCTAAATACACACAATATATTTACACCACAAAATCAAGCATAGTCATAGTAAACCAAGATTTTGTTGCAGAAGAAAAAATAGAAGCCACACTTATAAGAGTAAAAGACGCCTATTCTTGTTTTGCAAACCTTTTAGAAATCTATAATCAATATCGATTCAACAAAGTAGGCATATCATCGCTTGCCGTTATTGACCAAAAAGCAACCGTAGGCGAAGAAGCCTACATAGGAGAGTTTGTAGTCGTTTCACAAGATGCAAAAATAGGAAAGAATTGTAAGATTTATCCACACACATACATTGGCGACAACGTAACAATTGGCGACAACGTAACAATTTTTGCAGGAGTAAAAATCTATCACGACACAGTAATAGGAAATAACTGCATAATACACGCAGGAGCCGTACTTGGAGCAGACGGATTTGGCTTTGCACCACTTGCAGACGGCACATTCAAAAAAATAGCTCAAATAGGAAATGTAATAATCAAAGATGACGTAGAAATAGGAGCAAACACAACAATAGATAGAGCAACAATGGGTTCTACAATCGTTGAACAAGGAACAAAAATCGATAATCTATGTCAATTAGGTCATAATGTAGCAGTAGGAAAGTCCACTGTAATGGCAGCACAAGTAGGAGTAGCAGGCTCAACCAAGATAGGAAGCAATTGTTTCATAGGAGGACAAGCAGGATTTGCAGGACACATAGCCGTAGGCGACAAATGTCAAGTAGGAGCCCAAGCAGGAATAATCTCAGAAGTAAAATCAGGTTCAACAATCATAGGCTCACCAGCCATAGATGCGAAACAATATATGAAAAGTTACGTCTATTTCCGCAAATTAGAACAAATGAAAAAGCAAATAGACAACTTAGAAAAACAACTTAAAGCCTTACAGGAGTAAATTACAATAAATTTACTCCTATAAGGTGCATAAATTCTTCTCTTGTTTCTTTATTTTTAAGGAAAGCCCCTGTAAAATCCGATGTAGTAGTAACAGAGTTTTGTTTTTGAACACCTCTCATACTCATACACAAGTGTCGAGCCTCAATAACAACGGCTACACCCAACGGATTCAAGGTATTTTGAATGCAATCTTTAATTTGTTGCGTCAATCTTTCTTGAACTTGCAGTCTTCTTGCAAAAACATCAACAATTCTTGGAATTTTGCTTAAACCTACAATATATCCGTTAGGAATATAAGCAACATGAGCCTTTCCAACCATAGGAACCATGTGATGTTCGCACAAAGAATAAATCTCAATATCTTTTACAATTACCATTTGTTTGTAATCCTCCTTAAACATAGCCGAACGCAAAATCTCCTCAGGCTTTAAATCATACCCATGAGTAAAAAACTGCATAGCCTTAGCAACTCTCATAGGCGTTGCCAACAAACCCTCTCTGTTTACATCTTCTCCCAACAAGGAGATTATCTCTTTGTAGTGATAAGCAAGTTTTTCTAATGTATCTTCGTTATATCGTTCTATTTTTTGATAGCCAAAATCTTCCATAACATCATTTTTAGTCAATTAAACAGCAAAAGTACACAAATTACTTGGGATTTTGCCATTTACCATCTTCTTTTATCATCTCAATCAATAAAGGCAACGCATCTTCTTCTGCAATATTAGAATGCACTAACTCTTTTGCTCGATAAAGATGCACCTTATTTTCCAATCCTCCAATATATCCATAATCTGCATCAGCCATTTCTCCCGGACCATTCACAATGCAGCCCATTACAGCAATCTTTAAGCCCTTTAAGTGTTTACATTGCTCTTTTACCTTAGCCAATGCCGATTGAATGTCATACTTTGTTCTTCCACATGAAGGACAAGCAATAAATTCTGCTTTATAAATCTCTTCCCCTGTTGCTTGTAAAAGTTCTGCTTGCAAGACTTTGTCGCACAACTCTACCTTATCTGCCATTGATTCCATAATCAAAGCAGTTGTGTTGCCTAATAATCTCTCTTGATTAAAGTCTTTGTCCGATTGAACAATAACTCCCGCAGGATAAGAAGACTTTTTCAACCTTCCTATTATTGCCTCAGGACTTTCTTTGCAAATATCAATTCTCTCAACCGTAGAAAAATCAGTAGGCTTTTGACGTTTTTCAAACTCTGTGTTTAGACTTATTGACTTTTCTAATGAAGAAAAAGGCATATCCTTATAAGCTTCAACAATTTTCTTTGCAACCTCTATTTCGTTTTCAGGAATTTCAGTTAGCGAAACCCTTATTGTGTCGCCAATTCCAAGAGCCAATAAACTGCCAATGCCAGAAATAGATTTTATTCTGCCCTCAAACTCATTTCCTGCTTCGGTTACGCCCAAGTGAATAGGGAAATCATATCCTTTTTCCTTCATCATAGCACACAAAGTGCGAGTTGCGTAGTGCATAACCTTGACATTGCTTGACTTCATTGACAAAACAAGATTCTCAAAGCCAAGATTGTTGCATATTTCCACAAACTCCATTGCCGAAGTAGCCATTGCAAAAGGAGTGTCGCCATATCGAGCCATTATTCTCTGACTTAGCGAGCCGTGATTAGTCCCTATTCTAATTGCAGTCTTGTTTCGCTTGCAGATTTCCAAAAGAGGAGCAAGTTTTTCTGTGATTTTTTCTAACTCCGCAGCATATTCCTCGTCTGTATAGTTGATTTTAGATATATTTCTATCGGTATAATTTCCGGGATTTATTCTTACCTTCTCCACAATAGCGGCTGCAACTTCTGCTGCCTTAGGATTGAAGTGTATATCTGCAATAAGAGGAACGAAACAACCTCTTTTCGCTAATTCGTTCTTGATTTCATAAAGGTTTTGTGCAGCTTGAACATTTGAGGCAGTGATTCTAACTAATTCACAACCCTTTTCTACTAATCTTAGTGTTTGTTCTACCGTTGAAACGGTGTCCATTGTGTCGGTGTTAGTCATTGACTGAATCCTAACAGGATTTTCTCCACCTATGCCAAGGTTTCCAACCATTACTTGCTTTGTAATGCGTCTTGAAACAGGGTTTGATACCTCCCAAGCAGGAATATTTCTATTCATAATATTCATTTGTTGATAATAGAGAACAAAAGTACAGAAAAACTCCGAGACGCACAAAAATATTTCTTTGATTTAATTATTTGTTTCTTCGTCTAAATTCTGAGGGTGAAAGATTTACCATTCTTTTAAAGAAGTTTGAGAAATTAGCAAGAGAATTAAATCCCAATTCTTCTGCTATTTTTTCTGTTGAATAATCGTTTTCTAAAAGTCTTTTCTTGCATTCGTTTGCCAATTTCTCATCTATCCATCTTTTTGGAGTCTTTCCTGTGTTTGATTTTATCACAAACTCAAAATAACCCTTAGACAAATTACAACTTTCTGCATAAAAATTAGTGTCTTTGTTTATTGTTTCACATTCATCTAATAGGCTGAAAAATTTTTCGCAAACTCCATAGTCGTTAAAAAACACATTCTCTGTTTTTTCTTTTAAAGAAAGATAGTAATACGCACGTGTCAAATTCGTAACAGCCTCTATTCTATAAGGAGTTGTTGTATAAGAAAGACATTTCTTTACGTCTTTGAATAGATTTGAGAAAATCTTTTTCTCTCTTGATTCCAGAGAATACAAAGGCTTTGCTTTAACTTTGTTGTGATAAGTGGTGTTGACTACATTGTTTGTTAAAAAATTATCTTTCAAACTTGGAGCAATAACCAAGTAGTGAATCTTTATGTCGTTGCTGTAAGAAATAAATTCCAATTCATTATTCTTTTGTACAAGAAAAAGAGAAGGTGCTTGCAATTCATATTTTTTCATATCCAACATAACGACAACACTCCCCTTTTCAATGAAAATATCTAAGTAATAATCGGTTTGATAAGGTTCAAAGTTGTTTTTTAGAATTTCAATATTGTTTGAGTACAACAAATCGTAGTTTATCTTCTCTTTACTTTTTGCCTTATCAAATTGTTCTTGCCAATTGAATAAACAAGCCTTGTTTTTCATAAATAGAAACCTAAATTTTAATTTTTTGCAAATATAATGTAATTAATAATACAAAAATTTAAAATCTTGTAAATCCGAAAAAAGTCCTTGTAAATCAGAAATAAAGTTCTGAAATTTTTATTATATTTTTGCAAACGAAAGTTTTCACAATTTTTTTAGTACTAAAAACCAAACGAAACAACGATGAAAACAAGCACAATTTCGCAAAAGTAATTATTAACTCCTATCGCTTTTGTGGAATTGTATAACTAAAAGAATAGGAGTGAAATTAATAAGTAATAAAATTTAAAGAACAATGAAAAGAAGTATCAAAAGAATTGCCCTATTGGCAATATTTACAGGAGCATTTATGAGTTCATGCACAGAAGATGAATTTTTAACAGAAGAAGAAGTAGGCACACACCATTCTTACTTAAAAACAGAAAACGTACCAACCTCAACAGAACCATTTGCCTTGGACTTTGCAAAATATATACAAGCAAATCCAAACGCATTAACCACATTAAACGAAGCAATCCACAAAGTAGTAGGATATGACTTAGATGAAAACCTAACATTCTATGACATACTGCAATTTAATAATTCAGTATTCTTTGGAAGTGAAGATTCGGACATAATAAATTTAGGAAGAGGAATATCAGCAGAGAGATTAAAAGATTTAGGCTACAATTCAACAAACTATTACGGAGGCTTGAATATTTATTGGGGTTATCACGATGAATGGGACGGTAAAACCTTACCAATAATTGGTTACGTAGAAGACGGAAAAGAAACAATAAACATCAAAGGCTATCAAATCACAGAAAAAAGTATAGAAAAAACAAACATTACGATAGCAGACTTTGACAGTGTTAAGTTCCCAGTAATCATAATCAATTACAGCGACAGAAATTATGCCGAATACCCAGAATTTAAAAGAGGAATAAGACAAAAAGGCGGTAAAGTATGGCTTTATGGCAACTATAATGATGGAGAAGATGACGAAAAAAATGCAGTAACTGCTTGGAACGACCCATCAAAAATATACAAACTAAAACTAAAATCTTTCAAAGTAGTAGAAAATTACGATCCATTGGGAGGAAGTGAGTTCTCTTTTGAATCAGCCTTTGTAAATCAATCAACAGTACAGGCAGATAGAATAGTATATACTTGTGATTGGACAAGAAAACAAATAAAAAATGCAGAAACCAAAACATTTAATTTAGCAATCAATCCAGATTGGCAAGCAGACTATGAGAATATGCATTTCTATATAATAGAAGAAGACGGAGGATTTAATGATGACATAAATGTATCTTTAAGCATTTCAAATTTATTCTCATTGAATATAGATTTACCAAAGCAAAGTTGGGATGATGAAGTCTTAATTGCATCTTGGATAAGATATTCATTTATCACAGACCTTGATCCAAATACAAATATACACACAATATCTACAAGCAACTATACGCTTAAAACAGAGATGGAAGTAGTGGACAGACCATACTAAAATAATTTAATCAACAAATACTATAAATAGTAATAATAACGTTGAAAAAAGAATAAACAACAAATATTTAAATAAATAATATTATGAAAAGAGTATTGTTATTATTGGTCGCACTATTTATGTGTGGCGTTGCGGTTTCGCAAGAAAAGGAAAAGAAGTTCACGCTTATTATTCAAGAAAATTTATTGCCTTTTGGCGATGACTATTATGTGTATGATGACATAGATGATCATAATGATATAGACGAACGTAGTGGAAGATATGGTTGCAATCTTACCTATTTAAATTACTTACCTACAATAGAATTGGATTACGATAACAAATTTTCTGCACGATTAAGATTTAATGTATTAAAAGCAGAAGAAGGAGGAGGACCACTTGATCCAAATATCAATTCCGTTTTACCACCATTTAGATTGAATTATTTTAATCACGAAATAGCAACCTCTACATCACTAACATTAGGATATAACTTTTTAAATAAAACAAAAGCCCATAGATTAAAAGCAAGTGCAATCTTTGGAGCAGTGTATTATTACAAAGATTATTATTGGGGAAGAGTATATGACGTAAATGATGTAACAGCTTCACCTACTATGTATTTTTTACCAACAGAAAAATCTTGGCATTTCCAAGTAGGAGCAGAGTTATCTTATCAATACTTTTTGCCTTGCACTAATTATCGTTTAGGACTTGGAGCAAGTTGTGAATTTTCTCTTGCAAATTACAATGCAGATCCAACAATTACTATGTTTAACTTTAACATAAGTTACAAACTCTTTAACTTCTAAAAATAAAACAAAGAAAAAATAAAATAACTCTTAGAATTAGTAAAATATTTCTAAGAGTTATTTTTTGTTTTTTTTGTTTCAAATTTTGTAGTTATGGCTTTTCTGTTGTATTTTTGTAATCAAAATAAGAATGTTTTAGTGATATGATACAAGAAATCAAGATAAAGAATTTCCGATCGTTCAAAGATGAAGTGGTTTTTAGCTTTTTAGCCTCAGATGATAAATTTGCGGAAGATAGTCAAGTAGTAAAAATTGATGAAAATACAAGATTGTTGAGATTTGCAATAATCTACGGTTATAATGCTTCGGGGAAAACAAATTTAATAGATGCTTTAAGATTTTTGGCAGACTTTTTGTATTATAATCCCAAAGACATTGATGCAGGGACAGATGTTACTCCTTTTAAATTAGATAAAATATCATCAACTAATCCTACACAATTTGAATTAACTTTTTATGTTGAAAAAACAAAGTACTTCTATCAATTAGAATTAGATGAAGATAAAGTGTTTTTTGAAAAGCTTTCTTATTTTAATCTTTCAGAACAAATAGTGCTTTTTGAAAGAAGATTAGAAAATAATCTATCTGTTATTGATTTTACTGATAATGAAGAATGGAATAATGTAGGAGAAACTGTAAAAGAACAAATTACAGCAAATTGTTTAAAAAATATATCTTTCTTTGTTGCAAGACGTCAAGTGAATGTTAATTTACCAAAGATTGATGCGGCAAAAGATTGGTTAATGCAACATATTTTGCCACCAATTTATCCTAGTACAAGTTTGACTCATTATGCGGAAAAGAAATTGTCGGAAAATAATAAACTATCTGATTATATTGTTGAGTTTTTGAGTGGAGCAGATTCTAATGTAACAGGTATTAAATCTGATGTTTTAGAAAATAATAGTCTCCCACAAACGATATTTGAACATACTGTTGAAAATGAAAATGGTATAGAGAAGTATTATTTAGATAAAAACGAACAATCAAGAGGTACATTAAGAATATTTGGATTAGAAACAGTTGTTAATGAAATAATTACTACTAATTCGTTTTTAGCTGTTGATGAAATCGAAACATCTCTTCATAATAAATTATTAGAAAAGATGTTATTTGAATTTTTAAATGCAGATTCAAATTCACAACTCTTAGTTACAACTCATAATGATAGTTTATTTGATTTACTTGATGATTTAATAAGAAAAGATTCTGTATATTTTATGGAAAAAAATAAAGCCGGAGTTACTGATTTGTATAAATTAACGGATTTTAATGGTATAGATGAACTTCCTTCTATAAGATCGGCGTATAGATATAAACGTTTTGGTGCTACAATGAAGTAATTATGGAAAGAGAATTAGCAGAAGAGGTTAAGCAACCAAAGTATTTTGAATCTCAAATAGGAAAATCGTCTAATGAAGGCACAAAAGAAATAGCTCCTTTATTGCCTTTTGTGATTAGTGGCGGGAAAAATACAGAGTATTATTATTTTAAACATATTAATACAATAAAAGGGAGGATTTTTAATATTACACCTGAATATTTTGGCAAAGAATCTAATTACACAAAAGAGTTTCCAAGGCGAATAAACAATATTTTGCAAGAACATGGAATTGCAAAAATTTTTTGCGTTTTTGATTATGATACAATTTATAATAATCCAACTAACCAACAAAAACATAAAGATTTTGAAAACGAAATAAAATCAAATCTTGATGCAGGATATGTTGTACTTTGTCCCAGCATGCCAAGTATAGAGTATTGGTTTTTGTTGCATTTTGAGAATTATACAGATTTGATTACAAGTTGTGGTAATAAAATGAATGGGTTATTAACTGTATATATGCAATCTTATTTTCCTAATTCTAATAAGAAAATAATTGATACTTTGACATCAGAAAAATATGTTAAAGAATCTCAATGGGTTGAGAAACTTTGTTCTGGCGGAAAACTGGAATTTGCTACTGAGAGAGCAGAAGAAAATACACAAAACACAGAAGGAAAATCTTTTAGTTATGTTTACAAAGTGTTTAAAAAAGAAAACTGTTAATAACTAAAAGAGAAAAAATTCTCAGTCACTTTTTCCCTTTTAGAATTTTTTACTTTTTTATTTGAATATCAAGAGTTATTTTTCTAAGTCTAAGAAAAAAAATCTAAAAATAGCGATTTATTTGGCAAAGTGTGTGAGAATAGGTTTTGTCTTCTTCTCTTATTATGCCTTTTTCATCAATTCTATCGGTTCTTACAAATCCCGATGCGTGTACTATTTTAGAATTTGATAGCAAAATGCCGACATGAGTGATTTTTCCGCTTTGGGAAGAAAAGAATGCTAAATCACCTGCTTTTGCTTGTGATAGATTTGCTATTTTTTCGCCTTGTGTGATTTGTAAGGACGCATCTCTTAATAGGTTTATGCCAAAAAACTTAAATATCGTTTGAGAAAATCCTGAACAATCTATGCCAAAAATACTTTTTCCTCCCCAAAGATAAGGCACTCTATCGAAAAGTCTTGTGATTTCTTCTAAACTTTGTTTTGTAAGTCTAATAGGTGGTGTTAAATTGTCTTGTAAAAGTTCTATTTTAAAGAAATTAACTCTATAAGATTTAGATAATAGTCTGCTTCCTATCGGTGCGTTTATTATATGTGTCTTTGAGGTTTTTATGTCTTCGATTTTTATTTTTGTTAGTGGGAGAGTAGTGTATAGGGGTTTTGATTTAGTGAGTACGAAATATTCTTCTGAGGAAATTTTTATGTATTGCTTTCTGCTAATCCAACCCTCGTAGTTATCAAAAGAGAGTTTTATAAATGCCCAATTTTCATCTTCTTTGAGAATTGTGAAAGTGTCGCCAAAAATTAACTGAGATATTTGTTCAGAACTCTCATTTGTCTCATTTCTTAAAGCAACGACAGATAGCAAACATAATCCATACATATTATTTATATCTTTTTTGTTTCTATTGCAAAGATAATTCTTTCTATCATTCTATCTTCGGAGTTGTTTACAGGGTCATATTTTGAGCGAAGATTGTATCCAAAGATTTTTCCAAGTGTTTGATAAAATGCTGCACGAAAACTTCCTCTTAAATCTTTTACCAAAGCGTAAGAATCGCTACCTGTTTCTCGGTCAATCAATCGTATTAGGATTTTGCCTTGTGCTTTGTTTAGTTTTTTTAGTTTTGGACCAAATTTATTTTCAATATCTGTTTCTGCTTGTTTCATTATCTTTTTTCTTTGCGAATCGTTTTTTGCCGATTTCAAAACAAGGGTATAACTATCTAATAAACGGCCAGCTTCTTTGGCATAAGGATAGACAGCTTTGACGTTTTTTATGAGTTTTTTGTATTTTTTCTTTTCTGCAGCTGTAAGAGGACAAACATATCCTGTTACTTTTACGGTGTTGAGATATGCCATTGGAATTGTATCTCCTTGATAGATTGTTCCAAAAACTACATGTCCATCGCTTACTTGTGATTTTGCAAAGTAGCTAACTAAAAGAAATAAGATTATTAAGGTCTTTTTCATTTCTAAAATTTGTCTTTATGTTTTTCAATTTGCGATTGAGCGTATTTTTTTGTGATAACAAATTCTTTTGTCTTGCTTCCAGGAAGTTCAAACATCAATTCTGTCATCACACTTTCTACAATTCCTCTCAATCCTCTTGCTCCAAGACTGTGTTTTTCTGCAATCTCTACAAAATAGTCTAAGGCGTCTTCTTTAAAACTTAATTTTACTCCGTCAATCTCTAAAAGTTTTACATATTGTTTGATTAAAGAGTTTTTAGGTTCGGTAAGTATTCTTTTTAATGCTTCTTTGTCTAAGGCATCTAAGTGAGTTAGCACAGGAAAACGTCCAATCAATTCGGGAATTAAACCAAAACTTTTTAAATCTTGTGGTTGAACGTATTTTATTAAATCTTTTTCTTCTACTTTTTTGCGATTTTCCGATGCGGAATAACCAATTGTGTTGGAATTTAAACGAAGTGCTATTTTCTTTTCCAAAGAATTGAATGCTCCTGAGGCAATAAATAAAATGTTTCTTGTATCTACTTGAATGTATTTTTGGTCAGGGTGTTTTCTTCCCCCTTGTGGTGGGACGTTTACAATTGTTCCTTCTAATAGTTTTAATAATGCTTGTTGTACTCCTTCTCCGCTTACGTCTCTTGTTATGGAAGGGTTGTCGCTTTTTCTTGCAATTTTGTCTATTTCATCAATAAAGACAATTCCTCTACATGCTTTTTCTACGTTATAGTCTGCTGCTTGTAGTAAACGTGTAAGAACTGTTTCTACATCTTCTCCTACGTATCCTGCTTCTGTAAGAACGGTTGCGTCTGCTATGCAAAAAGGAACATCTAATAAGCGTGCGATTGTGCGTGCTAAAAGAGTTTTTCCTGTTCCTGTTTGACCTACCATTATGATGTTTGATTTTTCTATTTCAACATCGTCTTTATCTTCGTTGGAATGAAAATATTTCAATCTTTTGTAGTGATTGTAAACTGCAACTGATAGAACGCGTTTTGCTTCGTCTTGTCCTATTACATATTGGTCAAGATATGCTTTTATTTGAGAAGGTGTTTTTATGTTGTAGCTATCAACTTCTTTTTTTGATTGCTTGTTTTTTTGTTCTTTTGCTATATCGTTCAAAGCGTTTGCACAATCTATGCAAACGCCTTGAAGACCTAATTCTGATTTAATCATTAAAGGAACTTGTCCTTCTCCTCTTCCACAAAAGATACAGTATATTTTTGAATTTTTTTCTTTCATTTCTAAGAATTATTCTTTGTTTTTACCTACTTTATGCCCCCAAAGAGAGAAATAGAATATCATTGCATAACAAGGAAGCATCATTATGTAAGGTAATTGTCTGTTTCCGTCTAATAAATCTACAAAACTTCCATATAATAATGGTAAAACTGCTCCACCAGCGATAGCCATAATCAATAAAGCTGAAGCCAAGGCAGTGTGAGAGCCGAGTTTGTCAATAGATAATGGCCAAATTGCAGGCCACATCATAGCGTGAGCAAAACTTAATAGTATAATAAATATGATAGAGGTCATTCCTTGTGTGATTATTGCAAAGGTTGCAAATACAAATCCTAAGATTGCGGATAGCGCAAGGGCTTGTGATTGATTGATTCTTTTTGGTACAAGGAATATTCCTAAGATATAACCTATTGTAAGTGCGATTAAACTAAATGTTCCTAACTTTGGTGCTATTGTTTTTGATATTCCTTGTGTTTCGGCATATAATCCTAAGGTGTCTATCGCGATTACTTCAACTCCAACGTATAAGAATAATGTTAAAACGCCTAACCAAAGGTATGGAATTCTGAATATGGATTTTTGGGTTTTGTCTTTTTGTGTTTCATCTTCGTTTTCAACTTCTGGAAGTTTTGCTAACATAACCATTAATGCTAAAAGACATAATAGGGTTGTGATAACAATGTAAGGTGTCTTGATTCTCATTGCTAAAAGGTCTAATTGGGCTTCTTTTTCTGCTCCTGCTAAATTTGCAATGTTTGAGGTTATTTCGTCCATGCCTGAGAATAAAACACTACTGATTAGCAAAATGCCTATCATTCCAGCTATTTTGTTGAATAATCCCATAATAGACATTCTTTTTGCTGCTGATTCTATTGGCCCAAGTATGGTAACGTATGGATTAACTGCTGTTTGTAACAAGGCAAGTCCTGTACCTTGAATGAATAAACCTACTAAAAACATCATATAATCTCTACTTTGTGCAGCAGGAATAAAGAGTATTGAACCTATTGCCATAACAAGTAATCCTAAACTCATACCTTTTGCAAATCCTGTCTTTTTTAATATCCACGAAGAAGGAATTGACATAACAAAGTAAGAAATGTAGAATGCAAATGTTACCCAATATGCTTGTGAATCGGGAAGTTCGCAAGCTGTCTTTAAAAATGGGATTAGTAAACTGTTTAACCAAGTTACAAATCCAAATACAAAATACAACAAGCCGATAATTGAAAGGCTAAACATGTAATTATTTTTCTTCATATTAATATTTTTTTAGTTTGCAAAAATAATAATTAAAATGGATATCCAATACCAAATTGTAATTGTAAGTCTTTAAATTGAGTATCTTTTATTACCCATCGAGCATTTTCTGCTTTGGAAGGGTCGTGTAGTTTCATCGCTAAGTCTAAACGTATAATCAAGAATTGAATGTTAAGTCTAAGACCTAAACCTCCTCCAATAGCAAATTCTTTATAAAAATCTTTAAACTCAAATTGTCCGTTTTCAAATCCTTTTTGTTCATTTATTGTCCATATGTTTCCAATGTCAATAAATGTTGCCCCTTCAAAAATTCCACTTATAGGGAATCGATATTCAATGTTACCACCTATTGCAATATCTCCTGCTCTGTCAAATCTTAATTCTGATTGAGGAGAACTGCTTCCTGGTCCTAATTCTCTTAATTGCCATGCTCTGTTGTTGTTTGCACCACCTGCAAAGAAACTCTTTTCGTATGGTAGGCTATTTGCATTGCCGTAATAATATCCACAACCAGAAAAAAATCTTGTAACTAAGCTACTTTTTTCGTTTAAATAGAAATATCTTATGAAATCAAAGTCTGCTCTAACGTATTGTGAATACGGAATATTGAAAACCTCATATTGTCCGTTATCATTCTTTGATTGTTTGAAAACATTGCTTAGTAAATATAGTAGGTTTCCTGCTGCTTCTAAATTTGTTCTTATGTAATTGAAGTTTTTTCTTTTGTCAATATCTTGTCCGTTGTAGCTAAAACTAAATCTTGTGTCCATTACCATGTGGTCGGTCATTTGATATTGGATTCTTTTGTCAAGACTCTGAATCAAATCGTTGTAACTATCATCTGTTATTTCCAAATCTACATAGTTTACTTCTAATGGTATGAAAGAAAATAAATTATGATTGTTTGTCCTCCAAGAATATTCATAGTTTAAGGTGGAAATGTTTCTGTCAAAATAAGTCCTTTTTTGGGTATTGAAAGCCATTCTTAAAGAAGTGTGAGGACGGAAATTCATAGAATAGAAATTGGTACTAAAAGGCGCTAAGAATCGTGGTAATTCTATGCCAAAATCAAAGCCAAACTCAAATGCGTTAAAGAAATTCCATCTGTTCTCATCTTTATTTGAAAAAATATCGCTTCTTACTTCTGCTGCTAATTTGATATTTGCGGAAAAAATTTCAGCTCCTTTAAATAAATTGTTGTGAGAGAAACCAAGATTGATTTCAGAACCAAGCATAGAGGTGTTTTGTATGTTTAAACTATTGTTAGCGTTAGAAAAATTAAACTCAAAGGAACTTGTGAGATTGACGGGTTTTGCCATAGAAAGCTTTATTAAACAATCCAAAGATAGAGTGTCTTCATTAGAGAGTGCATCTACGGGCGAAAATGAAATATCTATATATTTGAAGTTTTGAAGTTGCGACAAAGCTGCAAAAGTATTTTTTGCTAATGAGGTTGAGAAAAGATTATTTTTTTGCAATAAAATACTTCTTGCGATAGGTTTATCTTTTATTGATTGATGCTTGCTTCTTATGAAATAAAGTGCAGAACCTTTTGATTTTTTCGTTTGTTTGTGAAAAACTATTGTTGTATCAATAGGTGGAGTATAAAGAGATGAGGTTGAGGGATAATAATCTGGATAGATAAATACTTTATTTATTTTATAAGGTTTGTGTTTCAATTCTATTATACTATCGTTTTCTTTATGAGTAGGGGAGTTGATAAGCATTTCTATATTAAGAAAATTGTTGTTTAGATTAGTATCAACTGCAAATTCTATGTAATTTTCATTGAAAGAAAAATAACCTTTTTCTCTTAAATTAATTGATGCTTCGCTTCTTATTTCTTTAAGAATATCTTCGTCATAATAATCACCTTTTTTTATTTTTTCTAACCCCTTGACTGAACTTATTTCTTTTTTTATAATACTATCATTAGAATAAATAGAAAAATCATTGATTTTATAACGATGAGGAATCTCAATAGTATAGATTATATTCCGTCTTTTTTTATATGTTGCCCATGGTGCGTACCATTTTTTTACTAAGGTTAAACTGTCTTTTACTTTTGCTTCAAAAGCTCCCTTTGTTTGAAGATATATTTTCATATCTTCAACACTCTTCTTTGTTAGTTTATTGTTTATTTCAACAGGTTTTGAGCCTAAGGTTCTAAATACTTGTCTTGACAGAAAATTTATTGAATCTTTCTCGCCTACTTCCGAAAGAGAATAGAAATACATGCCCCATTTAACTCCGAGAAATTTACCATTAGGGTCTTGTTTTATTAGGTTCTTTAAGTCGGATTTGTCTATTAGTTTAGAATTACATACTACCTTTGTGTTGGATAACAAATATCCATCTTCTCTTATGAATTTAGAAGGTGCACAAGATGATAAAATAGTTATTGTCAATAATATGAATATGTAATTCTTTGTTTTCATTTTAGTTTTTTAAATGCTCAATAATTTTTTTGCAAGCACCTGTTTTTTCTTCTACATAATTTTTAGCAGCACTTGCCGATTTATTGTAATTTTCTTTATTATATAGCAATAATGAAAAGACTTGTTCTAACTCTTCTTTGTTATTTATGCTATAGGCCGCTTTTAAGTTTATTAAATCAACTGCTTCTTGAAATTTATGATAATTTGTTCCAAAGCAAATAGGTTTTCCAAATGTTGCTGCTTCTAATGTATTGTGTATTCCTACGCCAAATCCTCCTCCAATGTAAGCAATATCACAATATTGATAAAGATTTGATAAAATTCCTATACAATTAATAATTAAAACATCTGATTCTTTTTTGTTTTCTGTTAATTCAGAATACAAAATTGCATTAGGAAATAATTCTTGTATTTCTTTTATGTGAGTATCTCCTACAACATGAGGAGCAATTATTAGTTTTATATCAAGATTTTTAATGGCTTGTTCAATTATTTTTTCGTCTGCCAACCAAGAACTTCCTGCTAATATTACTTTCTTGCCTCCTTTACAGAAATTTTCTATATCAGGAAATGATTTTGCTTTATTTGCAATTGTCATTACTCTATCAAATCTTGTATCTCCACTAATTGTTACGTTTTTATAACCGATTTTGTTTAGTAAATCAGCAGTTTTAGAATTTTGCACAAAAAAATGCTCAAAATTTCTAAGTTGTTTTCTAAACCATTTACCATACCAGCTAAAGAAATATTGACTTTCTCTAAGTATTAATGATACTTGAAACAATCTTCTTCCTTTTAATGCTGAAATATAGTTGTACCAAAATTCATATTTTATAAAAAAAATCAAATCAGGATTAACTAATGAAACAAATTTCTTCGCATTTCTCTTTGTGTCGTTAGGAAGGTAAACAATATAATCTGCTAAGGGATAATTTTTCATTACTTCATATCCCGATGGAGAGTAAAAAGAAAGTAAAATCTTGTATTGAGGATATTGTTTTTTTACTTCTTCAAGTAAAGGTCGTCCTTGTTCAAATTCCCCAAGTGAAGCACAATGAAACCAAGCAACTTTATCTTCTTTTTTTATGCTTTTTAATTTCTCAAAACACACTTTCTCTCCTTTTAACATTGTTCTTACTTTTTTGTTAAAAGGTGAAATCAAATAAAGTATGATGATATAGAGATGAATGAAGATATTGTATAATAAATTCATGGCTTAATGATTAATAATATATCTTGTCTGCTGATCTTCCATAGAAAGGGAACATCCAACCTATCTTAAAGGTAAGCATTCCATCGTAGTATAGATTGTTATCGCCTCTTCGTAAGTCAAATTGATAATCTCTTGTCATTCTTGTCCAAGAATTATCAACTTGAACTCCTAAGTAAAAATTAGCAAAGTTCTTTTTACTCATGTGAATGTAGCCTAAGAATCCAGAAACCATTGCTCCTCGCATTTGTCTATCGTAACCTAAGGCATAATCACCTTCTATTTGAGGCGCTTCTGTAAGAGTTGGTTGATAGATTATTTGATGTTGAAGAAAGCCTGCTCCTAAGGTTATCATCAATCCTGAATTTGGATTAGAAAACCAAAGAGGAATAACTTTACCACCAAAAATAGATAGGCTTAAATTTCTATTATATGCAACTACTCCTGCATTTGTCCCGTCTTGACCAATAACAAAAGGATCAGAGGTGTTAGTTAGCATTCCTGAAAGTATATCATTTTTGATTTTTACATTATCAGAACCAAATTGGAAGCCGAATTCACAATAGTAAATCCAATTTTTATCTGTTTTCCAACCTAAATTTGTATTTATGTTTATAAAAGGGTCGTATCTATTGCCCATTTCTCCAAAAGGAAGGGTCCAACCTGCTGAGGCTGTAAAGAATGGAGTGCTAATTACAGTATCTTCTCCTGTGATTATTTCTCTTCTTTCTTGTCCGTTAAGCATTGAACAAAAGCAAATGCTTAAAAATGTCGCTAAGGTTAAAAATCTATTTGCGTTTTTCATATTTTATTCTTTTTTATTGCTTGATAAAAATCAATGTTTGTGTTTTTTTGTCCGAATATAATTCAAGAAAATATACGCCTGATGGTAACTCGGAAACGTCTATTGAATTTATGTTTTTTTCTTCATGCTTTATTAAAATTTTTCTTTGAAAAGAAAAAATATTGTAAGCAAAAAAATTATTATTTCTTAGAAATAATTTCTCTTTACATGGATTTGGAAAAATTATTACATCTTCTATTGAATCTTTACAAGATAATAATGATGTAGATGTAGGCTGTAGGTAAATGTCTTGTAATAAGGTTGAATTATCTTCTATGTTAAGGGTAATAATTGTGTCATTATATCCTTGTGCTGATACTTTCATTTGATAATTTCCTGGGAGTAAAGCCCTAAAGTAATATCCTTGATTATTGGAGTGTGTAAATAAAGAATCGTAATCTATTTCTAATATTTCTATTGTTGCATTTTCTATTTTTTCCCCATTTGTTATATCTTTGATTACTCCTTCTACTCCTATTTGTGAATTGATTATAAAACTAATTAATCCGTCTTTTAGTTTATTCCAATAATGTGGAAGAAGGTTTGAAGAAGGTGTCTTTGTTGAACTTATTTCTAGGGTGAGTTCTCTTGCTTTTGTGTACCAATTTTGCCAATCTTGACGTGAGCCATAAATCCTATACCAATCGCCTCCGTTAGTGATTCCACTATATGTTACATCTGAAAAATAATTATTTCCTCCCACATTTCTAACTTGGGAAACGAATTCTTGACAAAGAGAAATAAACCATTCTGTGTCAGGGTGTCGTCTTTCGTTTTCTCTCCAAGTATCCCATGGATAGTTGCATACTTCTGCTCCGCCGTGAATATTGATTGATATGTCAAAGTCTTCTTGTAAAGAATATTGCATAAATGCTAATGTTTCTTTTTGATGCTGTTCTCCATCAGGGTGTTGTCCGTATTTTGGATTAGGAAAGTTTCTGTTTAAATCGACATAATTTGCATTATAGCGTGTTGCGTATGATACGTTGTTGTTCCCTCCTGCATAAACTCCGTCTGGATTTGCTATCGGGCAGATGTATATTTGTGTATTGGAGATTAAATTTTGTATTTCATTGTTTGTTTGGTGATTTTTTAAAAGATAGTCTGCTAAACGAAGTAATACAACTGCTCCTGTGAGTTCATCGCCATGAATTGTTGAGCTATAAAAAAACTTTGGAGCATTTTCTGTGGCATTATCGTAGATTTTAAGTGATAAGATTAAACGATTCTCTACGGAATAGCCTATAGTGTCTAATCTACATATGTTTGGAAAGTCTTGTGCAAGTTTTTGTGTTAAATCAACATAGACTTGATAAGAAGGGTAGCGATCCCAAGATTGCATTTGCTCAATTGTGGTTGCTACATTTATTTGTTTTTCTTGTTTTTCTTCTTGATAAAGCCTATAATTTAATCCTAAGGATAAAAAATTATTGAATTGTTTTTCATTTACATAGACCAAATATTCATTTTCTATTTTGCAGTCAATGCTTGTAAATAAAGACAATTCTTCTAATTTGTTTTCGCTTGCTTTTACTAATATTTTTGCTTCTCCTCTTTGGTTAAGAATATCTTTTACTTTGTTATATTCTTGGCAAAAACAAGTAAAACAACTACAAAAAATGCAAATAAAAATAATAAGCTTTTTCATATTTTGCAAAGATACGAAAAAAATCAGTCGATGAAACAATATTCAACGACTGATTCTTTATAATAGGTTATTATTTTAGTGTTATTGTTTTGATTTTAGCTTATTGACTATCGCAATCAAATAGCCTAATGCTATGAATGCTCCTGGTGCAAGAACGAAGATTAGAATTCCGTCTGCTTCTCCTATGAATTTCATTCCGAATATAGAGCCTGAGCCTAAAACTTCTCTTATTATACCTAAAATTGTTAAGCCAAGTGTAAATCCAAGTCCCATTCCTATTCCGTCAAACATAGAGTTTACTACATTATTCTTACTTGCAAATGCTTCCGCTCTTCCTAAGATAAGACAGTTTACCACAATCAATGGAATAAACAATCCTAAACTTTCATATAATGCAGGTAAATAAGCTTGCATACATAGTTGTAATACTGTTACGAAAGAGGCGATTATCACAATGAAAGCAGGGATTCTTACTTTGTCTGGTACAAGGTTTTTTAATAATGAAATAGCCATATTACTCAATATTAAAACGAAGGTTGTACATAATCCCATACCCATACCGTTTATTGCGGAAGTTGTTGTCCCAAGTGTAGGACACATTCCTAATAGTAAACAAAAAGTAGGGTTTTCTTTTATTATGCCGTTTATTACAATTTTAAACTTATTCATAGCTTTATTTGTTTTGTTGTTTTTGATACTCAATAAATACGTTGTAAGCTGTTTTTACAGAAGAAAGAAATGCTCTTGATGTAATAGTTGATGCTGTAATTGCATCTATTTCTCCTCCGTCTTTGCTTACTTTGAAACTTTCTTCTGATGGTTTTTTGCCTCTAATGTCTTGATTGTTTCTTTTTGTCTTAAACCAAGATGTTACTTTTTCTCCTAGGCCAGGAGTTTCGCTCATTGCCAATATTGCATAGTTCACAATATTTCCTTCTGCATCGAATCCAACCATAGATTTTATTTGTCCACCATATCCATTATTGTCAAAAGTTTCTACTGCCGCAGCAATCAATTTATCATTTTCAAAAGCAGGATACACAATAAATTTTTCGGAATAAGAATCAAGGGTTACTTCCACCGCTTTTCCTATTTTCATATTATTGTTTTGAGGCAATACTTCTTTGATAGCGTTCGTTTTCTTTAATTCTGCTGCATCTTCTATTGGCTTTTTAGTCAAAACATAAACACCTCCAAGAATAGCAGATGCACCAAAAGAGATAATGGCCAATGACATTACCATATTTTTTAATGAAGATTCTAATTTTGCCATAATTCTATTGTTTTTATTATTTAATAACCAAATCTTTTTGGTTTACACATCTTATTTATTAAAGGGGTTACAGCATTCATAATTAATATTGCGAAAGAGGCTCCTTCTGGCATTGGTCCAAAACAACGGAAAATGATTGTTAAAAGACCACATCCTACACCAAATATTATTTGTCCTGTTTTTGTTATAGGACTTGTCGCCATATCTGTCGCCATGAATATTGCACCAAGCATAAGTCCGCCTGCAAGAATGTGAGTTGTCGGATCAACAGTAATTCCTGCTAAATAAAGTATTCCTGCAAACAACCATGCTGAACCAATGAAAGCAACAGGTATGTGCCAAGTAATAACTTTTCTTAAAAGCATAAATAATCCTCCTAAGATTATTGCTATTGCAGAAACTTCTCCAAAACTACCTCCTGTTGTTCCTATGAACATGTTTATTAAATCAATGCTTTCACCATTTTTTATCAATGATAGAGGCGTAGGTCCTGTTAAAGCATCTACTGATTTTGCTATTGGCCATTGCGACATTGCAACGTGCGTTGGGAAAGAAAGAAATAAAAATACTCTACCTACTAATGCTGGGTTGAAAGGATTTTTTCCTAATCCTCCAAATGTCATTTTTCCAATACCTATTGAAACTAACGCTCCAATTATAACAATATAAAAAGGAATATTTGAAGGTAAGTTAAACGCTAAAAGCATACCTGTTATAACAGCTGAACCATCTGAAATAGTTTGTTCTCCTTTTAGAAGAAATTTTTGAATTAACCATTCAAATAATACACAAGCTGCAACAGATACTGCCGTTACTGCTAGAACTCTAAAACCAAAGAAATATACCCCAACCAACAAAGCCGGAATTAGTGCGATAACAACGCTCCACATAATACTTTGTGTAGTATCCTTGCTTTGTACGTGTGGAGAACCTGAAACTTTAAGTAATGCCATTGTTTTATTTTTTTATTGTTTTTTTAATTATTGAAATTCTATACTTTCTATAATACTTATAAAAGTGTCTTTTTCTAATTCATAATCTTCGCCATCTTCTGCCATAGCAAGGAAAATGTAAATATTGTCATTTTCTTTTTGAAAATAGAAAATACTATTAACTTTAACTTCATTTAAAATATAAGAAAGCTCATACATACACTTTTCTTCTTCTTCCAAGGTGTTTTTTATTAAAAAGTCTGCGTATAATTCTTTCATATTTTCAAGATTGATAGCTTTTACAAATTCAGACAAATTACCATCTTCCCAACGAGCGACACTTATTTGAATATGTGTTTGAATTAAAGATGTTTGTGAATACTTAAAGATACTGATAGTTTCATTTTCAGTGTCTTCTTCTATTTCCCAATCGTTTGGATATTGTAAAGAGTATCCAAGTTCAAGATTATGATAAATAGCATTTTCTTGAGAATAGAGAATTCCGCAAATAAAAAATATAGTAACTAAGATACACAATCTCTTTATCATTCTTTAAATTATTTTTTACTTCTTGCTCTTCTAATAGCTCCAATTTTGCTTTTAGCAACTCTGATTATGTCAAGCAATGGTTGTCCTGCTGGGCAAGTAAATAAACAACTTCCACATTCAATGCAATCCATAGCACATTCTTTTTCTGCTTCTTCCCAACGTTCTTGTTTTGCAAGTAAAGCAATTTGTATTGGCTCTAATCCCATTGGACAAGCTGATACGCATTTGCCACATCTTAAACAATTAGTTGTTTTCTTTCTACTTGACTCTTTATTGGTCATTACCAGAATGCTCGATGTGGTTTTTGTCGTAGGAGCTGATAAGTCCATCATAGCTTTACCCATCATTGGTCCACCATTGATAACTTTTCCTGTATCTTCTGGTAATCCTCCGCAATAATCTATGATTGCTTGAATAGATGTTCCCACTCTAACTAAAAGATTTTTGTTGTTAGAAACTCCTTTGCCTGTAAAGGTTAAAATATTGTCTATCAAAGGACGATTTTTTTGTACTGCTTGATAAATAGCAAAAGCAGAACCAACATTATTTACTATACAACCAACTTCTATTGGTAATTTTCCACTTGGAACTTCTCGTTTAGTTAAAGCATATATTAGTTGTTTTTCTGCTCCTTGTGGATATTTTGTTTTTAATGGAACGACTTCTGTGCCAGGGTACTTGCTTACGAGTGCTTTTAATGCTGCGATTGCTTGTGGCTTGTTTGTTTCAATTCCTATTTTTGCTTTATCTACTTTGACTGCCTTTTTCATGATTTCAATTCCTATTAGAATTTCTTCTGTGTGTTCTAATAGTAATCTATTATCCGATGTTAAATAAGGCTCACATTCAGCTGCGTTTATTATTATATAATCTACATGTTTATCTTCTGGAACCATGTATTTAACATGTGTAGGGAAGGCTGCTCCTCCTAATCCTACAATCCCTCTGTCTTTAATTCTTTCTACTATTTCTTGCGAGGAAAGTTTTATGTCTTGAACAATGTCTTCTGATGTGTCAATTTCTTCACACCATTCATCTTCTTCTACATCTATATAGAAGGCAAGTTTCTTGTAACCATTAAAATCTGTTGCTACATCTATCTTTGATATAACTCCTGTATAAGGAGAGTGTGTGTTAGCACAAATAAAAGTTTCTGCTTTGGCTAATAACTGACCTGTTTTTACTTTATCTCCTTTTTGTACAACAGGTGTAGAAGGTGCCCCTAAATGCTGACTTACAAAAACAACAGCTTTTTGTTGTAAAGGAAATAACTCAATAGCACTATCTGATGCTAATTTATTTTCTTGTGGGTGAACTCCACCTAATCGAAATGTATTCATAATTCTTATTATTCGCTAATTAGAGGTTTTTCTTCTTTTTTTACTGGGAAATTAATGGCATGTATTGCTCCTGTTGGACATTCTGCAACGCATTTTCTGCATAGTTTGCATTTGTTAAAGTCTATATAAGCTACATTGTTATTTATACTAATGGCTTCAAATGGACATGCTTTTGCACATTTACCACAACCAATACAAGCAGATTCGCAATTTTTCTTTGCAGCAGCTCCTTTTTCTTGGTTTATGCAACTTACAAACACTCTACGAGAATTTTTGCCTTTATTTCTTAATTCAATTACCGAACGAGGGCAATTTTTGACGCAGGCTCCACATGCAACACATTTTTCTTCATCTACTTCAGGTAGTTGTGTTTCTGGATTGATGTGTATTGCATCAAAATTACAAGCTTTCACACAATTACCAAGTCCTAAGCAACCATTAGAACAACCTCCTTC
>CALDHX010000013.1 GCA_937901525.1 uncultured Bacteroidales bacterium
CAACCCTGAAAGCCAAGGATATAAACAACATTTAATAAAAATAGAAAAATTAGAAATAGAATTATATGAAAAACGAAACAAACTTATTTAAAATAGAAGCCTGTATCGGAACCTTACAATCAGGCTTAGAAGCCGAAAAAGGAGGAGCAAATAGAGTAGAATTATGCGACAATCTTGCCGAAGGAGGCACAACACCCTCAGCAGCATTGATTCAAATGACAAAAGAAAAATTAGAAATTCCCTCTGCTGTTATGATTAGACCAAGACATGGAGATTTTCTTTACTCAGATTTAGAGTTTGAAATAATGAAAAAAGACATAGAATTTTGCAAAAACGTTGGCGTTGAAGCAGTTGTTTTCGGATTACTAACCCCTGATGGACAAATAGACTGCGAAAGAACAAAGCGTTTAGTGGAAAGTGCTGGGAATATGCAAGTTTGCTTTCATAGAGCAGTAGATTTAAGTAGAGATTACTTTGAAGCAATTGAACAAATAATCAATTGTGGTTGCACAAGAATACTTACCTCAGGCGGAGCAAACAAAGCAGTTGAGGGATTTGAAAACATAAGAAAAGCACAAGAACTTTACGGCAACAAAATAGAAATCATGGTTGGCAGTGGAATAAATGCCGAAAATGTTTCTAAATTTCATAGCATTGGAATAAGAAACTTTCATCTTTCTGGCAAAGTTCAAATCGACAGTCTTATGACTTACAGAAAAGAAGGCGTTTCAATGGGAGCTATTTCTGCGGAAGAAGAATACAAAATTACACAAACAGATTACAGAAAAATAGAAGAAGTAAAAAAAGTCTTAGAAACCAAGTTCTAAACTTTAAACTACTAATTATCAACTACAAGAATTTTCTCTTGCATTACACCTTTATCTGTATAAACCTTGATTATGTAATTACCTGCATTCAAGTGTTTTAAATCTAACACTATCTCTTTTTCAAAAAATTCTTCTCGTCTTTGCAATCTTCCTAACACATCAAACAACTCTACAATTTTGATTTGACAATTACTCTTTATAAACACTTCATCTTTTGCAGGATTAGGATAAATATCACATTTATTTTCTAATCCTGCTGTTTCATTTATACCATTAAATGAATTATTAAGAACTATTATTGGTCGAAAATTAAGAGTTGTTCCTTGTACAAAATTATAAATAGAATCCTCGCTAAAACGTGTCCATTGTCCATTCTTTTTCAACCAAGGAGTATTAGAACTTTGAGGTCCTATTAAAGTATCTTTCATTAAAGTATCATTAATACTAAAATTTGCATTATATTCTATATTAGAAGTTGCATTCCCAACAGTAGAGCCATAACGCATTCCTGTATCAGCAGGATTAACAAAAAGTTCTCCTACAATAATAAAGTCATTCATTGTAATAGCATCAGGAAACATATAAAAACCGAGAGTTTGCCAAGTTATTGAATCAGGTTGCATATTAGAAGGATAAACGTATGTAGCAGATAATTTTTCAAAATTATCTTTCTCAGATGTAATATAAAATTGTGGACCCAAACCATAAATCTGTCCCCTTGCTTGTGCCGCAACACCAATTACAGTAACCATCGTATCAAAACGAAAATGCTGTCCGAAAGCCTCAGGCGTATAGGAATTACGTCCAAACCATGTCCCACCAAATGAAAGCGTTGTATAATTAAAAATACAACCCCATGTAGAATCATAATATGGAATAGGTGGATAAACACTTCTTCTTGCCTGACAATGATACTCTTCCATTGTCCCATCACCAAGAAGCACACCAGGAACAAAAACTCTACAATCCCATGCAGCAGAATCTGTTTTAAAATCATTATTACGATAAATCAAAACCGTATCATACTGAGTAACCAATAGAGTATCTTCGCTCAATCGAGAAATAATTAAAGGTGTTTGTGCAAATTGAGCATAAATACAACTACTTACAGCAACAAATAAAATAAATAAAGCTATCTTTTTCATATTTAACACCCTCCTATTTATATATATTCTCCAAATTTAAGTTCTCGCAATTACCAACATAATATCCTGGCGTATATTCAGGTATAATAAAACTTCCAGAAGACACATTTTTCAAATAAGAAGTCTCTATCCGTTCAGTATCGTGTTTATTTATATTTATTGGAAATGGTTTATTAATTATCGTGTTACAAGCAGTTGGTGGTGTTGTTTTATGAAAATAATCATGTATTGTAGATTCTATATTTATATCATATACCCCTCCTCTATCATTCTTATCACTTGTCAATACCATTAAACGTTCATTATGATGAGAATATGCCATATCTATTATATCTTTTGATGCTATACCTCTGTATATTTCTGAAGACAAAAGATTTACAAATTTTGCATCATTATAATTCTCGTTAAACTTCACTCTATTTACAATAACAGAATGCAATCTACCTGAATACATACTGAATGTTAATGCAAAATTATCACCTTCCAAGTGTTTTATTTTTACATCATATATCCCTTTTGCTATATTAGTATCAAAATATGTATTTGTCAGATTGTCATAATATTTTACCTCCATAATATTTTTAACTATTTGCATATCAGGTGTTGTAAACTTTCTATAAGCAAGTAATTTTGATGTTCTAACAGCATTAGGTGTATAATAATTATTCACTGTATCGAATATCAATGACACTAATTCAGCACTACCTTGCGATACACTTATATCTTGAAATTTTTCAAATAAAGTATCCTTATCTGTTTGAAAAATTCTAACTTGATCTAATGTTACATCATGCAAAAGTACACAATCAAAGTATTTATCCGGTGGATATACCCATATTGGTGAAGAGCCTGGTGATAGCGATGGCAAAGCGTATGGCTCATATTCTTTTTTTATAGTGCCCATTGCAAATACACTCGTTGAATTTAAATTATTTACATCTGGAAATGTTATTATTTTATTTATTGTATATCCTATTGGTATGTATTTTACATTATCTACTCCCGTAACAAACAAATCATTCAATGGCACACTTGCTATATAGCCCTGTCTGTTTATTGTATTGAAATAACCACAAAAATAAACGGTATCTTTATAATAATTTATGTCTGTTATTCTTACTGAATCGGGCATCGTTATAAACAAATATTTTGTACAATCGTCCGAAACAAAATCGTCTTCTTGAGTAAGCACTATTTTTGATATTATTTTTCCATCAGATTTTTGATAATCTGTTTTTCCCACTGTCCTATAAACAGGTGATTTGTAAAAAATAGTATCAAAATCACATATTATTGTCTTTTGTGTATGAGGAACTATGGTATCTGAATGAGATAAAAAATTTATTGGCGAAGCACTCGCTGAAAGTTGCCCACATCGAAAAGGAGCTTGCGAATATAATGATTCAACAAAAAATATCGCCAAAAATAAAACAAAGAAAAATCGACGATTCATAAGACTCTTTTTTTAATTGCGAGACAAACATACAAAAAAAAATGAATCGCCAAAATTTTTCAAAGAAAAAACAAAATAAATCAAAGAAAAAAAGGATTTTTTCAATGAAAAAATCCTTTTTTTCTTTGATTTTTTAAACTATATCTTTATTATCTATTTACAGATATTTTCTTTGATGTGATACCTGAGTTAGATATTATCTTAACAAAGTAAGCTCCGTTGCTAAGGTTTGAAGTATTTATTTCAAATTTATTGTTTCCTGTTGCCAATGAAACTTCTCCTAATGAAATCACTTCTCTTCCTAACATATCTACAACAGAAATATTAGCGTGAGTTGATTCTAACATAGAGATTTCAAGATTTAACATATCATTAACAGGGTTTGGATAAGCCAATGTTTGAAGTATTGCTCCTTCTGCTTGTTCTAATCCTACTAATGAAAGTATCTTAATATCAACTGCTTTGTAATCATCATAAGAAGAACCTGTTCCGTTTACTAATCTTGTTTCTGAACCATCGTAGATTTTGTATGTTGTACCACCATCTCCATATGAGTCAAATATTTCAAATACATAGCAACCAGTTTCAGTTAATGGAACTTCTACTGTATCTCTTACAACTACTTGTTGCGGATAGTAATCTGCTTCTTCTAATACATTACCATTTCCATCAGAAAGTTTCCAACTGCATTCGTAAGCATATTGGTCTGTTTTTATGATAATTTTAAGTTTATCTCCGTTTCCTTCTTTTGGAGCGTCTTTCTTAATTGTTGCAGTCTTTTGTGCATCTTCAATAGGTGTACCATTTATTGAAACAACTTTTGCAAATACGTTTGTATTTTGACCAACATTTACTGCTACATCAGGTAATTCAACGAATACTTCTTGATCTGATGTAATGCTTCCTGTCCAATCAAAAGTTTGTTCTGCTGTTACTGCTGATCCGTAAGCAATTTGCATATTTGTTATTGTACTTGCTCCATAGTTGTAAACTTTTAAAGCAAGAGAAGCTAAATCGTTACAACCATTTTGACCTTGTGCAGACATTGTTGTTGACATAGCTGCAAGTTCTGGAAGATTTGTAACTGTAGGTTTGCATTCTGAACCTGTATAGATTTCTTGTTGATCTCTTGCAACAAAGACTACTAATTTTAAGTGTCCAAGTTTTACTAATTCATTGCTGATTGAGCCAGGAATATTGTAAGTATATGTTCTTTGAATCAAAGTTCCAGCAGGAATAACATTTGATCCTTCTGGTGCAGTGATGTCATCACCCCATTGACCTGTTAACATATCTCTCAACATATTCATGTGAATATATTGACCATCAGCTGTAACTTGTGAAGGGTTTGCACTTGCTCCTGATTGTGGTCCAATAATTGAGTCTTGTAATAAAACAACGTTTAATTTGTTTGAAGCAGTTGCTGCATCTGCTGTGTAATATGCCTCAACGTTTACTGTCATAACTCTTGTTGTTGCATCAATGCTTGCTTGTGCTGCAACGTTTACGAAAGATGCTTCTGCAAGAATTTGATTTCCACGAGATACAAATTCTCCTCTATTTAATATTGTTGCACCTCCTGAAAATGAGTGTCTATTTACTGTTCCAGCAGGGAATCCTTGCAATCCTGTTTGATTCATTATTGCTGTTCCCCATTGAGTTTGGTACATTGCTGCATAACTTCCTGTATGTATGTTTATACCGAATACTCTTCCTGGATTGTCTTCTTCGTATTCTTTTACGATTCTGTGTCCGTCTGGACAATATCCACAATTTATACCTGTGAATTCTTCAAGAATAACATTTTTGTTAGCGGCTTCTGTTGATACAAACTGAGGAGTTTGTGCAGATACTGCAAAAGCTGCAAATAATCCTAAAAATGATAATACAATTTTCTTCATACTCTAAATTATTTAATGGTTTTAGATTGCGAAAATACGCTTTTTTAATGAATTGACAAATTTTCAGTAAAAAAATATAAAATAAACATTAGTTATTTTTTATTTGCAAGTCTTAATGCTTTTTTATGTATCTTTGCAATCAAATGTTAGCAGATATGATTTCTACATATAAACAAGGAAATATTTTAAAGCGAATTAATTCACCAAGTGATTTAAAATCACTAAGTAAGGAAGAACTTTCAATTCTTGCAAAACAAGTAAGAGAGTATATATTGGAAGTGTTGAGTGAAAATCCTGGGCATTTAGCTTCAAGTCTTGGTGCTGTGGAACTAACAATTGCTTTACACAAAGTTTTTAATGCTCCCGAAGATCCTATTGTATGGGACGTAGGTCATCAAGCATACGTGCATAAGGTATTAACGGGTAGAAAAGATGAGTTTGTTAATATTAGAAAATTTGGAGGATTGAGTGGTTTCCCTAAAAGAAGTGAAAGTAAGTATGATTCTTTTGGTGTGGGACATGCCTCTACTTCTATTTCTGCTGCTTTGGCAATGGCTATTGCAGATAAATTGCAAGAAAAAGATAATCATCATATTGCAGTTATTGGAGATGGTTCAATGACTGGTGGAATGGCATTTGAGGCTTTGAATCATGCTGGCTCTACTGATGCTAACTTGCTTGTAATTCTTAACGATAATGGAATTTCTATTGATAAGCGTGTTGGTGCTATGAGTCAATATTTGACAATGATAACATCTTCTGCTACTTATAATAGGGTTAAAAATAAGGTATGGAATCTTATGGGAGGTAACACTTCTAATAATAAGCCAAAAAGCTTTTTTAAGAAAGTGTCTTTCTCTGTTAAGTCTATGTTTTCTGGAAAGAGTAATTTTTTTGAGGCTCTTAACATAAGATATTTTGGACCTGTTGATGGTCATGATTTGAATAGCCTTATTAAGACATTAGAGGATTTAAAAAATATAAAAGGTCCTAAATTATTACACATAATTACTAAAAAGGGAAAGGGACTTCCTATTGCCGAAAGTAATCCTACTACTTATCATGCACCTGGAATATTTAATCCTTTAACAGGAGAAATACCCGAAAAGAAAACTTCTGATGAGATTCTTAAATTTCAAGATGTGTTTGGTGAGACTTTGGTTGAACTTGCAAAAGAAAACAAGAAAATTGTCGGCATTACGCCTGCTATGCTCAGTGGTTGTTCAATGAATAAATTGCAAGAAGTTTTCCCTGAACGTACTTTTGACGTGGGAATTGCAGAAGAGCATGCTGTTACTTTGAGTGCTGGTTTTGCTTGTCAAGGATTGATTCCTGTTTGTAATATATATTCTTCTTTTATGCAAAGAGCATACGATCAATTGATTCATGATATTGCTTTACAGGGACTTGGGGTTGTAATATGTCTTGATAGAGCTGGTTTGGTTGGTGAAGACGGCGCTACTCATCATGGAGCTTTTGACTTGGCTTACTTAAATTGTGTGCCAAATATAATAGTGGCTGCTCCAAGTGATGAGAATGATTTGAGAAATATGCTTTATACTGCTGTAAATCAAAAATCACCTTTTGTTATTCGTTATCCAAGAGGTAAGGGATATTTAAAAGATTGGCATAACGATATGAAAAATATCGAAATTGGTAAAGGCGTCAAAGTGAAAGACGGAAAGGAAGTTGCTATTCTATGTATCGGAAATACAATCCACATAGCAAAACAAGTTGCAAAAGAACTTGCAGAAAAGAATTTAGATATTGCTTTATTTGACTTTAAGTTTTTGAAACCTCTTGACAAGGAGTTAGCTAAACAAGCCTTAGAATCATACGATTATATCATAACTATGGAAGATGGAACCATAAACGGAGGGTTCGGAAGCAGTATTATAGAATTTGCTGTTAGCAATAATTTACACAAAACGATAGAAAGAATAGGAATACCTGACGAATTTATTGAGCAAGGTAGTGTAAAAGAGCTACAAAAACTTTGTAAAATAGATTGCGAAAGTGTTAAGGAAAGAATTTTAAAGTTTAAAAATCTTTAATAGATTAGTATTTCTCCTATTATTTTGTTGTTTATAGATATTTTATAACTTCCTGAGGGTATGTTTCCTATTGTGTAGGACATATTCTTAGGACATTTGCAATCAGTGTTTGTTTCTGTTTGCTCTGTTATTTGTATTATGTTATTTTTTATTGTTGCGGAAATTTTCACTTCTCCTTTACAAGGGTAAAAATTGTTGATTTTATTTATTGTCAACACAGATGTTGAGCTATGATAGCTAAACGCGGCGTCCTTTTCTGTTATTTTCCCATTTTCATTTGGTATACATTCTTCTATGTAATTGATTGTTGTGCTTAGCTTAGATTTTTCATTGTTACATGAGGATATGAAAATTAGCATAAATAAGAATAGTGTAAGAATATTTGTTTTCTTCATGTTCTACTTTTGTAATATTACTTTTAATGTTTGTACTCCTTCGTTGGTTGTTACTCTTAAATTATATGTACCTGATGGAATAACTGATATATCTATTATTGATTGATTTTCAAATGAAATTATTAATTGTCCTGCTGTATTTAGCACTTCTATTTGTTTTGCTTTTTTACTTAAATAAACAACTCCTCTTGTTGGATTAGGGTAACAGGTTAATTGTTCTATTGGAGTTATGTTTTCAATAAGTGAAAATTTAGCTGTGTAGTTTTGTTCTTTTTCTGTTAGTATTACTTTTCTTGGATTTTCTTTTTCTCCATCTGTCCATTCAATAAATTGATAGCCATTGAATGG
Source organism: uncultured Bacteroidales bacterium (assembly GCA_937901525.1). Taxonomy (GTDB): domain Bacteria; phylum Bacteroidota; class Bacteroidia; order Bacteroidales; family P3; genus Onthomorpha. The sequence goes on from CALDHX010000013.1 coordinate 8,124, forward strand.
TTCTGCTTTTATGGTAACTTCTGTATTTGGTTCATATAGTCCGCTTCCAGAAACATTTCCCATTGTTTTATCTTCGGCTGTTACTTCAATAGTGTATTTTTCTATTTCAACTTTTGCATAAGAGATAGTATCTTCCTTTGTTATTACTTGATTTTCTTTTACTGAAACTTCTTTCTGTATTGTCTCTTTTTCTTTTATTGGTGTAATTTCTTTTTGTTCTGTATTTACTCTTTGTGGTATTTCTATCTCTTTTGGCTTTTCTATTTGATAGATTGGTATTTTTACTTCTGGAATTTTTATATTATCCGCAATTAAAGGTAATAATACTTGATTATTTGTTGTAATAGAATCGGTTAATTCTGCATCTATTATTATTTCACTGATTTTCTTTTCTAAGTTCAAAGAAAGTAAAAAACTATCTTTTTCTACTGGTACTGTGATAACTATATCTTTTGGCAAATTTTTCCAAGTGTTATCGTAAATTTTTATTGGTTTTGTGTCTTTAAATGATAGTTGTTTTAATTTTTTGCAATTGTTAAATGCATAGTCAGATATTATTTCAAGGTTTGTGTTGAATAGTACAGATTTCAAATTAACACATTGTTCAAAGGCTCCTAATCCTATTGTATTTAGATATGGAGGAAATTCTATTGAGCTTAAACTTGAACATTTATAAAACGCATAATTGCCTATTGATTTTATATTCTCGCCAAAAGTAACTTTTTCTAATTTTGAACAAGTGTAAAATGTGTAATTTCTAATAGTATCTAAATTGCAAAGTTCTACTTGTTTTAAACTTGAACATTCTGTAAATGCAAATTCTCCTATTTCTTTTACTTTTGATAAGTCTATCTGTTTTAAATTTCTACATCTTTCAAAGGCATATTTCCCTATGGTCGTTACAGATGCTATATCTATTGATTTAAGATTTGAACAATTTTGGAAAGTATATCTGCCTATTGTATTTACTGCCGATGGAATATTTATTTGTTCTAAACTTACACAATTAGCAAAGGCTGCATTACCTATTGAGGTAACTGAGGTAGGAATATTTATGTTTTTTAAGTTTTTGCAATATTCAAAAGCGTTGTTATCTATTAATTCTATTGTGTGTGGTAATATTATTGTTGTTAAATTATAACAATATTTAAAGACTGAATTGTTTATTGTAGTTATTGAGTAAGGAATGTCTATTGAGGTTAGTGCTATACATGAGGCAAAGGACAATGCTCCTAAAAATTCAAGCGATGTTGGTAATGTTATTTTTTCAAGTTTGGTACAAGAAAAAAAGGCTTTGTCTTCTATTGATTTTAGATTTAATGGAAGTGATATATTATCTAAATTTCTACAAAATGCAAATGCAGATTCTCCTATGGTCTCTACTTTGTTTGGTATTTGTATGTTTCTAAGTTTTTCGCAAGAATAAAATGCGTATGATTCTATCTTGTTTAAATTATCTGGAAGTAATATTTGTTCTAATGAAATACAGTTTGAAAATGCATGCTTTGATATTTCTATTATGGAATTAGGTAAATTGATTTTTTGTAATTTTCTACAAGATAAAAATGCAGAGACTCCTATTTTTTGTAATTTAGTTCCAATTTTTACTTCTCTTAAATTAGAGCAACCTTTAAAGGCTTCATTACCTATTATTGTTATAGAATCAGATATTGTTACTGATTTTAAATTCATACAATTACTGAAAGCGTTATTTTCTATTGCTTTTACTACATAATGAACTCCATTATATTCTACAATATTTGGTATTATCAATTCTCCTGCGGGTTTTTCATAGCCTATATACGAAGCTCCTATTGTATTGCTTACTGGTGCTGTTACAATAACAGTTGTTGTTTGTTCATCAATATTATAATATAATACTTGACCTGTTGGAGATGTCCTACTAAAATCAAATGCTATTGTTCTAATACATATAAGTAAAAAAAGGATTGTTATAATTGTTCTCTTCACTATTTATTTATTTTGAGGGGGATAATCTATTGAATAATGCAAACCTACACTCTCTTTTCGGCTTTCCGCCATTTTAATAATTAAATAACTGTTTGCAATTAAATTTCTTAATTCACATAATTGTGGCGTTAATACTGATTTATTGTACAACTCTTCTGTTTCTTCGTAAATCAGTTTCATTCTCTTGAATGCTTTCCTTAGTCTTAAATCACTCCTAACTATGCCTACATAATTGGTCATTATCTGTTGCACTTCTTTGACCGATTGTGTTATTAGGCTTAATTCTTCATTCAAAACCATACCTTCTGCATTCCAATCTGGAACTTTATCACAAAAGTCTGTTGAAGATATTTTTTTTATTGAGTCTACGTATGCTCTATGTGAATAAACTAATGATTCTAATAAAGAGTTTGAAGCTAACCGATTTGCTCCATGAAGTCCTGTGCACGAACATTCTCCTGAAGCATATAGATTAATAATACTTGTTCTTGAATATTGATCTACTTCTATTCCTCCACAACAATAATGTGCAGCTGGAATTATAGGTATCATTTCCTGTGTTATGTTTATTCCTATTTCTAAGCATTTCGCATAAATATTAGGGAAATGACGCATTATTTCTTCTTTGCTAATGCCTCTACAATCTAAGTATTCATGTTCATCTCCTCGTTTTGTCATTTCTGCGTTTACAGCACGAGCTACAATGTCTCTTGGAGCTAATGATCCTCTCTTATCATATTTTTCCATAAAAGACTCTCCTGCCATATTTTTTAATATTCCCCCCGCTCCTCTCATTGCTTCTGTAATAAGAAAAGAGGGTTTTTCTCTTGGATTAAATAACGAAGTAGGATGAAATTGTATAAATTCCATGTGTCTGAGCTTACCCTTTGCTCTGTGAACCATTGCTTGTCCATCTCCAGTTGCAATCAACGGACTTGTCGTTGTTGAATAAACATTGCCATTGCCACCTGTACACAACATTGTTACTTTTGAAAGATATGTGTCTATTGTATTTGTTTTTTTATCTAAAACATAGGCGCCATAACATCTAATATCTTCTCGTCTTTTATTCACTTCCTGACCTAAATGGTGTTGAGTGATAATATCTATTGTGTATTGATTTTCTTTTATTATTACATTTGGGTGTGAACGAACTTTTTCTAATAAGGCTCTTTCTATTTCAAAACCTGTATTATCTCTATGATGTAATATTCTGTACTCAGAATGTCCGCCTTCTTTTGCTAAATCGTAAACACCTGTCTGTTTTTTATCAAAATTTGTTCCCCAATCTATAAGTTCTTTTATCCTATCGGTAGATTCTGTTATTGTTATTTTTACACTTTCAAAATCACATAAACCTGCCCCTGCAATTAATGTATCATTTATATGTTTTTCGTATGAGTCATTATCATACATTACAGCAGCAATGCCTCCTTGTGCATATTTTGTTGAACACTCGGAAGCATCTGATTTTGTTAGAATGCAAACTTTCCCGTACTCTGCAACTTTTAATGCATAACTCAAGCCTGCTATTCCTGATCCTATTACCAAAAAATCTACCTTAAATCTCATAGATTGTTATTTTAAAGCTTCTGCACCACTACATATTTCTATGATTTCATTTGTAATTGAAGCTTGTCGTGCTTTATTATAAGTAAGTTTAAGTTCTTTTAATAAGTTTGTTGCATTATCTGTTGCTTTATGCATAGATGTCATTCTCGCCCCATGTTCTGATGCAAATGAATCTAAAAAACATTTAAACAACTGTGTCTTTAATGATTGTGGAATTATAGAGTTTATGATTTCAACTTTAGATGGTTCAAAGATATAATCGTTATTTACATTTGACTCTTCTTGTTCAAATGAAATTGGAAGGAATGTCTCATAAGTTAATATCTGTGTAGAAGCGTTTTTAAATTGATTATATATTATTTCTATCTTATCATATTTTTGATTTAAGAATTCTTTTATCAATAAATCACTTTCTTTAGCCACCATTTCAAACGACAAATTATCCCAAATTTCATCGTTCTCTCCTACATAGTTTACACTATTTTGTTTCTTAAAAAAGTCAGTGCCTTTCTTTCCAAAAGTTTTTACATCTATTCTTATATCGGCATTATTTGCTTTATAATACTCTATTCTTTGATTGGTTGCTTTTATTACATTTGAATTAAACGTTGAACACAATCCTTTGTTACTTGTCAATACTAAAAGTAATACATTACTTACAATTTTTGTTTGTCTTGCAAGAGGTAATTCATCTTTTTCACTCCCACAAAGATTCTGTATTATTTCAGTCATCTTTGCTGAATATGGTCGCAACTTCAAAATTGCATTCTGAGATTTACGCAATTTTGAAGCTGACACCATTTTCATTGCACTCGTTATCTGTTGTGTTGAACTTACAGAAGCTATTCTTGTTCTAATTTCTTTAAGATTAGCCATAAATAACTATGCTTTATATTTTCTACTTATTTCTTTTGCCACATCTTCCAACTTGCTCATGATTTGGTCATCAATCTTTCCACTTCCAAGTGAGAGTAACAACTCTTTTTCATTAGTTTCAAGATGGAATATAAATTCTTCTTCAAAGTTTTTAACTTTATTTATAGGCACATCTCTCAACCAACCATTAGTTCCACAAGCAATAATTGCCACTTGATGCTCTACTCTCATTGGAGAATATTGCGCTTGTTTCAATATTTCAACATTTCGCTTACCTTTCTCCAAAACAAACTTAGTTGCTGCATCAAGATCAGAACCAAATTTAGAAAATGCTTCCAATTCTCTATATTGAGCTTGGTCTAATTTCAATGTACCAGAAACTTTCTTCATCGATTTTATTTGAGCTTTACCTCCAACACGAGAAACAGATATACCAACATTAATAGCTGGTCTTATACCTGCATTAAACAAGTTTGTTTCAAGAAATATTTGACCATCAGTTATGGAAATCACATTTGTTGGAATATATGCAGAAACGTCACCAGCCTGAGTTTCTATAATAGGAAGAGCTGTCAAAGAACCTCCTCCCTTTACAAGATGTTTAATACTATCTGGCAAATCATTCATATTCTTAGCAACATTATCCTCATTGATAATTTTTCCAGCTCTTTCCAATAATCTTGAATGCAAATAGAACACATCTCCTGGATAAGCTTCACGTCCTGGTGGACGTCTTAATAACAAAGAAACTTCACGATAAGCAACAGCTTGTTTACTCAAATCATCATAAACAACTAACGCTGCACGTCCAGTATCTCTAAAATATTCTCCAATAGCAGCACCTGCAAATGGAGCATAGAATTGCATTGCTGCAGAATCTGATGCTGTCGCTGCTAAAACAATAGTGTAATCCATTGCACCTTTCTCTGTCAAAGTTCTAACTATATTTGCGACAGTAGAACCTTTTTGACCACAAGCCACATAAATACAATAGACAGGTTCTCCTTTATCAAAAAATTCCTTTTGATTTAAGATTGTGTCTATTGCTATAGCTGTTTTACCTGTTTGTCTATCTCCAATTATTAACTCTCTTTGACCTCTTCCAATAGGAATCATTGAGTCAACCGCTTTCAAACCAGTCTGCAAAGGTTCCTCTACTGGTTGTCTAAAAATAACACCTGGAGCTTTTCTTTCAAGAGGCATTTCAAATAATTCACCCGCAATAGCACCTTTACCATCTATCGGTTCTCCTATAGTATTGATAACCCTACCTAATAATCCTTCTCCAACCTTTATAGATGCTATTCTTTTTGTTCTTTTAACTGTATCACCTTCATTTATAGATTCTGATTCACCCAAAATCACAACACCCACATTATCCTCTTCCAAGTTTTGAACTATCGCTTGAACTCCATTATCAAATTCTACTAATTCCCCTGCTTGAACATTCATCAATCCATAAACTCTCGCAATTCCATCTCCCACTGTCAAAACAGTACCAACCTCCTCTAAACTTGCTTCTAAATTAGAATTTGAAAGTTGCTTACGTAATATCGCTGTTATTTCTGATGGTTTAATTTCTGCCATATCTATCGTTTATTTTTTAGAATATCTTTTCGTATATATTCTGGTTAAATTCTTTTTTTAATTTTGTTATTTGTTTACTAAAACTTGCATCATATTGTTTACCATCAACTGTTAAAGAAAAGCCCCCTAACAATTTAGGATTAACAAACAATTGCAAATCTATCTCCGATGACAATTTCCCTTCAATATCCTTCTTAATACCATTTACAACATCTTCATCAAGTTTTTGTGCTGTTGTAAATTTAACTATCTTTATGTGCTTAAACTCCTTGTATAACTCCGTATATCTATCTGCTATTTCATATAAATACACATCCCTTCTTTTAGAAATCAACAACTCAATAAATAACAAAGAAACTTTTTCTACTTTATCATTGAAAATTTCGTGAATTATATCTTTCTTTTTTGAAGGTTTAATAACAGGATTCTTTAAGATAGCCTTCAATTGTGGAGATTCCTCACAAATCTTTTTTACCAATAACATATCCTCATAAACTCTTTCCATTAATTCATTCTCTTGAGCAAGAACGAATAAAGACTGAGCATAACGAGTTTGTAATTTAAAACTATCCATTGTTATTTAAGGTTTATTTCAGACATTCTCTTACTGATAATTTCATTACTTTTAGCCTTATCCGTAAGTTCATGCTTCAAAAGATCTTCAGCTATTTCAATAGAAAGATGAGCTATTTGATTCTTCAATTCAGTCATAGCATGCAATTTTTCATATTCAATATTTTCGCGTGCAGCCACAACTATCCTTTGAGCTTCTTTTTGAGCTTGTTCCTTAGCCTCTTCTATCATTTTTTCTTTTAACTCCTTTGTTTGTTGCAGCATCAAATCACGTTCTTTTTGAGCTTCAATTAACAATTGCTCATTACCTGCTTGCAATTGTTTCATTTCTTCCCTTGCAATAGCTGCTTCCTCCAAAGACTTTTTAATTTGCTCTTCTCTTTTAAACATCATTCCGATGACCACAGGCCAACCAAATTTCCATAAAATAACTAATAGGATAACAAAAGTCAATGTCATCCAAAAGAGAAGTCCAATATCAGGTGTTAATAGTCCCATATATATTTAATATTAATTTCGATTCAAAAGCATAGCAACAAAACCAATCGTAAAGTTGCTATGCTCATATTTTTTGTTTGTTATTTCATTAATATAACTAACAAACAAACTACATTAGCGAATAAAGCAACAGCTTCAACCAATGCGGCTGCAATAATCATATTGGAACGAATATCACCTGTTGCCTCAGGTTGACGAGCAATGGCGTCCATACCATTACGTCCAATATTTCCAATACCTATACCTGCTCCAACAGCAGCTATACCTGCTCCGATACCTGCTAAACCATAACCGATTGTAGCATTGCTAACAGCTTCTAATAATAATGCTAAAGTTGTCATAATAATTATTTTTGTTATTTTAAAGTTACTTTAATTACCTATAAAAATGCGTTCAAAGTTATAATTTTTTTTGCATATCAAAGAGAAAAAAATAAAAAAAATACCTAACACAATTAAAACTTTCTATTTATCAGCTGATTATAAAATCAAAGTAAAAGTTTTACAAGAAAAATATTGCAGAAATTAAACAAAGATGTATCTTTGCAAACGCAAAATCAAAGATTTAGCGAAGTCTTCGTAGCTCAGCTGGTAGAGCAATTGACTCTTAATCAATGGGTCCAGGGTTCGAGTCCCTGCGAGGACACTATTTTCAATTGCGATTCAAATTCGCAAAAAGGTTTTTATGGAAATCAAAAATCAAATCAAACAAAAAGCACAACAACACTTCAGTAGTGTTGTTGCTATTCGTAGACACTTGCATCAAAATCCAGAACTTTCCAAGCAAGAAAAAGAGACGTCAAAGTATATTTGTTCAATCCTTGATACTATTGATGGAGTAGAATATCAATCTAACATAGGTGGATATGGAATATTTGGTTTTATAAAAGGGAGAAAACCAAATAAAAAAACAATAGCATTAAGAGCAGACATAGATGCTTTACCAATAAAAGAAAGCACAAATCTTCCTTTTGCCTCTCTTAAAGAAGGTGTAATGCATGCTTGTGGTCATGATGCTCATACTGCGATATTATTAGGTGCGATCAAAATTCTATCAGAATTAAGAGAAGAATTTGACGGACAAGTAATGTTTATCTTTCAACCATCAGAAGAACACTATCCAGGAGGTGCGATAACAATGTTAAATGATGGCATATTCAACAACATTACACCAAAAGCAATATTTGCACTTCACACAACGCCAGAAATAGAACGAGGAAAAATTGGAATAAAAGAAGGAAAATATATGGCTTCCACAGATGAGATATATATAGAAGTAAGAGGAAAAGGTGGACACGGAGCAACACCTGATTTAAATATAGATCCAATAGTAGCAGCCTCACATATCGTAATAGCCTTACAAACCTTAGTAAGCCGAAATGCGAATCCAACACTTCCTACCACATTTTCAGTAGGCACTTTCTTGGCAGAAGGTCGCACAAACATCATTCCATCAAAAGTATATTTAGAATGTATAATTCGCACCTTTGATAACGATTGGAGAAAACAAGCACATAAATTAATACATAGAATAAGCGAAGAAACAGCACAAGCCTTTGGTGCGACAGCAGATGTTTTTATTGACCACGGCTATCCTTATTTATACAATAATCCAACACTAACAAAAGCAACTCGCAATTTAGCACAAGAATATCTCGGTGAAGAAAACGTATTAGATATAGACATGAGAATGACAGCCGAAGATTTTGCTTATTTTGCTCAAAAAATTCCAGCATGTTATTTTAGACTTGGCACAAAAAAAGAAGGCTGTGAAATAACCAATCTACATACATCTAATTTTGATATAGATGAAAATAGTATGCAAGACGCTATAGGATTGATGACTTATTTAGCAATAAAAAACCTTAACGCAGATTAAATATTTCAAAAAAATAATCACCTATTAAAATAAGAGACTTTTATCAAGCATGAAAGTCTCTTATTTTTTCAATTATATAATTTTGCTGTTCCAAATCCAATTCTGTGTGCATAGGAAGAGACAAAACAGTTTGAGAAAGCTTTTCCGAAGTTTCCAATTCTCCACCTTGACGTGCAATTTGCAAGAAAGCCTTTTGCAAATGCAATGGAATAGGATAATAAATCATAGCAGGGATATTCCAATCTTCAAGATACGCCTTCAATTCATCTCTTGTACCATCAGTTATTTTTAAAGTATATTGATGATAAACATGAGATGAATACGACATTTCAATAGGAGTTTCTATACTTTCTATATCCTTTAATCCATTTGTATAGATTTGTGCAGCTTCATATCTTGCCTTTTGATAGTCTTCAAGATGCTTTAACTTAACATTTAATATTGCAGCCTGAATAGAATCTAAACGAGAATTTACTCCCAATAAGTCATGATGATACCTAACTTTCATTCCGTGATTTGCAACCATTTTCATTTTTTCAGCCAACGCATCATCATTAGTAAATATAGCACCTCCATCGCCAAAACAGCCAAGATTCTTAGAAGGGAAAAAAGAAGTACAGCCAATTGTTCCTATTGTTCCAACTTTTTTCTTTGTTCCATCAGAGAAAGTATAATCAGCACCAATTGCTTGTGCAGTATCTTCAATCACATACAAATCATATTTTTTTGCAATAGCAAGAATTTCTTCCATAGGAGCTGCTTGTCCGAACAAATGCACAGGAATGATAGCTTTTGTTTTTACAGAAATTGCTTTTTCTATGTTTTTAGCTGTTACATTAAAGGAGTCATAATCCACATCTACAAAAACAGGGCGAAAACCCAATAAGCCAATTACCTCAGCCGAAGCAATAAAAGTAAACGATGGGCAAATAATTTCGTCCGAAGGTTTTAACCCCAACGACATTATAGCTATTTGCAAAGCATCTGTTCCATTTCCACAAGGAATAACATGTTTAACAGAAAGAAACTTTGCCAAATTATCTGCAAACTCATCTACTATTTTCCCTTTTATAAAAGCTGTTGAATCTATCACTTGTTGAATTGAAGAATCTATCTCAGACTTTATTTTCTGATATTGACTCTTCAAATCTACCATTTGTATCTTATTCATAATAACATTAGAATATAATTTCTGAACCAAAATATGTTTGTAATGCCTTTGGAATACGTATTCCAGACTCTGTTTGATTATTTTCCAATAAAGCAGCCACTATTCTTGGCAATGCCAATGCACTACCATTTAAAGTATGTGCTAATTGCGTTTTATTATTTTCGTCCTTATATCTTAATTTTAATCTATTTGCCTGATAGGTTTCAAAATTAGACACACTACTTACCTCTAACCAACGCTTTTGTGCAGCAGAATAAACTTCAAAATCGTATGTTATTGCAGAAGTAAAACTCATATCTCCACCACATAGGCGTAAAATTCTAAATGGAAGTTCCAATTTTCTAAGCAATCCTGCAACATGATTCTTCATTAACTCCAATTGTTCATAGCTATGTTCAGGAGTATCAATACAAACAATCTCTACCTTATCGAATTGATGCAATCTATTAAGACCTCTCACATCTTTTCCATAAGAGCCTGCCTCTCTTCTAAAACATTGAGAATATGCACAACAAGAAATTGGCAAATTATTATGTTTTTGTATTGTATCTCTAAATATATTTGTTACAGGAACCTCAGCTGTTGGAATCATATAAAAGCCATCTAACGGAATAGCATACATTTGTCCTTCCTTATCTGGCAATTGTCCTGTTGCAAGAGCAGAAGATTCATTAACCATCAAAGGAGGTTGCACCTCAGTAAAGCCAGATTTACCAGCCTCATCTAAAAAGAAATTTATAAGAGCTCTTTGTAGTTTAGCCCCTTGTGATTTATAAACAGGAAATCCTGCACCTGTTATTTTATTTCCAAGTTCAAAATCTATTATATCATACTTTGCACAAAGAGTCCAATGTTCCACTGCACCAGAATAAAGTTGAGGAATTTCCCCTTCTTCATATACAATTTCATTATCCTCTGCTCCTTTTCCCTTTGGCACATCTTTATTTGGTAAATTAGGAATACTCAGCAACAAATCCCTTAAATCATTTTCAATTTTTGATAATTGTTCTCCTAATTCTTTTTCCTTTGCTTTACATTCGCTTGTTTTTGCCTTTAATTCTTCTGCTTCGGCAGCCTTTCCTTGTTTGAAAAGCATACCTATTTCTTTTGCCAAACGATTTGCCTCAGCTTTTATATTATCTAACTCAGTTTGAGTATTTCTTCTTTCGTTATCTATTAATATTACCTTATCTATTTTTGTTTCCGCATCAGAAAAATTTTTAACACCTAATCTTTCTATAACAAAATCTCTATTTTCTCTTATAAATCCTACTTGTAACATATTATTTTCTCGTTTTTATTTATTTACTACTCTATCAAAAAATACATTTTTATTAGAAACGCTCATCACTATTGCCAACACAGTAGAGCATTCTGGCAAAAATGAGAGTTCTTTCGCTGCTAAACCCACAGAAAACATAACTCTACTATCAATTCTACTATCAGCTATTTGTGAACACATACTCCCTATTGCAATTCCTAAGTCATTTGAATTGAAAAAGCAAGGTGCAAAAGGTGCTTTCTCTTCTTTTTCTTTGCAAGAATCAAAACCACAATATCCACAATCTAATCCCAAGACCTTAACCTTACTTCCTATAAGTATAACTGCCTGAGATTGTAAAACATTATTTGAATCTCTTAAAAGAAACTCTTGTCCTGTTTTTTGATTTAATTCTTTTAATTTTTCAGATATTTGTTCTAATTCTTTGCCGTAAGCAATTCTTATCTCTAAATTATCAACTCCTCTCGCCTTAGGTGCAGTTATTGCTGAAAGTGATATTTTTTTAGCAAGAGATATTACTTGTTCTTCTATTATTTCTTTGGCATTTATCATAGCTTTTATTTTTTAAAAAGATATTCTATGAGTTTATCGGTCGCTTTTCCTCTATGCGATATTTTATTCTTTTCTTTCAAACTCATTTCTGCAAAACTTTCTCCATAACCATCAGGAATAAATATTGGGTCATAACCAAATCCGCCTTTCCCATAGCGTTCTGTCAATATGCTTCCTTCACATCTTCCCTCAAATATTCTTTCTTTACCTTGTTCTATCAAACAAATGACAGTAGAAAAATATGCTTTACGATTAGTTTTGCCTTCCATCATTTCTAACATCAAGTCAATATTGTCGTCAAAGCTACATTTCTCTCCCGCAAAACGTGCCGAATACACACCAGGCTTACCATCAAGAGCCTCAACCATTAATCCTGTATCATCAGCAAAGCAATCCTTACCATATTTTTCCCAAATATATCTTGCTTTTTGGCGAGCATTTTCCTCTAATGTTTCTCCTGTTTCAGGAATATCTTCCCTGCAGCCAAGTTCTGAAAGAGTTATAATTTTTATTCTTTCTCCTAAAACTGAACGTATTTCTTCTACTTTATGTTTATTATTAGTAGCAATTACTATTTCTCTCATCATTGATGTTTTTTTCAAACTGCAAAGTTAGTTTATTTTCATCGTAACTGCAATAAATAAAGCTCTCTTTTCAATCCCAAGGATTCAAATTTTAATAACAAACTATCTTTTTTGTATTCCTTAAAATCTATTTCGCAAGTGTTTAAAAGGCTTGAACGAGACAAAGGAGTCTCTGCTCCAATAACATCTGTAATTATTTTTTTTGATTTTATTTCTTCTTTATTATATTTGTGAGCATAAATTACCTTTGGCATATTTTCCTTAGAATACTTATAAAGATAAAGATTCTCTGAGGCAGGTTTATCAAGCAAAACAAAAGTTGCATCGGGGTGAGTTTTCATCATTTCAACTATTTCTTCATTGCAAGAAAACTTACAAAACTTTTGAGGAATTAGTGCAAAACAAGTATTCCACAAAAGAAAAGCCAATCCAATGAAAAGCATAGCTTTGTGATTTGCAAAATAGTGAGTATAAAGCATAATAAGAATAAAAGGAATCATTATCATAAATTCTGCATTCCCATTAGAAAAAGCTGCAAAAAGAAATGATAGAGCAAGAATTAACCAAAGAATTTTGACAAATTTTTTCTCATTATAAAGCGAAAGAGTGTGTTTTTTATTCTTTACAAAGTTTACGATTCCAAAAACAAAGAAAAAAACAAAAAAAACAAAGAAAAAAACAAAAAAAGTAAAGAAAAAATTTAAAAAAACAAAGATATTTCCGTGCACTTGTAAGAACGTGCGAATCAGGCTAATAGAAGAGAGCAATAATACTTGTTTTAAATCGGGAGATTGAGCATAACCTTGAATGTAATCGTGAAGAACAAACGAGAAAAGAGCATTTAAACTCAATTGATTAGTCTCAACAAAACAACAAATTGCGTAAACTATCGGTATTATTAAACTTATAAGAATGAAATACAAAACATATTTTCCTCTTTTGTTTAGCAACAAAGCTATAAACAAAGACAGATAGACTAAAATACTAAGTTGATGAGACAAACAAGCAATTACTATCGATAAAGACATTTTTATTAAACGTAAAATCGTATTTTCAGCAAGAAAGACTTGTAAGTAATAGATTGAAAGCATAGAAAAAAACAACGGAAGTATGTATGCTTCATTGTCAGTTGCAAATCGCATAAATCCAAAACAAGCCCCACAAAACACTATTGCAGAAAAAATAAAGTTTTCATTACGATTCACTCTCTTGATTATTCGCCTCAGCACAAGTAAAGTACCACAAGCCATTAGTGCGTTAAAGGTTTGAAAAATTGTTATCGGTTCAATATTTGTAAAAGCAAAGAGAGAGTAAATCAAACGACACACCCAGCAATATAAAAGATGATGAGGACGTAATAACTCTTCGCCATGCAAAGATGAATAGGCATAAGAATAAGAATCGGACGTAGGGTTGTTTGACAAAAAAAAGATGTACAAAACCGCAAAGCCTACTACTGCCAAGTAAGAATAATTATATTTTAATTTGTTAAAGATTCGCAACTTCATTGCAAAAAGTTTTTTTTGTTTAATTCAATTGTTTATAACGACAAAATCAATAAAAAACGTATATTTGCAAAAGAATTATGATAAAAAGAGAGGATATAGATAAGATTATTAACGCTGCTCGAATAGAAGAAGTAGTAGGCAGTTTTGTTGAACTTCGCAAAAGAGGTGTCAATTACATCGGTTTATGTCCTTTTCACAATGAAAAAACACCTTCTTTCAACGTAAACCCAGCCAAAGGTATATTTAAATGTTTTGGATGTGGTGAAGGAGGCGACTCTGTTGCTTTTTTAATGAAGCACGAGCATTATACATATCCGGAAGCCTTACGTTGGTTGGCCAATAAGTATGGAATACAAATAGAAGAGCAAGTCTTAACACAAGAAGAAGTAGCTCAGCAAAGCGAAAGAGATAGGATTTATCAAATAAACGACTTTGCACAAAAATATTTTCAAGAAACACTTTTTTCGGACAATGAAGGAAAAAGCATAGGTTTATCTTACCTAAGAGAAAGAGAACTTTCTGAGGAGACAATCAAACGTTGGGGAATAGGATACTGTAAAGATGCTGGCGATGATTTTTCAAAAAAAGCCTTAGCAAGGGGATTTACAAAAGAAGACCTTGTAAGTGCTGGCGTAAGTCTTATAAACTCAAACGATGGTAGCCTTTACGATAGATTTCGTGGCAGAGTATGTTTTCCTATTTATAATGTAGGGGGTAGAGTTTTAGGTTTTTCGGCACGAACTTTGAGAACAGATAAAGTAAAAGCCAAGTATGTGAACTCTCCTGAGAGTTTGATTTACTCAAAAGGTAAAGTATTGTTCGGATTGCATCTTGCCAAAAACGAAATCGTAAAACAAGACGAGTGTTTCTTGGTTGAGGGTAATATGGACGTTGTTATGATGAGTCAAAACGCTGTAACAAATGTCGTAGCAACTTCCGGGACAGCCTTAACCGAAGATCAAATAAGACTAATCAAGCGATACACAAAAAATGTTACGCTTTTATATGATGGAGATAGTGCAGGAATAAAAGCAACCTTTAAGGCTGTGAATCTTCTCTTAGAACAGGGTTTACATGTGAAGACTTTACTTTTCCCCGACAACGAAGACCCTGATTCTTTTGCAAGAAAACATACGCAAGATGAGTTTAAGAATTTTATAAAAAGCAATGCAGAAAACTTTATTCTTTACAAAACTAATCTTTTGCTTGCAGATGCGAAAGGTGATCCAATAAAACGAGCAGATTTAACAAGAAATATTGTAGAGACTATTGCTTTAATTCCAGATTTATTGGAAAGGAATGCTTACTTACAACAATGTAGTAAACTGCTTGATGTAAAAGAAGAAATACTTAGTGCAGAACTTTCAAAAATTCTTAGAAACAAAGCCGTCAAAGAGTCTTTAAAGCAACCTGAAAGCGAAAATCAACCAAGCGAATTAGAGCAAACGCCTATTGTAAAGCCGGTTGAAATTGCTAATAACGATATTGAATACAATAAAGAAAAGGCTATAATTTCTGTTTTATTCAATTACGCAAATCAAGTTACTACACAAGAGGTTTTTAACAAAGATGGAGATAAAGAAAACAGAGATTTATATGTTGCAAACTACATTGTATGCGATATTTTCAATGACAACATTGCTTTTAGTAACGAATTGTTTAATGAAATCTTTACAACGTATAAGGATTGCATTTACAACGCAGAGGGTTTGCCAGAATTAAGATTTTTCATCTCACATCAAAATCCAGAAATTGCGAAATTGGCAACAGATTTAGTTATGACGCCATACGTAGTTAGTCCAAATTGGGAAGAAAAAAATGAAATAAAAGTGCCACGCCCTGAAAACAAAGAAACAATGGACAAATACGTCAAAGACACCCTTCTTGATTTTAAATTATATAAAATAAACGGATACATAGAAGACGTAAAAAAAAGAATTCCCCTTGCAGAAGGCGAATTTCAAATTGAGTTGCTAAATCTATTACAAAATTATCTCAACATAAGAAATGATATTGCAAAACTCTTAGGCAGAGTTTTTATACCTTAATCATTCTTTTATCTGAATTATAAGGAATATTATAAATAAAAAGTCCGAGACGTTTTTTGCATCTCGGACTTTTTAAGTTTTTATTTCTTGAATCCTTTTTAGTTATTTACTATGTCTTGGAATTCTATCAACGATTGGTAACGTCTAAATTCTAAATCGTGTTTTGCTTGATACTTATATGCAGGTTCTTGTTGACACGCTTCTCTTAGATTCTTTAACAATCCTGGAACATCGTCTAATCTTGCATAGCAAACTGCTCTTAAATAATGTACTTCTGAGGTTTGGTCCATGCAACAATCTAATGTACGAATTGCATTTCCTGTATTTCCTGTTAGAAGTTGAAGTAATGCTAAATTGTATGTGCATTTTCTTCCGTCAAGTTGTTCTGCTGCTTCTTCGTATCTTGCTTGTTTGATTAGGATTATTGCTTGATTCATTTCTGCTTGGTCGTTGCCTGCTTCTATTGCTCTTTGTACGTATTGATCTGCTAATTCTATGTCTTTATATGCTAATGCCATTAAAGATAGGTTTGCTAATATCATTCCGTTGTTTGGAGATAGTTTGTCGGCTGTTTCCAAAAATCTTTTAGAGTCTTCTAATTGATTTAGATATAATGCAATTGCTCCTGCGTTATTCCAACCTGCCCATTCTGATGCAAATCTTTCTGTTGCAGCTGTGTATATTTGCAATTTACTTGCGTAATTGTGTGTTAGTGATGCTGCATACATCAATTCATCAAATGTAAGATTGTCTGGATTTGTTATAGCCATTTTGGCTACTTCTTGTTCTGTTTTTTGTACTCCTGAGAAATTAAATGCTATTTCACCTCTTCTTAATGTAGGTAATATCTCACTTTCTATTTGATTAAAGATTACAGACATATTTCTGATTTCTTGTTCTCTTCTTATTCTGTCTGGTTGTGATTTTACTACATTGATAACTGTGTTCTTTTCTCTTAATGATGAACCTTCTACTAATCGTAGGAAGTTTTCCCAGTCTTCTCCTTTTGCACTTGAAGTGATAACTACATCTTGTTTTGCTTCTTCAACGTATTTTTGAATGTCTGCTTTTTTAACATTTTCTATTTTAGCTCTTTCTGTTAAAGCTTCTGTCAACATTCTATCAACAAGGTTTACTACTGCTTCTGCTCTTTTTTTGGAAAGACCTATATTGAAGGTTTCTTCTCCTTCTGGTGATGCCCATGCATTAACGAATATTTGACGAGGTACTTGGTTATTTACTATGTAACTCTTCATGCTTTCGTAATTCTTTTTGGCATCCATTTGTTTATTTAGCTTGTTATTCCAATTAACTTCTGACATGTTTACGGTGAAGTAAACGTCTGTTGCCATAATTTCATCTGTTCTGACATTGTAATTGGAAGGTGCAATGCTTAAATCTCCTCTTATGTCTACTCTGTTTGAGGTTGAGTTTATGCCTTCTGTAATTTTTACATTTCCTAATTTGATTGCTCCTGGATTTTCCATTGCTTCACTCCAAGTTGCATTTGCTTCATTTACTTCTGAGGCTTTATATGCTATTGGATTTAGGAATAATTTGGCACTTTCCATTCCTTGGCGATAAGCTACAGTATCTTTGTATACAAATCTTCCTCCCGATTTCTTTTCTATTGTCTTTCCATTCCCTTCTACTTTTGAGCCTTTAAGGTTCATTGGCGATAAAATTACTTCTCCTGTTTCCCATGTTAAAACAGGTTGTAAGTAAACTACAGCTTTCTTTTGAAAGTACTTTTCTGGTATGCTACCATTTATTGTTACTATCACTCTATCCGCATGTACTTCCATAGGATTAGGTGATATTTGGTATCTCACTTCATTGTGTTTTGTTTGCATCGTTTTTATACTTCCACAAGAAGCTATTAATAGAACTATACTGAGGAATGTTAATACTGATACTGTTTTTCTCATTTTCCTTTTTATTGTTTATTATTATTTATAGTTAAGTATTATTCGTTAACCACTTCTATTAAAACATCGTTTTTGCTTACAATTTGTCCTTTTTCTATATTAACGCTCTTTACTACGCCATCTATTGTTGAACAAATTTGATTGTCCATTTTCATTGCGTGTAAGCAACATAATGGTTCGCCTTTTCTTACTTGTTGCCCTTCCTTTACAAACACTTCTAATATTGTTCCTGGAATAAATGCATATATTTCACCCGGAGCAACTTTAACATATAGTTGTCTGTAATGAGTTCTTGTATTTTTATTTTCTGCCATTTCTATTTCTTTTTTAATTAATGAGACTTTTTTGTTCCTTTTTTATTTTTGTATATTTTAGAATGGTGGCAATCCATGTTTCTTTTGTGGATTTTCTTGCACCTTATTCTTACACATTTCTAAGGCATGCACAATGTAATCTCTTGTTTCTGCTGGTTGTATTACCGCATCTACATATCCGTAAGAAGCTGCCACGTATGGATTAGCGAATTTTTGTTTGTATTCTGCTATTTTTTCTTTACGTGTTTGCTCTGGATTTTCTGAATTCATTATTTCATTTCTAAATACAATGTTTGCTGCTCCTTCAGGTCCCATTACGGCAATTTCTGCAGTTGGCCATGCAAATACGAAATCTGCTTTCAAGTGTGAAGAACACATTGCTATATATCCTCCTCCGTATGCTTTTCTTAATATTACTGTTATTTTTGGAACAGTTGCTTCTGAATATGCATAAAGAATCTTTGCTCCATGACGAATAACTCCAGCGTGTTCTTGATCCACTCCTGGAAGATAACCTGGTAAATCTTCTAATGTTACTAATGGAATATTGAATGCATCGCAAAATCTTATGAATCTTGCTGCTTTATCTGATGAGTTACAGTCCAAAACACCTGCTAATGCTATTGGTTGATTAGCTACGAATCCTACTGTATCTCCATTTATTCTAGCAAATCCTATTACTATATTTGGAGCAAATAATTCTTGTACTTCCAAAAATTCAGAACCATCTACTATACTCTTTATGATATTTCTAACATCATACGGTTGCGCTGGATCTGATGGGAAAATATTACTTACTTGATAATCTTCTATTCTTGGAGTTTTTGACGCAAAAGATTCTGCTTTCTTTGTATTGTTCCAAGGAATATATGTAAACAAACTCTTTATTTGGTCAAAACATTCTTGTTCGCTTTCTGCAAAGAAGTGAGCATTACCTGATATTTCAGCATGTACTCTTGCTCCTCCTAAATCTTCTTGTGATATTTCTTCTCCTAATACAGTTTTTATCACTTCTGGTCCTGTGATAAACATCTTTGATATTTTATCCACAACAAACACAAAGTCTGTCAATGCTGGCGAGTAAACAGCTCCTCCTGCACAAGGTCCAAGTATAACTGAAATTTGAGGAATTACTCCTGAGGCCATTGTGTTACGATAGAAAATATCTCCATAACCTGACAACGCATTAACCCCTTCTTGTATTCTAGCTCCACCCGAGTCGTTAATTCCCACTATAGGAATCCTTAACTTCATGGCGTGATCCATTATTTTACATATCTTTTTAGCATGCATTAATCCAAGAGAACCTCCTGCTACTGTAAAGTCTTGTGCATATATACAAACAGGGTATCCATTTATTGTTCCTGTTCCTGTTACTACACCATCGCCTGGAAGTTCTTTCTTTTCCATTCCAAAATCACGTCCAGCGTGTTGTATGAATAAATCATATTCATGAAATGAACCTTCATCTAATAATTGAACTATTCTTTCTCTTGCTGTAAGTTTTCCAGTCGCTTTTTGCTTCTCTATTGCTTTCTCCCCTCCTCCTTGAAGCACTACTTGCATTCTCGACTTCAACTCTTGTGTCTTATTATTTACTGACATAATATAATTATTTAGATTGAACTCTATTTATAAAATTTCGGCAAAGATACAAAAAAAAGTTTTTTTGTTAACAATTATACATAGTAAAAACGTTTTTAATCAAAGTTTGTTCTTTGATTATCTACCAATATAAACTATTAAAACAGATATATCCGCAGGAGAAACTCCACTTATTCGTCCTGCTTGACCTATTGTTTTAGGTCTGATTTTCGATAATTTCTCTCTTGCTTCAAATGATAAAGATTTTAAAGCATGATAATCAAAATCTTCTTTTATTACTAAATTTTCATAATGCGCTAACTTGCTTACTATTTCCTCTTCTTTTTTTATGTAACTCTCGTATTTTACAAGGATTTCTGCACATTCCTCCACTTGTGTTCTTATTTCAAGCGGAGTTTTATTTATTTCACTATTAAGATATGGAACTTTGCTTTTTAGTAATTCTAAATTAACTTGTGGCCTTAATAATAATTGTGAAAGTTTTGTTTTCTGATTTATTGATGGAGTATTTAATTCTTTAAAACTTTCGTTAACTTCTTCTGGAAAGGCACTATTATTTTTAATAAAACAGACTATCCTATTTATATTTTCTTGTTTAGACTCCATCTTTTTCAATCTGTCTTCACTTGCTAATCCTATTGAATGTCCTATTGGAGTAAGTCTTTGATCCGCATTATCTTGACGCAACAATATTCTATACTCTGCTCTTGAAGTAAACATTCTATATGGTTCATCTACTCCTTTTGTTATTAAGTCATCTATTAAAACTCCTATATAACTTTCAGAACGTTTTAAAACTATCGGCTCTCTATTCTTTACAAACATACAAGCATTTATACCAGATAACAAACCTTGAGCACCTGCTTCTTCATATCCTGTGGTACCATTTATTTGACCCGCAAAAAATAACCCCTTGATAAGCTTTGTCTCTAAATTAGATTTTAACTGCGTTGGAGGAAAATAATCATACTCTATTGCATAACCTGGTTTTTGAATTATAGCTTGTTCAAAACCAGGTATTCTTCTTAATGCTTTGTACTGTATGTTTAATGGTAAAGATGAAGAGAAACCATTTATATAATACAAGTTACTATGCCTTGATTCTGGTTCTATGAATAATTGATGTTTATTTTTATCTGAAAATCTTTCTATTTTATCTTCTATTGAAGGACAATATCTCGGACCTCTACCTTGTATTCGTCCTTGAAACATCGGAGATTTTTCAAAACCTTCTCTTAATATATTATGAACCTCATCATTCGTATAAGCAAGATAGCAACTATTTTGTTCTATATATTCTATTTTAGAAGTAACGAAAGAAAATTGCTCTGGATTCTCATCTCCTTTTTGTTCTTGAAGTACCGAAAAATCTATCGTATCTCCAACTACCCTCATAGGTGTTCCTGTTTTTAATTTTTCTACTTCAAATCCTATTTCTTGCATTCTATTAGACAATCCTCTTGATGATTCTTCTCCTATTCTTCCACCCTCAAAATTAGTTTCTCCTATATGTATTTTACCATTTAAAAATGTCCCATTTGTTAAAATAACTGTTTTTGATTCTATTTTCAATCCTATTTTTGTAACAACCCCCTCTACTGCTCCACTATTGATTATTAAATCAACCACTTCATCTTGCCACAATTGTAGATTAGGAACATTCTCAAGATATTTTCTCCAAGATATTCCAAAAGTAATATTATCCACTTGTGCTCTCGGACTCCACATCGCAGGACCTTTGCTTCTATTTAGCATTCTAAATTGCATCGTATTTTGATCTGTTACTATTCCAGACAATCCTCCTAACGCATCTATTTCTCTAACTATTTGTCCTTTAGCGACTCCTCCCATAGCTGGATTACAAGAAAGCTGTGCGATACTATTTAGATTTTGTGTTATAAGTAACGTTTTCGCACCTATCAATGCAGAAGCTCTTGCAGCTTCACAACCTGCATGACCTGCCCCCACTACGATTACATCAAATTTTTGAAACATTATTTCTTATTTAAAAGAGTTAAAAGTTCAGATAAGCACTCATCTTCCAATCTTCTCATATTTTTACTTTCTTCTTTTGTTTTATCTTTAAAACCTAAAAGGTGTAAAACACCATGAATTATTACTCTATGCAATTCATCTAAATATGAAAGTTCTAATATTTTTGCATTATCTCTTATCCTATCAATAGATATAAAAATATCACCTGAAACGTTCTCCGTCTCTGAATAATCAAATGTTATAACATCTGTATAATAATCATGATTTAGAAATTCCTTATTTATATCTAACAATTGGTCATCTGAACAAAAAATATAAGAGATGTCTCCCATCTCTTTATTGTTAGCCTCAATAGTGTTTTTTATCCATTGTTTTAAAACCATTCTATTCTTTAAAGTAAAAGTAGTTTGAAACGAAAAGTTAATTCCCATAAGACTTAAATATTTTGATGCATTCTAATTAAATTGAATTGTTTAATTTTTTCTTGTCTGTCCACAAGTAATTCTGGTTGTATCCCATTTACAAAAAACAACACTTCTACCTTCCTCCCTTCTTTTGTTATTATCACTTGATCGCTTAACCTTGAAATCAGAAATACATTCAAATTGGTATCTTCGTCCATTTCCATATCTTTATTAAATATATATTGTGAAAATATTTCATCTTCACATTCAACAGAAAAGCTAATACCTCCTACACATTGTTCAAAATAAAACGATATTACCTTATTACTAAAGGCACTTCCATAATACGAAATTATTAAGTCTAATATCTGTTCAATTGAAACAACTATCGCACCATAATAACAACTAATATTGTGTTCCTGACAAATATTCTCTACCAAACTCTCTATCTTTGAGATCTGATTTAAAGAAATTTTACTTTTATAACTTTTTGCATCCATCTATTTTTTCTGTGTTTTATTCTCTAAACTATAAAAATACTTATTCACCTTTTCTTTATAAAAAGGAGAATACATAGGTTGCATTTGCTTAAATATTTCCTCCTCCTTATCTTTCAATCCTTTGAAATCTAAAAAATCTTTTACTTCCGTATTTATTTTATCTTTTCCTTCTTTGGATTCTCTCTTTTTACCTTTTCCTTGTTTTTTTTCTGCCCTTTCGTGTTCAAGTAATCGAGTTAATATTTTTGCTTGACGATTAATCGTACTGCGACTTATTTTTTTATTTACGATTTCTTTTTCTGTTTGTTCCATTTGTTTGGAAATTTCATTAAGAAGTTTTGAGGGTTTACCTTGCTCCGCTTTTATTCTTTCTGCCTCTTTTTGCAACAACCTTCTTATCATCTCTTGTTGTGCAGCAGCTCGAGCTAATGATTCATTTAATTTTGAATTTTCGCCTATTTTCTTCCTGCCTTGCTGTTGTCCTTGTTCTAAATCTTTTTTTAATCGCTCTAATTCTCGATTCAAACTTTCTTGTAAATCTTTTAAACTTTGTTGAGATTGTTTTTTTTGTTGAGAAGATGAAGACGGATTATTACATTGTTGAGAAGAATTACTTTTGCTATTATTACTCTGTTGTTGATTCTGCATGTTTTCTAAACTTTCTCTCAACATTAAAGACAAATTATTCATTGATGACATTGCATATTGTTGCCACGAGAGTACAGAGTTATTTTTATAATTTGAATAATGTGCTTGATTATATTGTAATAAAGTTGAAATTGATTTTTCTACATAGTCTACTATTTTATTCAATTCTTGATTTATCAAATAACCTATTTGAGTTTGTCGTTTACTTATTGCAAACAACGTATCTGAAATAGGTTGCATTTTTTCTTTCAAATGATATTGTTTTTTTATTATTTCTTGATACAACGGGTCTGAAACTCTTGTCGTTCTTATATTATTCATTAAATCCTCTTGACCTTTTGATATTTTAATGAGATTTTTAAGGATTTGTCTGATATGTTCTATATCTTCCCCTAATTGATTTGACAGATTAGTCTGACTTTGTTGCTTTATATTGTTTGACATCTGCTGCATTTGTTCAGAAGCTGACCTCATATTCTCGCTTGCTTTCTTAAATTTGTTTTGATTTAACTTTTCTTCTGCTTCTTTTTGATTTTTTTTAATTGAATTTTCTAATTGTTTATCTCTTTCAATAGACTTATAATCATCAATTTCTTTAGAAAGTTTTTCAATTTTTTTTAACTTTTCTAATTGTTCAGAAAATTCCTTTGAAATATCATTTTGTTTCTTTGAATTATTTTCTTTTTCCTTTGAATTATTTTGTTCAGATAAAGATTTTTGTTTTTGAGATAATTCATCTAATTTATCAGTCAATTCATTTGTTAATTTTTCTAACTCTAAACGTTTATATATTTCTATATTTTTATCCAGTTCCTTAGAGAGATTCTCGTTATTCATTTTAATATTATTTAGACTCTCATTAAGTTTATTCTTATCTATATTTTCCTCTGCAAGTTTCTTGATTTCTTCAAGAATTTCCTTCATTTGTTCATCTAATACTTTTTCAAACAATTCTTCTAACTCTCTTTGTTTTTTTAAAATATTTTCTTCTTGCTGAGTCAATTTCTCATCTAAATAATTATTCTCTTCTATTTGTTGTTTTATATCTTCTATTTGTTGTTTTATATCTTCTTGTTTTTTTATTAACTCTTCTATTTCTTGTTTATCTTGCCAAGATAGTTCTTTCTTGCCTATAAATTCTTTACTTAATTCATTAATTTTATTTTTTAATTCTTTAATAGAAGTCAAAACTTCTTCTGTTGTATTTTTTATATTTTTTGAATTAGTTTCTTTTTTCAATTCCAATTCTTCTTGCGTTGGAACATTCAACAAAAACACCTCACTTCTTATTGATTTTCCTCCAGTTATTGCATCATTATCTTTAACTTCAAAATAATATTCTACCTTATCACCTTGTTGTAGCAAAAGATCTGATAAATTATAGTAAAATTCTTGCGCATTTTCTTGTTTATTAATCTCTATTAAGTACGATTTACATATAGTATCATTCTTATTTATTTGATTTAAACAAAATTTTAATTCAGAAAATCCATAATCATCTTTTATCTGTCCTCTAAATAATATTCTATCTGGCAAAATAGTATCTTTATATTCAACAACTACTATTTGAGGATATAAATCCTCTATAACTTTTAGTTGAACTCTTAACGTATCTGAATAATTCGAAAATCGATTTGTTGTTTTTATATAAAATTCCTCATCATTTATGAGAGTATGCGAATAAAAAAATTCACTTTTTTTGTTAGGTATAAACATTTTTTTTTCACTATCGTTTATAAACAGTATATTTTCCACATCACGAACCAACCCTTCCCAAATTATTTTTGATCCCTTAGGCACACAAACATCATTCAAAGAAGTAATAATCATAGGTTTCAATTTCGTATATACAGGAGGTATTGCCCTTACTCTAAGATTTACAATTATCGGTTTCGGATAAACTGTTATCAAGTAACTCTTACTACTATATCCATTCGCATTAAAACTAATAATTGTATTTTTCTGTAATTGTGAAATCTTATATGAAAATGTAGTTTTGGTATTTTTCTTCATTTGAAACTCATTTTCTCCAACCTTAATGTAAACAACATCTGGCAAAGCCTTTCCCTTCATTTTTACTTCCACTACAAAATCTTCTTGTTGTAATATCTCCAAAGAAGAATTTTGTAATTCAAATATAAAAGGAGCTGGCTTTTCAAAATATTGAGTATGATTTATATACCTATAAGTACTTTGTTTCAAGAAGTCTGGAAAACAAACAATAATTACCAATAACACGACAACAACGGAAAGAGATATAAAACCTATTTTTTTTGTTTTTTTCTTATCTATTGCTTTATGAAATGTGATGGGATATAACTCTCTTGTTTTTTGTTCAATACTTGCTAACAAAATATCTGATTCTTCAATTAAAATCATTTGCTTTAATTGAAGAAGATTCAATAATTTATCAGAAACCTCAGGAAAATAAGAACCTATTATCTTAGCTACATCTTCATATGATATTGTTTTCCCTATATTTAAAAGTTTTGTTAATGGATAAACAACATATCGTATCAACAACAAAATAAAAAGTACAATATATATATACAATATTGTAGTTCTAACGATAATCCCATTATAACCTATAAATTCTACAAGAATAAAGAATAAAAAAAATAATATTGAAAGAGCGATAAAATAAAACGCACCTTTAATTAAAAGGTTTTTATAATACTTGCGGATAAATCCGTTTAGTTTCTTTAATAGTAGATCATTTTTATTATTCTGCATGTTCGTCTTCCGTAGCCATACCTATGTAAATAGCAGATAAAAGAGTGAACACATAAGCTTGGATAAATGCAACTAAAACTTCCAAAGCTGTCATAAATAAAGCAAAAAACAATGGTAAAATAGAAGTTCCATAACCTAATGCAGCACTTTTTTCACCAAATATGAATATTATACAAATGAAACTTAATATCATAACGTGTCCTGCAGTAATATTTGCAAACAATCGTATCGTTAAAGAAAAAGGTTTTGTAAATAATCCCAAAATTTCTACTACAGGCATAATAGGAAGAGGGAATTTTAACCACCATGGCACACCTGGCATATTAATTATATGTTTCCAATAGTGCTTATTTCCACTTATATTCGTAATAACAAAAGTAAATACAGCTAAACACAAAGTTACTGCTATATTTCCTGTAATATTTGCACCTCCTGGGAAAAAAGGGAACAAACCTAACAAATTTGAAAAGAAAATAAACAAGAAAGCTGTGAGTAGATATGGTAAATATTTTTGATACTTATGTTCTCCTATTGACGGAAGAGCTATATCATTTTTGATAAATAAAATAAAATATTCAACAACCGTTAATAAACCTTTTGGAGCTTGGCCTTCTCTATTTTTTGCAATACGTGCACCTTTTAAAACTAAAAATATTATCAATCCTGCAACTATAAAAATTGCAAAAACATTCTTGGTAATAGAAAAATCTAAGGGTTTTTTCCCAGTATACACGCCCTTATCATCTACACATATTATAGAACCCTCTAAACCTTCTCCATCTTTATCAGTAGCTATTTTATACCCCTTGTAAGGAGAATGTCCATGATGAAATTTACTTGACATAAACACATCAACTTTTCCATCATTTATCAAGATAATTGGTAATGGAATTGAAACATCTAACGACTCATAAGTAAAGATATGCCAATAATAAGAATCACCCAAGTGTTCCATTATCAACTTACCTGCATCAAATTTCTCAGTTTGCTCACTAGCAACTATGCTTCCAAATGAAGCAAAAAATAAAGCTAAAAATAAGAATATTCGTTTCATCATTAATATTACTTTTTTGGAGAGGCAAATTTAGTAAATAATTTTTGGAATGCAAGTATTTACTAAAATTTTTCTAACAATTAATTTCTAATTTCTATATTTTTTACTTTCCCCTTCTTATTTTTTCTCCACTTTATAGCTTTGTTATAAGTTTCTTTTCTTAATTTTGCAACCTATTTTTTAATAAAAATGAGGGACGCTTTTTCATCAAGACGAATTATAGTTACAGCAATATTTATTATTGTTGGTATTGTTTATATCATAAGGCTTGCCCATCTTCAAATAATCGATGATTCCTATACTCAACTCGCTAATAGGAATGCTTTAAGACATATTACTCAATATCCTTCAAGAGGTCTTATTTATGATAGGAACGGAAAGTTATTAGTGTATAACGAAGCCGTTTATGATTTAATGGTTATTCCTCGTCAAGTAAAAGATATTGACACCAACGAATTTTGTTCTCTCTTAAAGATCTCAAAAGAAGATTTTACAAAAAAGATGAATAAAGCTAAAAAATATTCTACTTATAGTCCATCTATATTTGAAAAACAAATCTCAAAAGAAGATTTTGCTCCACTTCAAGAAAAATTATACAAATTTGAGGGCTTTTATGCTCAAAGCAGAACATTAAGATTCTATCCAGATTCAGTCGCTTGTCATATTTTAGGATACATAGGAGAAGTGAACGAAAAGACTATTGAAAAAAATCCTTACTATAAAAAGGGAGACTACATAGGAATGAGTGGTTTAGAAAAATCATACGAAAAAATTTTAAGAGGTAAAAAAGGTAGTAAAATAACATTAGTTGATGTTCACAATAGAGAAAAAGGGTCTTTCCAAAATGGAATGTACGATACCATAGCTATCGCTGGCAGCAATCTTTATAGTACGATTGATTTAGAATTGCAAAAATATGCAGAAAAAATTATGGCAAACAAAAGAGGTTGCATTGTTGCAATTGAGCCAAGTACAGGTGAAATTTTATGTTTTGTGTCCGCACCATACTATAATCCCAATCTATTAGTTGGTCGTGTAAGAGGCAATAACTACAAAAAATTATCAGAAGATATTTCCAAACCATTATTTAACAGAGTATTAATGGCAGAATATCCACCTGGTAGTATATTCAAGATTGCTCAATCTTTAATTGCGCTAGATATGGGCGTAATATCTCCGAGCACAGGCTTTGTTTGCGACAAAAGTTTAGTAGGTTGCCACAATCACCCTTCGGCTAGCAATGTTAGAGATGCAATAAAGATGTCTTGCAACCCTTATTTCTATAAAGTATTTCAAAGAGTAGTACAAAGAACAAATCCAAATACCGGAAAAATTGACAGTAAATATGGGTTAACTCAATGGAATTATGCTGCAAAAAGAATGGGTTTTGGAACTCGTTTAGATATTGACCTTCCAAATACAAGAAAAGGGTATATACCTGACACAACTTTTTACAACAAATGGTATCCAAGCGGTTGGAATTTCTACACAATCTATTCCAACTCAATAGGGCAAGGTGAAGTTGGTGTTATTCCTTTACAAATGGCAAACTTTGCAGCTTTAGTTGCTAACAGAGGTTGGTATATAACTCCACATATTGTTAGAAATTTTGGAGATGAAACTCAAAAAACAAAATATGTAAAATATTCAGAAAAACATCATAGCATGATAGCTCCTGAATATTGGAATATTGCAGTGGAAGGAATGTACGGAGTAGTGCATGAAGCTGGCGGGACTGCAAAAAGAGCAAAAATAGACGATATTGCAGTTTGTGGTAAAACAGGTACAGCCGAAAACATAGGAGATGACCATTCTGTATTTATTTGTTTTGCGCCAAAAAACAATCCACAGATTGCCGTTGCCGTATATATAGAAAATGCACATGGAGGAGGAGGAACTTGGGCCGCACCAATAGCAAGTCTTATTGTTGAAAAACACATAAGAGGTAAAGTAGAAAGAGAAGAAATGGAGCAATATTATATTGAAACAAACCCTTGTCAACCTTTACCTTTAAAACGAAGAATAAAAACCAAGAAAAAATAATTTTTTTCTTTGATTTATAAGAATAATGGATAGAAAAAACAAAAGTTTACTTAGAAATATTGATTGGAGTGTTATCCTCATTTATTTAATCCTCGTTATATTTGGTTGGGTTAATATTTATGCCGCTGTTTATGACGGAGAAAGTGGCAATGTTTTTGATTTTTCAACACGTTATGGAAAACAATTAATTTGGATAGGCGCCTCTCTTCTAATTGCGCTATTCGTTTTAGTTTTAGATCCCAAATTTTTTTCTCAAACATCATACATAATATATGGTATATTCCTATTGATGCTAATATCAGTCTTATTTGTTGGCTCTGAAACCAAAGGTGCAAAATCCTGGTTTGGTTTTGGAGACTTTGGAATACAACCATCTGAATTTGCAAAAGGAGCGACAGCATTAGCACTAGCAAAAACCCTATCATCTATTACAGCAGACTTCAAAAAAATGAAAACAAAATTATCTGCAATAACAGTAATAGCTATTCCAATGCTACTCATTTTGCTACAAAACGATACAGGCTCGGCATTAGTATTTTGTAGTTTTGTTTTTGTGTTATTTAGAGAAGGACTATCCTCATACGTTCTAATAATCGGAGCAACATGTATATTGTTATTTATATTAGCATTACTTGCCAACCAATACATTTTAATTGGAATTTACTTCATTCTTATTATAAGCGCATATTTTATTTTAAGAAAGCGAATAAGAAAACTAAATATATGGATATTTATTTGCACTTTTATTGGAGCTTCGCTATTCACTTTAGCTGTTGATTTTGTTTTTGAAAACGTTTTAGAACCACATCAAAAAGACCGTATAGAAGTTTTACTTGGGAAAAAAGAAGATTTCAAAGGAGTAGGTTATAATGTTAATCAAAGTAAAATTGCAATAGGCTCAGGCGGGATTACTGGTAAAGGATTCTTAAATGGGACACAAACAAAATTCAATTTTGTTCCCGAACAGGATACCGATTTCATATTTTGCACCATTGGAGAAGAATGGGGATTCATTGGAGCTTCTCTAACCGTAATTATTTTCATATTTCTATGTGCAAAACTCATAAAAATGGCTGAAAGACAACGATCTAAATTCGCCAGAATCTATGGATATTCAGTTGCAAGCATAATATTTTTTCACTTTTTCATAAATATAGGAATGACAATAGGACTTTTACCCGTAATAGGAATTCCTTTACCCTTCATAAGCTATGGAGGGTCATCATTATGGGCCTTTACATTCCTTTTATTCATATTTATAAAACAAGACGCCCTACGTCAAGAATTAATTTAGTATAAAATAATAATCACAAATTAGCGATATTTCAGCAAATATTTGTAATTTTGGCGTTCAAATATGAAGCAATTAAATTATAAATCCAAAGCAAAGAGCAATAAAACGACAAAATATATCATCATACTAATAATAAGTATGATAGCATTCCCATTTAATCTCTATTCACAAGACAGAAACAAATTAGAAAAAGAAAAAATTAAATTAGAAAAAGAGATTGCTTCAATGAACAAAATACTCAATGAGACAAAAAAAACAAAAAAAATGTCCACTTCTGAGTTAAGAGTATTAGAAAAAAAGATAGCCCAAAGAAAAAAATTAATAAAAAACATCAATTCTCAAATGGGAATGCTTAATAACGAAATCAAGACTACCCAACAATCAATTGGAGAATTATGCAAGGAAATAACTATCCTAAGAGAAAGTTATGCGCAAATGTTACGTTATGCACAAAAAAATAAAACAAATACCGATAAACTATTATTCATATTTTCTTCAAAAGACTACAAAGAAGCTTATCAGAGATACATCTTTTTCCGACAATTTGGAGATTTACAAAAAGAAAAACTTGCGCAAATACAATCAAAAACTAACGAATTATCAAAACGTACAAGTGAATTAGAATTAAAACGTATAAACCAAGAAAAATTACTACAACAAGAATTAAAAAACTCAAAGGAACTTAACAAAGAAAAAACAGAAAAACAAAAAACTGTTAATCAATTACAAAAGAAAGAAAAGCAATTAGCCAAAAACTTAAAGAACAAACAACAACAAGTTAAAAAGCTACAACAACAAATAGACAATGCCATTGCAGCAGAAGTCAAAAAACAAAAAGAATTAGCAGCCAAGAAGAAACAACAAATGGCTACCAACACAACAACAAACAAAAAAGAAGCAGAAGCCAATAAAGCAGCGATAGAAACAGCAAAGAAGAAGAATTACACAATAGCAACAACACCAGAAGAAGTCGCATTATCAAGCAGTTTTGAAGCCAACAAAGGAAAGCTACCTTGGCCAACATCACAAGGAGTAATAGTTTCACAATATGGCGTACACAAACACCCAGAAGTAAAAGGAGCTGTAATTGAAAACAAAGGAATAGATATTAGGACAACAAAAGGCTCTACCGTTAGGTCAATATTCAAAGGAGAAGTATCTAGAATTGCAAAAGGTCCAACAGGATTATTAGTAGTTATCATTAGACACGGAGAATACATGAGTGTTTACGCAAATCTAAAAAGCGTAAGTGTTAAAAATGGGCAAAAAGTCGATACAAAACAAACAATCGGAACAGTAAGTACAAACGAAGATGGTGTAAGTGAATATAAATTTCAAATCTTTAAAGGAACACATCACTTAAATCCATCAATTTGGTTAAGCAAATAAAACAAATTAAATAATGATGAGAAAAAGATTAGTATTAAGTTTATTCGCATTAGTATTAGCATTTTCTAATATTTTTGCACAACAACCTGCAAAATGGGATTTCAAAACAAAGAAAATCAATGATTCCATTTCTGAATTGATAATGCAATGCTCATTAAGTGGAGATTGGCATATTTATTCTCAACACACAAAAGGAACTGAAAACCCAATAAAGTTTACTTTTGAAGAAAACGGAAAATATCAAGCAATAGGCAAGGTAAAAGAATCTCCAAAACCAATTGCAGAATATGATCCATTTGCAAAAGACACAACAAGATACTTTAAAAACAAAGTAACCTTTACACAAAGAATTAAAATAAAAAGCACAGAGGACTTCTCTGTAAAAGGAAATGTAGAATTTCAACTTTGTGAAAAAGGAAGCTGCATTCCACCCGATGATGTAGATTTTTCTTTCAATGTAAAAGGAAATCCAGCAGCAAATCAAGCAACAATAAACAACACAGAAGAAATAGCAAAAGCCACTGCAACAGAAACTCAAACCATATCAGAAGTTGAAAACAAAGAAGTAGAAAAAGAAGTTGCAACAATAGAGCAAGCAAACGCAGAAGAAGCAACAGCACAAAAAGACAAATCAATGTGGGCTGCATTCTTTGTTTCATTTACAGCAGGATTATTAGCCTTAATCACACCTTGCGTTTTCCCAATGATACCTATGACAATTTCATTCTTTATGAAAGGCAACACATCTAAACGTAAAGGAAGACAACAAGCCTTTTTCTTTGGAGGAAGCATCATCTTTATGTTTACAGTATTAGGTTTGATTCTATCTTGGGCACTTGGACCAAACGCAATGTACATAATCTCTACTCACTGGGTGCCAAATCTAATCTTCTTTGTAATATTTATGATATTCGCCTTCTCATTCTTTGGATTATTTGAACTAACAATGCCTTCAAAACTAATAAACAAATCAGACGAACAAGCAGACAAAGGCGGATACTTAGGAACATTCTTCATAGCATTAACAACTGTTTTAGTATCATTCTCTTGTACAGGTCCAATTCTTGGAGCAGCCTTAATAGAAATGGCATCAGGTTCAAGCAATAGCTATGTATTCTTAATATCTATGATAGGATTTGCATTAGGATTTGCATTACCATTTACAATACTTGCAATGTTCCCATCAATGCTAAAAAACATGAAATCAGGAGCATGGTTAAACACAGTAAAAATAGTATTCGGATTCATAGAAATAGCATTAGGATTGAAATTCCTTTCAATGGCAGACCTATCAGCAGGTTGGGGAATATTAGATAGAGAAACTTACCTTGCATTATGGATAGTTACATTTGCAATGTTAGGCTTCTACCTACTTGGAAAACTAAAATTCAAAGGCGATGCACCAGTTGAAAAAATTGGAGTACCACGTTTATTCCTTTCATTGATAGTATTCTCATTCGTAGTCTATATGATACCAGGCTTATGGGGAGCACCATTGAAAGCAATTTCAGGATACATACCACCACAAACAACACAAGACTTTGACTTAATAAGAATAAATGCAGAAAATGCTTCTACCGTATCTACTAATACATCATCATTACCAGTAGATAGAAAATACGCAAAAGATCTTCACTTACCAACAGGATTTGAAGGCTTCTTTGACCTTGAAGAAGCAAAAGCATACGCAAAACAAGTAGGAAAACCAATCTTCATAGACTTTACAGGAAAAACTTGTGCTAATTGTAGAGAAATGGAAAACTATGTTTGGGTAGACCCACAAGTAAAAAAACGTCTAACAGAAGAATACGTTATGGTAGCACTTTACGCAGATGTTAACACAATTGAATTACCTGAAAGCGAATGGGTAAAAACAAAAGACGGAAAAACAATAAAAACACTTGGAAAGAAAAACCATAACTACCAAATAGAACAATTCAACGCAAACGCACAACCATTATACGTTTTAATGGACGCAGATGGCAACCTACTTACAAAAGAACCAAAATCATACGACAGAGACATCAACAACTTTGTTAAGTTTCTTGATGAAGGTTTAGCAAACTTTAAAAAATAAGAATAAGAAATAATCAACACAAGAAGGGAAGTAATGCTTCCCTTCTTATTTTTTTATAAAAATATGTTTGACTTCGTAAGCATAGACTTTGAAACAGCAGACAAATACATACCCTGCTCACTTGGACTGACAGTAGTAGAAAACTCACAAATAGTTTGCACAAAAAATTGGTTAATAAAACCAATCTGTTTCCCCTATTTTCATTTCTACGCACAAAAAATACACGGCATACACAAAGAAGACGTAGAAAACAAACCAGAATTCAATCAACTATGGCACGAAATAGAACCATATCTTTACGACAAAATCATAATAGCACACAACGCCTCATTTGACATAAACGTACTTAGAAAAACCCTTCTACACTACGGCATACCAAAACCAAAAGCAAGATACCTTTGTACCTATCAACTCTCACGCATAGTATGGAAAGAATCCACAAAATTCTCATTAGACCACCTATGCAATCAAGAAAACATAGCACTAAATCACCACAAAGCAGAATCAGACGCAGAAGCCTGTGCAAGACTCTTTCTAAGAGAAGCCGAAATCTTAGAAGCAAATAATTTCTACGAATTAAAACAAAAAACAAAACTTAGACTAACAAGAGTATAAGACCTATTTACTCCCTATCTTTTTAATCTTATCTTGCAAAACAATCAAAAGAACCGAAATCAAAATAAGAACAATTCCACAAGCAAGATTCAAAGTAAAGACCTCATTAAAAACAAAAACCCCTATCACCACCGCAGTCAAAGGTTCCAAAGCCCCCATAATAGAAGTAGGCGTTGAACCAAGAATTTTCACAGCAATATTCATCAAACACAAAGACATAATAGTAGTAACCACAGAAAGCAAAAGAATATAAACAACCTGATTAAGATTAGTTATCGGTTGAATATAAAAATCCTTATTTGTAAAAGAGAACAATCCCACACAAACAAGACAAAACATCAAAGCATAAAAAGTAAGTTTAAAAGTAGAAAAACAAAGAGAAGACTTATTGACCACAATCATATACAAAGCATAGCTCAAAGCAGAAAGCAAAACAAGAATCACACCCGTAGTATTCAACACCATACCCTCACCCGAATAATACAATAAACAAACCCCGCCAAAAGCCAACGCAATAGAAAAGACAACCGCAGGAGTAATCCTTTCCTTAAAAAACACAGCCATTATCAAAGCCACCATAATAGGGTGAGTAAAAAGCAAAGTAGAAGCCACACCCGCAGGCATATAAAGAAAACTCATAAACAAAGAAAGCGAAGAAATAGCAAACAAAACACCCAAAGAAGCCAAGACAAGCACTTGCTTTTTGTTTACCTTAAAAGAAATCCTTTTTGCCATCATTATACAAGCGAGAATAATCACAGCAAAACCAAACCTATAAAACAAAACAGAAGTAGTACTCATTCCCTCCTGATAGAGATTCAACGCTCCAAGAGGATTCATTCCATAACATATTGCGGACAATATTCCACAAACAATTCCCTTTGCCTTTTCCGATTTCATAAACCTTTAAAAATGCAAAAGGGCTTCAAGACTTGAAATCTTAAAACCCTTTGCGGTCCGGACGAGACTCGAACTCGCGACCCCATGCGTGACAGGCATGTATTCTAACCAACTGAACTACCGGACCAACTTTCGCTTTACTGAGTTATTCCCTCATTTGCGATTGCAAAGATACAACCTTTTTTTGAACTACCAAACATTTTTTGCATTTTTTTTATTTTTTTCTTGAAAAATTTGTGTAATCTATTGTTTTATTGTACTTTTGCAAACGAATTAATTAAGGGCCTGGGTTGGTTTTGACAGCAAGGCAAATGATTAAGTAAGCATGCAGGCTAAGGTAACACAAGCCTCAACCAGAGTTACAAAACAATAATTGGCGAAAATAACTACGCTCTTGCAGCTTAGTCGAAGTATAGTAGACTACATTTGCGAATCGGTGTAAAGTA
The DNA here is from genome assembly GCA_937901525.1 of uncultured Bacteroidales bacterium. GTDB lineage: Bacteria > Bacteroidota > Bacteroidia > Bacteroidales > P3 > Onthomorpha. The sequence goes on from CALDHX010000013.1 coordinate 44,169, forward strand.
CATCGAGCAAGACATCTCTCCAAGACCTTTTTTCCGTGGTTAAGGACTAAGAGGTGCTAGCAAAACGGAAATAACCTTAATGGAGCTTTGACATTAGGGTGAAAATTTAAAAGATAAGGTTAAAGCAGGGTGTTTGTCCCTTAGCTTTTTCACGAAAATGAAGGACAAAATAAGCATGTAGAAAGCTTAGTTGTTTCTTGTTTGGACCAGAGTTCGAATCTCTGCAGGTCCACTCTTTAAAACAAAAAAATATCTCTTAGGTTTGGTAAATCCTTCCTAAGAGATATTTTGTTTTTTCTTTGTTTTATTTTAAATATCTTTCTTCTCTTTCTTTAAAAGAATATAGATACTCCGAACATAAGGCGATTTATTCCTTCATCAAAGCTATTAGAGAAATCATGACCAATAACTGAATGAACATATTTGTAATTTGTATTTCCTAATAAAGGCAAGAAATAAGATACATTTAATTGAAATCTATGTTTTGCTTTAATTTCTATTCCTGCTCTTAGTGCAAAATCAAGTGTTAATGGATTTTCAAAACTTAAATATTCTGTGTTAGAAATAACTGTATTGTATTCTGGAAGAGGTGTTTCAATGTGATATAGTTCTTTTTCTTTTGTTAAGTAGAATGAGGCATTTGCTCCTGCTGCTGCAAGAAAATTAACGTTTTGTGTGATAGGCAATCTATAATTTACAAGTATAGGAAGACTTAATGTATGAATAGAGTAATTGTCTTCTATACTTGATATTGGGTTATTAATAGTTAATAAATGATTTGTATATCCTGGCTCTGCGGTTAATGAAAAGGTATTCTTCTTGTTTAACATGTATTCGTATTTGAATGCAATATCAAATGCAACTGCACTTTTCAAATCGGTAACACCACGATCTATTACTTCAACATAGTCTTTTCCCATTGGAAAACTTCCAAAATCTAAGCTAAGACCGAAATTGTGTTTTTTCAAATCTTCTTGTTGTGCAAACATTGTGCAACACAACATAATTCCTACAAGTGTTAAAAATGTCTTTTTCATACTTTTATTTTTAAAAAATTAATAATTCATGTCAAATTCTATCGTTCTACTATTATTGCATTTTACTTTTGTTTTATAATTTGTTTCTTCACATGCCACAAATGGCAACATAAGCATTAAATGCTAAACGTTTTACTATTCTTTTTATTGTTATTTTCAAGATTCTTTAAAAGAGTTACAGAAATAAGTCCAAGTAAATCAAGAAAATAGAATTACGAAAAAAAGTCTTTGTTTTTTTCTTTTTTTTCTTTGATTTTTTTAATTTTTTCTTTGATTTTTTTTGAAAAAGTAAAGACTTTTTTTTGAGCTTTCTTTACTTTATTTTAATGAACCATTTTTAAGCCAATAATTGACGCAATAAGTGTAAAGGTAAACAAAAGTCTAAGAAAAGAAGCCGGCTCTTTGAAGATAAAAATCCCTATTAACACTGCTCCAACTGCTCCTATTCCCGTCCAAACAGGGTAAGCCGTTCCGATAGGTATTGTTTTTGTTGCCTTAGTTAGAAGAATCATACTCAGAATATAAAACATCACAAATGCTGCATACCATAAAGTTGCTTTATTTCCCGAAGCGAGATTGCCTTTTCCAAGACAAAAGGTGAAAAATGTTTCACACAAACCTGCTAAAATCAAGATTACCCAATTCATTTCTATTAAATCCGTTTTTTTTATTAAGAGAATGCAAAAATACAAAATTGTTTTTAATTATTTTTTCTTAACTTTGCCGTATGGAAAAACAATATAACTTTGACCAAAACATAGAAAGAAGACATTCTGACTGTGTAAAATATGACTCTCTTCCCGATACTTACGGAAGAGATGACCTATTGCCTTTATGGGTTGCTGATATGGATTTTCGCTCTCCTGATTTTGTTATGGAGGCTATAAGAAAACGTTGCGAGCATGAGGTACTTGGCTATGGCAATCCTTCAAAAAATTATTGGAATGCTGTAATCAATTGGCTGGACAGAAGATATAATATCTCTTGTCAAAGAAACGATTTGCATTTTATTCCGGGTATTGTAGCAGGTATTTCGTTTGCTTTGCTTTCTCTTACAAAAGAGGGCGATAAAATCTTGGTTACAACTCCTGTTTATCCGCCTTTTGTCAATCTTCCTCAGTCTTGCAATCGCACTTTGGTGTGTAGCAACCTAAAAATAGAGAATGGCCGTTTTCTTATCGACTTTGAGGATTTTGAAAAAAAGATTGATGGTTGCAAACTCTTTATTATGAGTAATCCTCACAACCCTGCGGGAACAATTTGGGGAAAAGAAACCTTGGAAAGAATAGCCGAAATCTGCCAAAGAAAGAATGTAATAGTTATTAGCGATGAAATTCACGCCGATTTAACGCTTAATGGCAACAAACACGTGAGTTATAGCACGGTTTCTAAGCATGCCTTTGAACATAGCATAACTTTTATGGCTCCAAGCAAGACTTTTAACATTGCAGGCTTAGGAAGTTCGGTTTGTTACATTGGAAACGAGTCGCTTCGCAAACAATACTTTGGTTGGATTGATGCAATGGGTGTGGCATACGGCAATATTTTTGCTTACACTGCGGCAGAGGCTGCTTTTTCTTATGGAGAGGATTGGCTAAATCAAATGCTTGAATATTTGAAATCTAATATCGCTTTGCTTGAAAGCTTTGTTAAGGAGAATCTTCCAAAGGTAAAAATGGTTCTTCCTGAGGCTTCTTTCTTGGCGTGGTTGGATTTTAGCAATTATAACAAATCTCACAAAGAATTAGCTGAATTATTTATCAATAAAGCCGGGGTTGTGTTGAACGATGGCACTACTTTTGCTCCAAAATCAATAAATTCACAATACAATTGTTGCTTCCGCATCAATTTAGGCTGTCCTCGTGCAACTTTACTTGAAGCTTTGCAACGTATTGCTAATAGTTTGAAAGATTGATATTGTTTTCAGGTTGTAGAAATAAAAAATGCAAAAATTTTTGCAGATTTAAAAAAAAGCAGTATCTTTGCAACCTGAAAACGAGATAAGGTCTCTTGGCCGAGTGGCTAGGCACCGGTCTGCAAAACCGTCTACTCCAGTTCGAATCTGGAAGAGACCTCAAAAGAAAAAGGTTACTTAAAATTAAGTAACCTTTTTTATTTTTTATACATCTAAGCTTTGCATATTCACAAGGCGAGAATATATGCCTCCTTTTTCTAAAAGTTCTTTGTGATTGCCACTTTCTACAATTTTTCCTTTATCCATAACCAAAATAACATCAGCATTCATTATCGTTGTCAAACGATGTGCTATCACAACCGAAGTCCTATTTTTCATTAACTGTGTTAGGGCTTGCTGAACTTCGTGTTCGTTTTGCGTATCTAAGGCAGAAGTAGCTTCATCTAAAAGAAGAATTTCGGGATTCTTCAACACAGCTCTTGCAATACAGAGTCTTTGTCTTTCTCCTCCTGAAAGACTCAGTCCTCTATCGCTTAGGTGTGAGTAATATCCTTTTTCCATTTTGGAAATGAAAGAATCGGCATTTGCAATCTTTGCTGCGGCAACTACTTCTTGCATTGTAGCCGAAGGATTGCCAAAAGCAATGTTTTTAAATATTGTGTCGTTGAAAAGAATTGCCTCTTGTGTAACAATTCCTATTTTATCTCTTAAAGAAGATATTGACAATTGTTTGATATTTATGCCATCAAAAAGAATTTCTCCTGAACTTACGTCTGCAAAACGTGAAATTAAATCAAGTAGTGTTGATTTTCCTGCACCAGATTCTCCAACTAAGGCTACAACTTGTCCTTTTTTTATTGTAAGATTTATATCTTTTAATACGTTTTCTGAACTATTTTCATAGGAAAAGAAGACATTGCGAAATTCTATCTTGTCTTTAAACTCGTTTACTTGCAAAGGAGTTTCTACTTCTGTGATTTTTTCTTCTGCATCAAGGATTTCATAAATTCTTATTGCTGCTGCATCTCCTTTTTGCATATTATAATAGGCTGTTGAAAGCTCTTGCAAAGGAGAAATTACTTTTGCAAAAATCAAAGTAAAGCCTATCAGAATTGCTGCTGACATTTTGCCTGCTAAGACTAATTCTCCTCCAAACAAAACTACAGCTACAAGCACAAATATTGCTAAAAATTCTGTTAAAGGTGAGGCTAATTCTTTTCTTCTAAATATTTTAGTCATCACCTTGGTGTAATAGTCGTTTGATTGCGAGAATTTCTCTTTTGTTACCTTTTCTGCTCCGTATGATTTTATAGCTCTAAGTCCTCCAAGCGTCTCTTCGCATTGCGACATTAAAACTCCCATTTCTTTTTGTCCTTTAATGGAGTTACGTTTTAAGCTATTGCCTATTTTCTTTATTAAAAAATATGCAATAGGTAAGACCACAACAATAAATAAGACCAATTGCCAAGATGCAATTATGAGTGCTGAGAAGAAAACCAAAACCATAATGGAATCTTTCACCAACATCTGCAAACTACTCACTACACTCCATTCTATATCGGCTAAGTCGGAGGTTAATCTCGACATAATATCGCCTTTTTTCTTGTCTGAAAAAAAGCTAAGTGGTAGAATACATATTTTTTTGTAAACATCGTTTCTCAAATCGTTTACAAGTCCATTGCGAATAGGCACAATAAAATACATTCCTAAATAACGGAAAAGTGCAGAAAAGAAAATGCAAACAATATATACTACTCCTATTGCTATCAAACAAGGATATATGCCATAGATTTCTTTGTAAGCATTTAAGTGAAAAGAGAAATAATCCATCAAAGCGTCTTTGTCAAGACTTAATTCCGGACATTGCAAAGGTGCTTCTATGACTCCGAATAATACCGAAATGAATGGAATTATCATTACAAAGGAAAAAAGCGAAAAGAAAACGTATATAAGGTTTGAAACTACGTTTAAAACTATGTCTTTCTTATAGTTCAAAATATATTTAAAAACCCTAAATACGTTTTTCATTGCTTTCTTATTTTTAGTAGCGATAATGTTCTGCTTTATAAGGACCGTCTACATTTACTCCTATGTAATCGGCTTGTTTTTGTGTTAGTTTTGTAAGTTTTACTCCTATGTTTTCCAAATGAAGTCTTGCTACTTCTTCGTCTAACTCTTTTGGAAGACGGTAAACTCCTACTTCATATTTCTTTGTCCAAAGATCAATTTGTGCAAGTGTTTGATTTGTGAAAGAATTACTCATTACAAACGAAGGATGTCCTGTTGCACAACCAAGATTTACCAATCTACCTTCGGCTAATAAGTAAATGCAGTGTCCGTCCTCGAAAATAAACTTATCAACTTGTGGTTTGATGTTTACTTTCTTTATTCCTGGATAGTTTTCCAACTTTTCAACTTGAATTTCGTTGTCAAAGTGTCCTATATTACATACTATGGCTTCTGTTTTCATTCTTGCCATATCTTCAACTGTGATTACATCGCAGTTTCCTGTTGTTGTAACATAGATATTTCCTTCTTTCAAAGCGTCTTGCAAAGTTGTAACTTCAAATCCCTCCATTGCAGCTTGTAAAGCACAAATTGGGTCAATTTCTGTTACTAAAACTCTCGCTCCATATCCACGCATACTTCTTGCACATCCCTTTCCAACATCGCCATATCCACAAACAACAACTACTTTTCCTGCTATCATAACGTCTGTTGCACGTTTGATTCCGTCTGCCAATGATTCTCTACAACCATATAAGTTATCAAATTTACTTTTTGTTACAGAGTCGTTTACATTTATTGCAGGAATTAACAATTCTCCTCTTTCCATCATTTGATATAAGCGATGAACTCCTGTTGTTGTTTCTTCGCTAACTCCTTTTAGGGTTTTAAGAATTTTATGCCATTTTTGAGAATCTTCTGCGTAAACAGCCTTTAAGGTTTTCAACACTATTGCTTCTTCTGTGTTAGAGGCTTCTTTGTCAAGTAAAGAAGGGTCGTTTTCTATTGCGTATCCCTTGTGTACTAATAAAGTTGCGTCTCCACCATCGTCTACAATCAAGTCTGGACCTTCTCCATTAGGGAAAGAAAGTGCTTGATTTGTACACCACCAATATTCTTCTAAACTTTCTCCCTTCCATGCAAAAACAGGAACTCCACGTTCTGCAACAGCAGCCGCAGCATGATCTTGTGTAGAGAAGATATTGCAAGAGCACCATCTTACATCAGCTCCTAATTCTGTTAATGTTTCAATAAGAACTGCTGTTTGAATTGTCATGTGCAAAGAACCCATGATTCTTGCTCCTTTTAACGGTTTTTCTTTTCCGTATTTTGCTCTCAATGCCATTAAACCCGGCATTTCTTTTTCAGCAATTTCAATTTCTTTTCTACCAAAGTCTGCCAAAGACATATCAGCAACTTTGTATTTCAATGTATAGTCTGTCATTTTTATATTATTTTTTATTTTTTTATCAATGAATAAATTTTCCAAAACACGTCTGTGTTTTGCATTACGCCTGTAAAATTTTCTGCTCCTACACCATAAGAAAATATTGGCACGGGAACTGCTGTGTGATGCCAAGAAGTCCACTCGTCTTTCGTTAGATTGTTGTCGGCAGGCAAAGTAAGTCCTCCTGTTTCGTGGTCAGCAGTAACGACAATCAAAGTTTCGCCGTTCTTTTTTGCAAATTCAAGAGCAATTTCCACACATTTATCAAAGTCTTTTACCTCATCAATCATCTCATTGTATTTATGTAAATGTGCTTCCATATCTATTTTACTTCCTTCAAGCATAAGGAAAAAGCCATTCTCATTTTTAGAAAGCGTATTCAGCGTTTTTTCTAAACTTTCTGGCAATACATCTCCTCTTTTCTTTGCATTATCTAAGTGTCCTTCGCCAAGAAGTGCATAAAATCTATCGGATTTAGTGTTTTTTATTTGTTCTAAATCGCTATATATTTCATATTTTTTCTTAGTAAGCGAGTCTATTAGGTTTAATTTATCTTTTCGCTTTGAGGCAACAAACCTATCTTTTCCTCCTCCTATAACAATATCAATGTTTTCTTTGATAAAGCTTAGTGCTATTTCATCTTGCTGATTACGGTCTTTGACATTTGCTACAAAACTTGCAGGTGTGGCATGTGTAACATCACAAGAAGTAATTATTGCAGTACTTTTACCTTGATTTTTTGCTATTTTCAAAAGCGAAAGATGAGAATTTGAAAGAGAATCTAAGCCTATTGAACCATAAAGTGCTTTTTGTCCGATTGCAAGTGCTGTTCCTCCTGCTCCTGAATCGGTTACTTCTTTGTTTGCGCAATATGTGATTGACAATCCAACGTATGGCATTGTGTAGATTGTCAATTGTTTATCATTTGCAAGGTATGCAGCGTATGTTTGTGCTACTCCCATTCCGTCTCCTATGAGAAAAATTACATTTTTAGGTTTTGGTTGAGAGTAAAGATTAGCAAATAAAAATATTGCTAAAAATGCTAAGATTATCTTTTTCATTATAGACCTAATTGTTCTAAAAGAGTTTGATATAACCATTTTGTATCGCGTCCCATTGCACGAACTTGTTGAGGAACTATGCTTTGAGCCGATTGTCCTGGTGTTGTATTGACTTCAAGGAAGAAAAGTTTGTCGTCTTTCTCACGATAAATGAAGTCTATTCTACAAACTCCTGAGCAATTTAGCCTTTTATATAATTTTTTTGTTGTTTCTTGTACTCTAAGCATCAATTCATCGCTCACTTGTGCAGGAGTTATTTCGTTTGAAAGCCCATTGTATTTTGCATCGTAATCAAAAAATTCTGTTTGTGATACGATTTCTGTCGCAGGAAACGCAATGATTTCTTTTTCTCCTACTTGCATCACTCCACAACTAAATTCCCTTCCTTCAATAAATTCTTCTATTAAAACTTTATGATGAACATCAAAGGCTTTTTCAATAGCTGGCAAAAGGTCTTCTTTGCAAGAAACTTTGCTCATACCGATTGAAGAGCCTCCTTCTGAGGGTTTTACAAATAAAGGAAAGTTAATTGTTGAAGAAATCTTATCTAAGTCTAATTCTTCATCTTTAAAAACACTTGTATTCTTTGCTACGTTTACTATATCAAAACTTCTAACAAGTGCATTGCAGACCTCTTTGTCAAATGTTATTGTAGAAACAAGTGCAGAGCAAGTTGTGTAAGGAATATTTAGCATATCGAAATATCCTTGCAACAATCCGTTTTCACCAGGCGTGCCATGAACAATTATTAACGCCCCTTCAAAGTTGATTTTTTCTCCATTTAATGTGAGAGAAAAGTCATTTTTGTCTATTTCTATATGTTTGTCTTCTACACAATAGTACCACGATTGTTTTTCTATTACAATTGTGTAAACATTATATTTGTTTGTATCTATATTTTGTGCTATTTGTCCTGCTGAACGAATAGATATTTCATATTCTCCTGAGTATCCACCTGCTACAAGTGCTATATTTTTTTTCATTTTATGATTTTATTACTTTAAAACTAACTTTCCAATTGAGATTTCATATCTAATAGCATTGCTTTCATCTCATTTAAGGTTGCTATTAATTCAAATTTAGGATCTAAGTATTGTTGCTTATTTGATTGCAAGAGTTTCTTAACCCCATCTAATGAATAACCACAATCTCTTGTAAAGTAAAGAATTTTTTTCAAAAACTCAATATCTTTATCTGCGTATCTTCTTACACCAGCATTTGTTCGATGTGGTTTTAAGTTGCTAAATTCTTTCTCCCAATAACGCAATGTTGAAGCAGGAAGCTCTAACATTTCGGCAACTTCGTTAATTGTATAGAATAATTTACCTTTCATTTTACAAAATTAGTGATTATTTTTCACTTAACGCTGAATGAGATTTTTTTTTCAAAGAAAAAATGAAATTTTTCTTTGAAAAAATAAAAAAAAGCAAAGAAAAAATTTCAAAAATCAAAGAAAAAAAATTGAAGAAAACAAAAAAAAGAGACAATCACTTGTCTCTTTTTATAATAATAATCACAAAATATTAGTGTCTTACAACTAATTTCTTTGTTGAAATTGTTGTATCGTCTGCTATGATTGAGTAGAAATAAACTCCGTTAGGCAATTCTGCTGTGTTTATATTAGCTACTGATTTTACTCCTACTTTTGCAGGTATTGTTTTAACTGTTTTTCCAACCATGTTACGAACTGCAATTTCTGCATTAGAGTAATTTGCAGGTATTGAATAAGAAACTTTTACGTTGTTTACAGCTGGATTTGGATAAGCACTCAATGAAAGTGAGGTTGCTTTTGTTTCTTCTAATCCTACTTCATCATAATATTTTACATAAAAGCTTTCTAATGTTTCATATTCACCTTCGGTTGCTGCGGCTTTCATTATGTTTACTTTTATAATAACTGTGTTTGTGTTTGCTGGGTAATAAGCTATGTCAAACTCAGTATATTCTTCATTTGGATTAAGTGTAACAGGTCCTGCAAAGGTTCCTTCTGTGCAATTGCCAAAACACATTAAGAATTCTGTGTTTTCTTCTCCAAATGTTTTTTCATAACTAATGTAAGTATCAATCGGACTTTCTGTAAGATTAGTTAAGAAAAAGAATGCCTTTGATTCTTCTCCTTGAACCACTTCTATTCTCAAAGTATCATTAGAAACATATTCTTCTCCTTGATATGTCATTCTGAAACTTTGTTGTGCACTTACTCCAAGCACAATAAATAACATCGCAATAAATAAATACGTCTTTTTCATATTGATCTTAATTTTTTATTTGTTTAACAATTTATAATTCTATTTCGTTTACTTGCAATACTTCTCCTGTTGCATTGTCTGTTATCATCACAACAACTGCACAATTCTCTTTCACCCATTTGTCAGAGCCTGTAATCAAATAATTTTTCTCTATTACATCTCCTTGTTTGAAAGAATTAGCAAGCGGCATGTCCTTTAACGGATTTTCTCTCAATACATGCTTGAAAGTATATTGTTGAAGAACACTTGCAACGTTTTGAATACCTTCTATTCCGCTTTCAGTAACATATAAAGTCAAAGAAAGTTCAGAATCAACAGTTTTTAAAACATCTATTTTTGTACTTACTAATATGTTTTTACCTTCAAGAATTTCTGCTCCTAATGAAATATTGAAATTATGTGAGGTTGATGCCATTTTTTCTGCTATTTTCGCAGCCCATTCTTCCACATTTTTATTATAAGGAGCTTGTCTATTTATCAATATTGCAGGTTGGTCTTGGACTTTAAAAGTTTGCTTCAATTCATCTCCGTAAGGTGTGCGAAAATCCAAGTTATTATTTTCATGAGTTGGACTTGCCAAACGACCTGTGTGCACTGCACTAACCACAAGTCTCTCTCCGTATTTTCCCATCTCTGCTTCCAATGCTTCTGTTCCTTTTGGACAATTTGGACAATTCCAAGCAGTAAAGTCTTCTACTAAAATAGCTTGCTTAGATTGTTGTTTTGTAATAGGAGTTGTTAAATCTGTTTCCCCTATGATTGGTATCAATCTTTCATTTTCATCATAATTTTCACAAGATGCAAAAATCAATGAGCTTATTACTAATATTGTATTTAATATCTTTCTCATCTCTAATTATTATTAAAAGCTACTTGTTATTGTCATAAACAAACCGTTTGAAGCTGGCACTTCTCTACACACACCTCCTATACAAATTATACCGCTTCTTTGTTTTCCATAGCTCAACGACACTCTTGTTGTTTTGTATGTTGAACCTAATGCTACGCTGTAATAATGTGTTTTGTCTCCTACTTCATTTCCATAGTTCCATTGGTCAGATAGTGCAAAAAACCATTTGCCTGCAAAATTATATTCAGCAGTTGCTTGTAGCCAATCGCCAGTTGCCCATTCTCCATAGTTTTGTTCGGTTAATAACCATTGAACTTCTCCTCTTACTGAATGTTTTTTAGAGATTTTATATGTAGCATCGGCAACAAATATGTTAGCATAAACATTTTCTGCCTCAGGGTGACCAAACGCAATTGGGTTAAAAATTTGGTTAGAGTACATTAAATTTAATTTTAAGTCTCTATTGATTTTTTTTCCTATTTCAAAGTTGATTTCTTGGAAATATAAATCGTCTCCAACTTTAAAGAAATTTGAAGTATATCCTTCTGTACCCATTTGATTCAAAGCATAACCTACTATTGGTTGTTGATCTATTGAATGAACTCTTGAATAGTTTAATTTTAATTCTGTTCCATATTTACCACCCAAAAGAGTATTCTTTTTTATCTTATACATAATATCGGCTTGTATTCCCATTTCGCCATTAACTTGTGTTGCGTAAGGATACATCGCCATAAGAGAATAAGCATGTTGACGAGTAATCGCAGGAAGGTAATTAACATTTAACATATTTCCTGTTTCGCTTCTCTTAGATTTGAAACTCATGTTGTCAATTCTTTTTGCTTCAAGAGAAATTCCTAATCCTTTTACAGAATATGAAGCTTTCAAAAGCAAAGCGTTTCCTGGTTTGTAAATATATCCATTCACAGCATTTGGATCTTGTCCTTTGTAAGCATATTCTCCTGAAAGAAAGAAGGCTTTGTGAGAAAAATCAAAACGAACTGCCATTGCACCAACATTTTCTGGTATAATCATCTTATACATATTACCATCTAATGTTATGATTTTTGGATTTGCTTGTTCATAAACTGAAACAAAACTTCCTCCAAGTGTAAGGCGAGTTGCAGAGGCATTAAGTTTTGTAATTAAATCATTCAAAGAAATCTCAGCATCAAGTCCTCTAATGAGTCCGTTATTGTTTTTCCAAATGTCTTCCCAATAATATCTTTGTTTTCCTATGACTCCTTTGATTGAAACTCCACTTACAGGTTTTGCAACTATTCTTAATCCGTCCATTGCATTGTCCAGTCCTAAGTTTCTTTCTTCGTATGAACGGAAAATTAAGCCATTTCCAAATTGTTCATAGTAATTACCAACTGTTACTTCTAAATAATCTTTTTTATAAGAGGCGTAACGATATGGAATGCCGACTCCTTTGTATTGAGCATCAAATCCAAGAATCGGATTAAGGTATGATTCAAATCTTAAACCAGCAGAGAAATCTCCACTTGTGTAATTGATATTTGCAAATGCGTTACTCAAAAGTTTTTCATTCACTTTTTCTGCCCCAATTATACTATCTTCTTTTGAGGCTTGAATATCCATTTGAAAATTCCCTGTTACTTTTCCTCCTAATATGCTTTGAGCGTAAGAGGTTAAAGAAAACAAAGAAAGAAATAAAATTACTAATATTTTTTTCATTTAATTATTATTTTTCTTCTGCGATAACTTTACGTATTGCTTCAATCAATCCTTCTTCATCACCAGGTGCGTAACCTACATGTTGCCAAACAATTTCTCCTTTTCCATTTACAACAAATGTATGTGGCGGATTATTTACACCCATCGCTCTTTTAAATTCACTATTCACATCAAGCAAAATTTCATACTCCCATTCTGATGTATTTACCAAAGGTTGAACTTTTGATTGTGTACGACTATCATCTATTGATACAGCAAAAATTTTCATTCCTGTTTCTTCTTGCCATTCTTCGTAAAGTTCTGCAAAAGTACTTAACTCCATTAAGCAAGGTTTACACCAAGTTGCCCAAAAACATATTGCAAATGGTTTTCCTTCGTTGTTAATTTCTTTTGTGTTTATTGATTTCCCATCAAGAGTTTTTAAATCTACACTTGGAAGTGTTTGTTGTGCATATATCATCAATGAACATATTGAAGCTATTGCAAATAAAATCATCTTTTTCATACGTGTGCGTGTGTTTAATTATTTCTTTTTACTAATATTTCTACTAATTGTTCTAATATTTCTCTGTATTGACTTTCTGGCAAATTAGATAAAACTTCTTTTGCTTTATTGCTATAATATTTTACCTGCTCCTCTGTCTTTTCAATGCTGCCTGACTTTGATATATCTAAGACTAATTTTAATACATCTTCATCAGACTTGTCTTTTTGTTTGACAAAATTTATTACATTTAGTTTAACCTCTTCGTTTAGTGTATCTATATAATCTAAGATTGGTAAGGTGAATTTGCATTCCTTTATATCATTTCCATATTTCTTTCCACTGACTTGACTTATCTCAAAATCTAAAATATCATCTTTGATTTGAAATGCTCTTCCTAATAATCTGCCAAATTCTTCTGCGTATTTAGTATAGTCTTTATCTGTTGTAGCAGTTTTTGCTCCAATATAAGCCGATGCTCCTAATAAAGAAGATGTTTTATAGTCTATTACGCTAAAATATGCCTCACGAGAAATATCTCCTTTCTCTAAAACGTCTTTTTGCAACAATTCTCCCATTGGCAATTCTCTTGCTATTTTGGAATAAATTGGCAAAAGCTCAAAATCTTCCTTTGTATGAATTAATTGTAAAGACTTACCAAAAAGATAATCTCCATACAATATTGCAGCATTATTTCCCCAACGTGAATTGATTGTAGGTTGATTTCTTCTTAAATCACTATTATCTAACACATCATCGTGAGCTAATGATGCGGTATGCAGTAATTCTACAATTATTGCAGAACGATAAGTAGAATCGCTAAGACCTCCACAGGCCTTTGCTACTAATAACGTAAGAAGTGGGCGTATTTTTTTACTTTTTTGAGAAAGAGAATAGGATAATATATCAGAAAGCATTCCTACATCGCTTGTTTTGCATTCCTGATACATCACTTCAAAAGTGTTTAGCTCGTTTTCTATCGTTTTTGCTATGTCTTTTATATCCATTCCCTTGAAAAACTAAACGTTTTAACGTGCAAATATACAAAAAATATAGAAAACCAATAATTTTTCTTCGTTTTAGGAAATTATTTCTTTGTTTTGAAAAAATATTTCTTTGAATTATTTTATTTTTTCTTTGAATTATTTTTAATTTTGTGCCTTATTATAATTGAAATTACAACAATGAAAAGTTTAAAGATTTGGTTACAAAATGCAAGAATGGTTTCATTAGCTCAAAGTTTGCTTCCTGCAATTTTAGCTGTAATTATAGCAATCAATGAGCAAGATTTCAATATTTTTCTTGCAATATTAGCAGTATTAGGTGTTGTTTCAGCACATTTAGGCATGAATTTAGCTGATGATTTTTTTGATTATAAAGTCAATACCGCAGAAAGCAGAAAAGAACTCTCTCGTCAAGGTTTTAGAGCAAGGATTGTAAAATATCCTTATCTTACATCTAATCAGGCAACTCTTGGTGATTTAAAACGAGCTATTATTCTTTTTCTTCTTTTTGCAACAATAATGGGAGGAATTATTTTAGCTCTACGTTTTAATTGGTTGATAGTTCTAATTGCTTTCCTAACTTTATTCTTAGGAATCTCTTATTCTGGATTTCCTTTTAAGTTTTCATATATAGGATTAGGCGAATTGGTTATCGGAATCATTTTTGGGCCACTTTTAATGATGGGAGTATATATCGCAAGTGCTAATAGATTGGACACTTCTGTTGTTTTAGCCTCTATTCCCGTTGGTTTGTTGGTGGTAAATATTCTTTTTACACATAGTTTCATTGATCAAAAAGCAGATGAAAGTGCAGATAAAATGACTTTTGCTCGATTGCTAAAAACAAATAAGGCAAATTTAACTGCAAGCATATTATTTAATTTCATACCTTATTTAATTATTGTCGCAGGTGTTATATTGAAATATTTACATCCTCTTTATCTTTTAATTTTCCTTGTTTTGCCAAGAAGCATTTGGTTAATAAAAAGTTTGATTGAGTTTACTAAATCAAACAATACAACTCTTGCAAAACCGCCTAAATATATGGGTAACATGGGAGATTGGGAAAAATTCCAAACAGCAGGAATTGATTGGTTTATGGCTCGTTGGCTTGCAGCGAGAAACATACTTTCGTTATTTTGTATAGTAATAATTATAGTTAATATCATATTATGGTTAAGCAAATGTTTTATTTAGCCAAATGGTTCTTTGGTGCTAAATTTTTTAATCAAAAAAAAACACTACAAAGTGTAATATTTATATCAGATAAATGTAACCTTGCTTGTAAGCATTGCAACGTTTACAACTACGAAAATCCAAATATAAAGACTTACGAACAAATAAGAGAAGAATTAATCTATTGTTATGAGCAAGGATCTCGCTTTATAGACTTTGAAGGAGGCGAACCATTTATTTGGGAAGATGGAGAAAAACGCATAGACGACCTAATAGATTTAGCAAAGTCCATAGGATTTTATTCTTGCACAATTACAACAAATGCACAAAGGCCTTTTATCAACTCACGTGCCGATAGCATTTGGGTAAGCCTTGACGGAGTTGGAGAATATCACGAAAGAATTAGAGGAAAAGGCACTTTTGCTAATTTAGAAAAGAACATCTCTACATGTAATCACAAAGCATTGAGTGTAAATATGGCAATAAACACTCTAAACTATGAATCAGTTGCCAAGACAATAGAATATGCAAAGAATAGCCCTTATATAAAATCTATTTCATTGAATTTCCATACTCCATTTAAAGGCACAGAATACCTTGCCTTAGATATGGAGAAAAGACAAGAAATAATAGATATGATTATTTCCTATAAGAAAAAAGGTTATCCTATCATGAATTCCGTTGCAGGATTAAAAAAAATGAAAAAATTAGATTTCACTCCTCAATGTTGGGTAACAAATTTCATTTTTTCAGATGGAACAAAAACAACTCAATGTATAGGAAAAGAACAAGGAGTTTGTGATAAATGTGGTTTTTGTATGGCAGGAGAAATGAATGCTGTTTTCAATTTCCACCCAAGCACTATTTTTGCAGGACTTAAATTAAGATTATAATATGTTTAAACGCCCAATTATTATCCCTCTTATCTTTTTGATTATTGGGATAATAATTGTGGATTCTTTTATTCCCGTTTTCTTTGTCAATGATCACTATTCTGTTCATTTTGACAAAGCAATCTCTTTTCGCTATTTAATTACAGATAATTATAAACCAAAAACTAATTGGACGACCTATCAAGCAAAAGTCATTGAATATTTTGACGGAAACAGTTGGCAAAAAACCAAAGGAAAAGTTTTAATCAATTTCCCAAAAGATTGTAAACAGTTTAACTATGGAGACGTAATTGAAAGCAAGGAAAGAATGCAGAGAATACGTAATTTCAAAGGCCTTACATTTGATTACCAAAAATACATGAATCACAAACGTCTATATCATAATGTTTACTGCAAAGATTACAAAATAATCAATCACAATAAAGGGAATAAAATCATAAAATGGGCAAAAAACGCTAACGAAAGTCTTAAAAACAGGATAAAATCCTCAAACATTTCACAACGAAACGCTAATCTTGCAATTTCTTTATTACTTGGAGACAAGTCAAAACTTGATTTAGATATAAAAAACAGTTTTTCTATAACAGGAATTGCGCACATATTATGCGTTTCAGGTCTTCACATAGGTTTAATCCTTGGATTTATTCAATTAATCACTAAATTTATCTGTCTTTTTGGCTTACGATTCTATTATCTTAGACAAATATTATTAGTTATTATTGCTTGGCTAATCGCATTGATTATAGGTTGCAGTCCATCTTCATTAAGAGTTGCGTTAATGTTTACAATACTTATTCTTTCTAAGCATCTGCCAATTCAAACCGATTCATTAAACACTCTTTATTGTACTGCATTTTTTCTATTGCTTACAAACCCATTACTTTTATTTGACATAAGTTTTCAGCTCTCATTTTTGGCCGTCTTAGGCATATTAGTATGCGTGCCAATCATTGAAAGATTTCTCTCAAAGCACAAAACGAAGAATTTTTTCAAACCAATAATTCAAAATGCAACAATAAGTCTCTCGGCACAAGCCTTTACAGCTCCTATTATCATTTATAATTTCAAAACATTCCCTATTTTATTCTTGCTAACCAATATTATTGTTGTTCCTTTTCTTGGGTTTGTTTTAATAAGTATTATTACATTGATTCTTTTTGTAGAAATTCCGCTACTAAACACTATAACATCTTTCTTAGTTGAAATAGAGTTAGACGTTTTAATTGCTATTGCTAATTTTTTTAAGAATTTAACCTTAGCAATAACTATTTAAACAATTGTAATTTAGATTTTGAATAAGTGTAATAGACATCTCTTCCATTAAGCGTTGCTTCCTCTGACATACCAGGATAAATTACAACAAGAGGTGTTTCAAAACTAAAAATAATTCTATCAGACACTTTTACAATTGAAACAAATGGTGAAATACTATTGTAATTCATTCTTCCATCTTCCCCTTTTGTGTATGCAGCAACAGACAATTCACCTATATATTGGTATCTACCTTTATTAAAAGAAACAACATCGCAACCTATAC
Organism: uncultured Bacteroidales bacterium; assembly: GCA_937901525.1. Lineage (GTDB taxonomy): Bacteria > Bacteroidota > Bacteroidia > Bacteroidales > P3 > Onthomorpha. The sequence continues at coordinate 61,530 of CALDHX010000013.1, forward strand.
TATAATCCACCTTTTTATCTAAAAGCAAAATGAAGGTTTTCAACTTTGAATTATAATAAACTCTCGGGCTTACCACAACATCTTCCTCTGTTGTTTCATATTTGTGTCCACAAATATTCAATTCACTATTACTTACTCGTTGTATAACAAGAGTATCTTTTGCTGCCACATAAACCTTTACTTCATCGTTTGATAATTGTTGCACAACATCTACAACCTCATAACTATATTGAGAAAACGCATTCAAACTACAAAGAATGCAAAGAGAAAAACTTAATAATAATCTTTTCATTATTGTCTTGGTTTTAATAAAATACCATCTACATCATATATTTCTACGCCTTGTGGCGTTCCATCTGAAAGAAAATATTCCCATTTGCCTATTTTCTTTCCCATTTTATATTGCCCTTTTATCAATGTGCCACCTTCTTTTGTGAAAACTTGATAAAGGCTATCTTGCATACCATCTTTATAATAATGTATAGAATTTATTTGTCCGTTTTCATACCAAGAAATACTTTCACCTTGTTGAATATTTCCTATTGTATTAATTTTTTGACAAATAGAGAAGTCTTCAAAAAATTTATAAAAAACCTCTCCATTAGTTTTTTTGACTTTAATATCACACAAACCATTATCTTCTGCAAAATGCAAAGATAACACTCTATCTTCTGAGGAAACTATTTCCTTTGCTTTATTATCATTAACTATCCACTTACTTCCTGCTTCATTATTGGTAAAATCTGCTTTTGCAAACACATCTCCTGTTGAAAAATAAAACACCCATTCACCTGTCTTATTACCATCTTTATCAAATCCTCCTACTATTCGTTTTTGCTTATTATCATAATAATGTATTTCTTTAACTTTTATCTTTTTACCATTATCCTCTTTATATAAATAGACCAATTTAGAGGCTCCATTATCATATTTTTCTATCACTTCTTCTTTTGTACAAGAAAGAATTAAAAAGAAAACTCCAAAAATCAAAATAAGATTCTTTTTCATCGTCGTTTAGTAAATTTATTTTTGGCAAAGTTACAACTAAATGCAAAAAAAACTAATAAAAAATTAAAACTTTTCGTATTTTTTTATTGTTATTTCAAAGAATGATGTATCTTTGCAAAAGTTTTAAACCCTAAAAAATTAAAGAAAATGGCTTATAAAATTACAGACAGTTGTGCAGCATGTGGCACATGTATTGATGAATGTCCAGTAGGAGCAATATCTGAAGGCGATATCTATGTAATAGATGCAGAAAAATGCGTTAGCTGTGGAACATGTGCTGACGTTTGTCCTATGGAAGCAATTCAACCTGAAGATTAATTCTTACAGAGAGAAATTGAAGGAAGCCCTATGTATTTGTGCATAGGGCTTTTTTAATATTAACAAAAGATTTAGATTATGAACATATCAGATTTATGCAAGAAAATAGCAGAAAAATCTTCTTTGCTTGATAATATTTTGAATAACACAAAGGATTCTTTCTTCCTTTTCAAAGAAACTGCACAAGAAATAATAAAACAAATGCAAAAAGACTCTCCTGAGACTAAATTTGTATTTCAAAACAAATCAGAATTAGAATTTGAAATTCGTTTTGGCGAAGACATTCTAATCTTTACTATGCATACAAATATTTTTGAATTTTCTCGACAACACGAAGTAATGAAATTGCCTTACGTAACGCAAGACAAAGAACGCTCTTTTTGTGGAATGATAAATATTTACAACTTTCTATCAGATTCTTTTGACTACGATAGAGATTATGATATAGGATATTTAATAGGAAGAGTATTCATAAATAAGGAAAATCACTACTTCATAGAAGGCAAAAGAGAAGTTGGTTTATTATACTCAAATTTTAACACATCTGTCATAAATAAGGACTCTGTTAGTAGCATAATACTCTCTTCAATGGAATATGCTAACAATTTTGACCTATTAGTTCCGCCTTTTGATGAAGTAAAAACCATAAGCGTTGGCGAAATGAAGCTAAATTCCTCTGCAAAAAGATTTATTACAGCAAAAAGATTAGGCTTTGAATTTCAGCAAGATAGAGAATAATCAAGAAAAAAAATGAAAAAAATCTTAAAAAAAATTTGGTAGTATAGAATTTTGTTGTAATTTTGCATCGTCAAACAAGGCAAGACGCCCCGTTCGTCTAGTTGGCCTAGGACGCAAGATTTTCATTCTTGAAATCAGGGGTTCGAATCCCCTACGGGGTACTAAAGATTTAAAGAAAAAGAGAAAGAAAAAAAGAGATGGCAAATCATAAAAGTGCAATAAAAAGAGTTCGTGCAAACGACAAGAAAAGAATAGCAAATCGTTACTATGCTAAAACAATGAGAAATGCTTTAAAAGATTTCAGAATGACTGAAGACTTAAACGAAGCAGCTACTAAATTACCTAAATTGGTTGCTCAAATAGACAAATTAGCTAAGCGTTCTGTTATTCACAAAAACAAAGCAGCAAATCTTAAATCAAAATGTATGAAGAGAGTTGCTTCTGTTAAATAAAGACATCTTAAAAACAAAAACATAAAACCTCCAAAGCCCCTTATCCTTAAGGGGCTTTTCCGTTATATATAAGTTATGAAGCTAATTGACACACATACTCATTTGTATGAAGAAAGTTTTACTGAGGATTTGGACTTGGTAATAAAGAGAGCAAACGACAATGGCATATATAGAATGTATATTCCAAACGTTGATGAAACCACAATAAAGCCTCTAATTTCTCTTTGTGAGAAATATGATTGTTGCAAGCCGATGATGGGACTTCACCCTACAAGTGTAAAAGAAAATTTTAAAGATTCCCTATCTATTATCAAAGAAACATTATTTGAAAATCCCGAAAAATTTTGTGCAGTTGGCGAAATAGGAATAGATTTGTATTGGGACAAAACCTTTTTAGAACAACAAACAATAGCATTCAAAGAACAAATTTCTTGGGCTTTGGAATTAAAAAAACCATTCATTGTACACGCAAGAAAAAGCTTTGATGAAATATATCATTGCTTAAAATCCATAAACAAAAACAAATACTCTGGAATATTTCATTGCTTTGGAGGAGATTTAAACCAAGCAAAATTACTAATCGAAATGGGATTTAAGATAGGAATTGGCGGAGTAATTACATTTAAAAACTCAAAACTATCAGAAATCGTAAAACAAATAGACATAAAAGACATAGTTTTAGAAACCGATTCGCCATATCTTGCACCCGTACCACACAGAGGAAAACGCAATGAAAGTGCCTACATATTAGATATAGCAAAATTTATAGCCGAAGTAAAAGAAATGCCATTAGAACAAGTAGCCGAAATCACAACACAAACAGCCTTAAACATATTTGAAAATGAAAATTAAAAGAATCATCGCATTACTAATTGCAAGCATTATTTCCACCTTAGGATTGATAGCACAAGAAAATCAAACGCAAACAAATGGAAAGCCAATCATTCAAGTATTTGGCGATTTCTACACAGGCTTTGGAGACAACAAAGAAGAAGCGGGCTTTGCACTAAACAGAGCATACTTAGGCTATCAATACGAACTAAAAAAGGGCTTATCAATAAAAGCAGTTATGGACATAGGCGAGTCAAAGCAAGTAAACGACTATCAACGCATAGCCTACATAAAAAACGCACAAATTTCATGGAAACGCAACAATCTTACGCTTAACGCAGGATTGATTTCCACAACACAATTCAACGAAATAGAAAAATTTTGGGGCAAAAGATACGTAGCAAAATCCTTTCAAGACGAATATAAATTTGGACATAGTGCAGACTTAGGGCTATCGGCAGCATATAAATTTGGAGAAATTCTCTCAATTGATGCAATCATAACAAACGGAGAAGGATATAAAAAACTACAACAAAACAATAGTTTTCAATATGGCTTAGGAGCAACAATAAACCCAATAAAGAATTTGTATTTTCGCCTATACGGAGGAGTAAACGATGAAAATCAAGCAAATTTCTCTTTCTTCACAGGCTACAAAAGCGAAAAAATCACTCTCGGAGCAGAGTATAACATTCTAAAAGACCAAAAACAAGGAGCAAGTTTCTTTGGCAATTTCTCAATCAATAAGAATTTTGACTTCTATGCAAGGTATGACATCTTAGAGGAAGAAATCCTACTTACAACACAAGGCAATTCAAGCGTGATAGCAGGATTTGAATATCGAATTAACGACAACATCAAAATTTCACCAAACTTCAAAGCAAGCATTCCAAGAGATAACAACCTCAATACCAAGTATTCAGCATTCATTAGTTGCTATTTTGGAATATAGCTTTAAACTCTTGAAAAAAAGTCTTTGATTTTTTAATTTTTTTCTTTGATTTTTTTAATTTTTTCTT
>CALDHX010000014.1 GCA_937901525.1 uncultured Bacteroidales bacterium
TGGCATTCCCGTTATCATAAATGATGATGCTCATGATCCAGATCATTTATATGATGAATATACAAAATTAGCATTAGAACTAACAGATAAATGGGGACTTAAAGTTTTAGAAAATATAAAAATTGGAGAAAAAACAGGATTCATTATTGAAAATTTAGAAGAATTAGAGAAAGAATTACTTTATGGTGAAGTAAACATTTCTAATGATGGGGATATTTTATTCACACCTAATAAATCTAATAAAAGATCATTACCTATTCAAATGACTGCTTCTATCATCAAAACCTTATCAAGTTTAGTTGTTTACCTTAAACATTCTGCAAAAGAAAATGATTTGATTATTATTGATGAACCAGAAATAAATCTTCACCCTGAAAATCAAATTATATTGACAAGAATTTTTGCTCGATTAGCAAATAATGGATTCCGTTTACTTATAAGCACACACAGTGATTACATAGTAAGAGAGTTTAATAATCTTTTGATTTTATCAAATAAAGATAAAGCTAATATAAATAAAGCCGCAAAAGATTTTGGTTATAAAGAAGATGAATTTATAAAAAAAGATGATTTAGGAGTTTATTCTTTTACTTATAAAACTGAAAAATCAAAACAAGTCGTTATTGAAGAAATTCCAATAAGCGAAACAGGTTTCAATATAGAGTTAATAGATTCTGTTATTGATAAACAAAACGATATTATGGAAACTCTTTATTATTCTTTAAAATATGATGAATAATATATTAATAGAGCTAGATAATCTTCTTGTTACTGACTTCAAAAATACGGACAAGAATTTAAAGGAACTGCAAAGAGATGTATCTATGTCTATTCCTATAGATAACGGAGGCGTTAATTTTACTTCCTATTCTTTTGATACAGTAAAGTTGTTTCCGTTTCTAAAAACAGAAAAGAGTATACAATCAATGTGCGACTACATTCTTTTCTGTTCTAACAACAACAAATTATACGTGTTACTTATTGAACTAAAAAAAGGAAAAAAATAGTTACAAATCAATTACATGCTGGCAAAAATTTATCTCAATTTATAATCTCAACATTAAACAGAGTAAATAATTTAAATATAGAACCTCAAATTCGCTCAATATCTATTCGCAACAAAAACATCACAAAAAAGGGAAGAACAAATTGCGAAGTTAAGTATGATGATAATAACTTTTGTAACTTTTCAGGAAATACGTTTGTAATTAAAGAATTTTTAAAGTAACCTAAAAATAATAAGAAAAGGCGTTTAACTTGTTTTTGGTTTGTTAAACGCCTTTTTCTTTTTTTTGTTTTATTTCTTTTCTGGTTTTGGTCCTCTTGGACGTTCAGGCTTTCTTTGTGGTTCTACATAGCCTTCTGGTTTTGGCAATAGAACTCTTTGTGAAAGTTTAAATTTACCTGTCTTTTTGTCTATATCTATTAATTTTACTTTCACTTTATCGCCTACTTTCAAAACGTCTTCTACGTTTTCTACTCTTGACCAATTGATTTCGCTAACGTGAAGTAAACCATCTTTTCCTGGAAGGAACTCAACGAATGCTCCAAATGTTTGAAGATTTTTTACAACTCCTTCGTATTCTTCTCCTATTTCAGGAACTGCTGTAATGCCTTTTATTCTTGCTATTGCTGCCTCTACACTTGCTTTATCAACAGAAGATATTTCTACAACGCCTTTATCTCCTACTTCTTCTATTGTGATAACTGTGTTAGTTTCTTTTTGAAGTTCTTGGATTACTTTACCTTGTGGTCCTATAACTGCTCCAATAAATTCTTTTGGTATTGTCATTGAAACTATTCTTGGAACATTTGGTTTGTAGTCTTCTCTTGGTGCTGGAATTGTTGCTTCGATTATATTCAAAATGTGCATTCTTCCTTCGTTTGCTTGTGCTAATGCTTGTGCTAATATTTCGTAAGAAAGTCCATCACATTTAATATCCATTTGGCAAGCTGTGATTCCATCTCTTGTTCCTGTTACTTTGAAGTCCATATCTCCTAAGTGGTCTTCGTCTCCTAAGATGTCAGAAAGTACAGCCCATTTTCCGTCTTTTGCAATCAATCCCATTGCTATTCCAGATACTGGTTTATGGATTGGAACTCCTGCATCCATAAGTGCTAAACAGCCTGCACAAACTGTTGCCATTGAAGATGAACCGTTTGATTCTAATATATCTGATACTAATCTAATAGTATATGGACATTCTTCTTGTGTTGGAATTACTTGTTTTAGGGCTCTCATCGCTAAGTTACCGTGTCCGATTTCTCTTCTTGATGTTGAACCTGAACGTTTTACTTCTCCTGTTGAGAATCCTGGGAAGTTATAGTGTAAGATAAAGTTATTTTTTCCTACAACCATAACTCCATCTATTGTTTGTTCATCAAGTTTTGTTCCAAGTGTACAAGTTGTTAATGATTGTGTTTCTCCACGTGTGAAGATTGCAGAGCCGTGTGGTGTTGGTAAGTATCCTACTTCTGCCCAAATAGGACGTATTTCGTTTAGTTGTCTTCCGTCTAATCTTACTCTTTCATTTAAAACCATATCACGCATTGCTTCTTTTTCTACTGCGTGGAAATAACGGTCTATCATAAATGATTTTGCTTCTGCTTCTTCTGCATCAAGTGTTTCTATAAATTCTTGCTTGATTGCTTTGAATCCTTCTCCTCTTTCTGATTTTGATTTGATTCCTTGTTTCGCAAAATCATAGCATTTTTGATATACTGCTTGGTGAAGTTTTTCTTTTAGTTCTAAGTCATTTTCTTCGTGGCAGTACTCTCTTTTTTGAGTTTTTCCTACCATTTCTGTAAGTTCTCTTAGTGCTTGACAGTGAAGTCTTATCGAGTCGTGAGCTTGTTTTAGTGCTTCTAACATCAATGATTCTGAAACTTCTTTCATTTCTCCTTCAACCATCATAATGTTATCTTCGGTTGCAGCTACGATTAGGTCTAATTCTGCTCTTTCCATTTGTTCATAATTTGGATTTATCATGAATTGACCGTCAATATATGCAATTCTACATTCTGAAACCGGACCATTGAAAGGTATATCACTAACTGCTAAGGCTGATGCTGCGGCTAAGGCTGCTAAGGCATCGGGTGGTGTTGTTGGATCGCCTGAAATAAGCGTTACTTGTACTTGTACTTCTGCGTGAAAATCATCTGGGAAAAGCGGTCTTAACGCTCTATCTATCAATCTCGAAATTAAGATTTCATATTCGCTTGGTCTTGCTTCTCTTTTGAAGAATCCTCCTGGAAATTTACCTGTTGCAGCATATTTTTCTTGATAATCTACTGTCAAAGGCATGAAATCCACATTTTCTCCTACTTCTGTTTTTGCACAAACTGTGGCTAAAAGCATTGTATCGCCCATTCTAACAACTGCTGAGCCATCTGCTTGTTTTGCTAACTTGCCTGTTTCGATTTCTATTATTCTTCCATCGGCTAAGGCAAACTGTTTTTTTGTTCCTAACATCTTTCTTCTTTCTTTTTTTACCTCTTCCAAGAGGAGCGGCTTGGATAAAATTTCTTCTTTTTCTTATTTTGCTCCTACATACAATCAAAAAAAGGCAATTAGAAAGCTAATTGCCTTTTTCTTTTTTTATTATACAAACTAAGTATTACTTTCTTATACCTAATTGTTTAATCAATTCACGATATTTTTCAATATCTCTATCTTTTAGATAGTCTAATAAACGTCTTCTTTTACCAACTAAGTTTACTAATGCTCTTTTTGTAAATAAGTCATTATGACTTTTCTTTACGTGTTCTGTTAGATGTTGGATTCTAAATGTGAACAACGCTATTTGAGCTTCTGTTGATCCGCTATCTGCTTCGCTTTTGCCGTATTGAGCAAAAATTTCTTTTTTCTTTTCAGTTGTCAAGTACATACTCTAACTACTTAATTTTAATATATTATTCTTTTTTTCTTTTCCTTTACGAGTTTGCAAAATTACGAATTATTTTTCATATTGCAATCTTTTCTTGATTTTTTTTTCAATAATCTTAAAAAATAATAATCCTATACACCCTCCTAATATATCAGAAATATAGTCTTTCACTTCAAAACGTCTTCCTCCCCATTCAAATGTTAATGCTTGTAATATTTCTGTAAAGATTCCAAAAAACAAGAAAACACATACACTTATAACGTAAATTCTTTTGGTTTTCAAATTAGTATTACACAAAAGTGTTGTATGAAACAAAAAAGCAAACACACAAAATAGTCCACAATGCATTATCTTATCTGAATAAGGGATATTAAAAAGTGAGGTGCGATTTTGTGATAACATATCATTAGGCAAAAGCAACACCACAAACATTATCATCACCCATAGAGATAATAACACAATGCTACTTATTTTATATTTCTTTTTGATTTGCATTTATAAAAAACACAAGATGCTCGAAAACAAATCGAGCATCTTTTTCTTATGTGAACAAATAAATATTTATTATAATCCTATGAATGCTGAATAAGCTTCTGCATCTTTTAATTCTTCTGCTTCTGCTGGATTTGTCATTTTTATTTTGATAATCCAACCTTCTCCGTATGGATCAGAGTTAATTGCAGCTGCATTTTCTTCTAAAGCTTCGTTAAATTCTAAGATTTCTCCACTTACAGGCATCATTAAATCAGATACTGTTTTTACAGCTTCTATTGTTCCGAATACTTCGTTTCTTGATACTTCTTCGCCTACTGTATCTACGTCTACGAATACAATATCTCCTAATTCATGTTGTGCATAATCTGTAATACCTACGTATGCAACTTCACCTTCTATTCTCAACCATTCGTGGTCTTCTGAATACTTAACATTTGATGGAATGTTCATGTCTAAATTTATTTTTTCGTTTCTAATTTATTTTTTCGTCTGCCAAAATTACTCATTTTTATCGGATTTTACCCAATAGTGAATAATTTATTTTTCATTTATTGTTTTACAACCCTAAGATTCAATACCTTACCATTTAATTTCATCTGCAACAAATAAACCCCTGATTTTATATTTGCAAGATTAATCCTATCTTTTTTACCATTTAAGTCCATTATCTTACGTCCTGAAATATCATTTAAACTAATCAACTCGTAGTCTTGATTATTGGCATCTATAAACAATGTATTCTTAACCGGATTTGGAAATATCGTAATATTATTTTCTACTTGCACTTGATCCAACCCAACTAACTGAATTGCCTTTTTAACAGCTTGATGTGCATCTATTTTTCCATATCCCCAAATATAATTAGGCACTTGCTCAGTGTAATTATCCTCTCTTGCTGTTGTTGTAATAATTTCTTTTACCTGTGCAGGCGTTAGATTTGGATTAGCTTGCAAAATCAAAGCTGTTATTCCTGTAACCATTGGAGCAGACATTGAAGTACCAGACAAGGTTGCAAAAGGATATTCTCTACCATTAAATTCCACAGTTGTTTTTGGTGTTGGTGGTTCTGTTGCAAAAGAAGATATTGCAGAAACAACTATTTGTCCCGGTGCTGAAATATCTGGTTTTAAATATTGAAAAAGATTTGGTCCTTTACTTGAAAAACTTGCGATATTTGAAACCGATGAAGAGCTATTACGTCTTCCTGCCTTATGAGCTGCAACAGTGATTACTCCTTGACCTAATCCCGGTTCACTTATTGAGTATTCGCTATCTCCTGAAATATATCCGTTTGTATGCCAAGTAAAAGGCAATCCCCAGTTACCAACTCCTGTTGTCAAACTCGCAATATTCCAAGCATGAACAATACCTTGTTGCGCTGCAATCACTAAAACTGCATGGCAAGTAGTGTTATGATTTGTAAATCTCACTTCCCAATCCATTAAAGGTCTTGCATTTGTTCCAAAACGTGTCGATGCTCTATATATCAAAGAATCTGTATCACTTAAAGCAACAGCTGTCTGTGGCAACACGCTACCATCTGTTGTTAGAAATTCACTTTCGTAAAGCAACTCCCAATTTCTTGAATAGATTTCAATCTTTGCAGAAAATGTTGAAAGGCTATCTCCTGCCAAAGACACTGTTTCTCCCCAATAATGTCTTGAAGAAGATGTAGGCAAATCGAATTTAAACTCACTTCTTATTGTATCTTGTTCTTCAAAGACTGCTTTGATATGAAAATTTGCATCTCCATTGTTTCCTGCACTTGAAATAAACACCACACTATCTTCCTCAGAGATATTTTGTATAAACTCATCTAACATTGAAGTACCGTCCATATAACCAAAGCTATAAACGCCCCAACTATTGTTTATCACCAAACGTTTATTCTTTGCTTTTGCAACGTTTTTCATCCAAACGTATGTATCCATTACATTAGCTTCATCTACAAGCCATGTTCCTAATAAAAGTTCTGCACCAAAAGCAACTCCACGATAATCAGTTCCTGCACCAGCTCCTGAGGCTATTGAAGCAACGTGAGTTCCGTGATAACCCTTGTCATAAATATTATTAGTATCACACTCAGCAGCGAGCAATTCTTCCATAGTTGATAGCTCTACTCCATAATCGAAGCCCTCAGGTGGATTTCCTGCTCTGCGGAATTGGTCCCACGCTCCTATTATTCTATAATTCTCCATAAGAGTATCATAAAACACAGGGTGAGTATAATCAAAACCCCAATCTGCTACTCCAATTATCACCCCTTCGCCATTAAGCCCATAAGGAATATCAAGACCTTGATGAACATAGTCTGCATTCACGTCTTTCACAGCATCTTTCAATTCAGGTACTCCTATCTTTCTTGCTGCATCTATTTCAATTATTTTGTCGGATTTAACCAATTTTTCCAACACATTCACTTCTGCTCTAAGTGAAAGAATATTTCCACTTCTTGAACGCACCTTGCAACCCAACTTTTCTATATCTTCATTTGTCGCATCAGAAGAAACCTTTGCCACAAGAGAAATATACTGTTTTCCATCAATTGTTTGCAAAGAAAATCTTTGTGGAAACATTTCCTTTTCAACCTTTGGACTATTAAGATTAGCCATAAAACATCTTAATCCACTACCAACTATTTGGGAACTTGCGAAATAACCTCCCAAAACCATAGAAATCAATAAAATAACCTTCTTCATATAATTACCTTTTTTAGTTGGTTGCAAAAATACGTTGTTTTTTTGTATTTTTTCTTTGATTTTTAATTTTTTTTCTTTGTTTTTTTATTTTTTTTCAAAGAAATATTGCGATGTTAAAATAATGTAGTATCTTTGCACATCGTAGTTTGAAAAATAAAAAACAATTAAATAATGAAAAAAGTAGCAGTATTTTTAGCAGCAATAGCAGTTTCAGTAAGTGTACTTGCAGACCCTCCAACAAAAGAAATCAATTGGTTTGGTTCAGGTACTGAATACTCTGATGATACAGAAGCAGAAGAGAACACAGGTATAAGAAGAGAAAAAGGAGCACCTCTTGCACCGGCAACACTTTTACTTTTAGGTTTAGGTGGAGCAACAGTAGGAGCAAAAGTTGTTCGTAACACAAGAAGAAAATAGTACGATTTTTATTTTGATTTAAAGAAACATCTCTTTGTAAGGTAGCAAAGAGGTGTTTTTTTTATTCTTTTTTTTAGATTATTTCTTAAAAACTTAAACCAAATTAAACCAACTTCAATTAAATTAAACCAATTTCTTTCACCCTCTTAAAAACGCTTAATTATTAGTTTTTTCTTTTATATTTTTGCAAAAAATCAATAAAAAATAATTAAGTATGAAAAAATGTAAATCAACCTCTGGATTCACCGTAATAGATTGGGACGAAATCCAAAAAATGAGTAAAATCGTTATTGAGTCTTCTCAGATAAATAGAAAGAAGAAACTAACTTATGCCGACATTTTAATAATTTCTTACATTAAGGGTTTTGGCTCTAATGGATTCTTTGGCACATATAAAAAGATTAGCAAAACACTTTGTATGAGTGAAAATCAAGTATGCAAACAAATATGTGGAATAAAGTCTATTAAAAACATATATAATGATGCCACAATCTTTATAGAAGAGAAGAATACATTATACTTTAATCCTTATTTTCTTTCATCTTTAAAGGTTAGACACAAAAGAATTAACGATTTAACTGCACTACCTTTCTAATAATTTATATGCGAAAAAGGAATATTTTTTCTTCTCAAAAAGCAGAGCGATTCTTCTCAAAAGCCATAGTTTTTATTCCTTTTTGGAAGACATATATATAATAATAGACAATTAATATGTTTCTTGTGAATTGATAGCGAAAAGAAAAAAAATAGGAGATTGGTTAATCTCCTATTTTTTTATTGAGTGTTTTTTCAAACACTTTTTTTAGTTATATTCGTTGATTATGTCTTTTACCATATCAGGAGTTAAACGTCCGTAAACTTTATCTCCTATTGTTACAACAGGTGCTAATCCGCAAGCTCCAACACAACGAAGGCAATTCAAAGAGAATTTTCCATCTGCTGTTGTTTCTCCGATTCCAATACCTAATTGACGTTTAAATTCATCAAGAACTTTTTCTGCTCCTCTAACGTAGCAAGCTGTTCCCATACATACAGAGATTGGGTGTTCTCCTTTTGGTATCATTGTAAAGAATGAATAGAATGTAACTATACCATAGATTGTTGCAACAGGCACATTAAGTTCCATTGCTATTAATTCTTGTACTTCTGCTGGAAGATAACCAAATTCTCCTTGTACTTTGTGCAAAACATTGATTGCTTCTCCTGGTTGATTGCCAAATGATGCACAGATTTCTTTTATTTTATTTATCTTACTTTCTGATAATTTTACTTTTGCCATAACTTTTAAGTTTTAAAGTTTAATTACGCTTCTACTTCTACTTGTTTTGATTTATCGAAATAATGTGTATGAAGTAGATGGTGAGATTTTTCTCCACAAGGAGTTCCTAAATATTCATCATACAATTGTTTAACGTATGGATTTTCATGAGATTTTCTCAATTCTTTTCCTAAATCTTCTTTGTAGATTGCTTCAAAACGTTTTTCTACTATTGAGAAATCACCATGGTGATAAGGTTGTCCTGCACCACCGATACAACCTCCTGGACAAGCCATTACTTCAATTGCGTGATATTGAACTTCTCCTTTACGAACTTTATCTAAAAGTTTTCTTGCATTACCCAATCCGTGAGCAATTCCTAAGTGAATTGGTGTTCCTGCAAAGTCTATTGTAGCTTCTCTTACACCTTCTAATCCTCTTAATTCTGTGAAATCTACTTTTTCAAGAGTTTTGCCTGTGAATACTTCGTAAGCTGTACGAGCTGCTGCTTCTATTACACCTCCTGTTGCTCCAAAGATTACAGAAGCTCCTGTTGATGCACCAAGTGGCATATCGAAGTCTTCTTCATCTAATGAATTAAAGTCAATGTTGAATTGTTTTATCAATTCTGCAAGTTCTCTTGTTGTTAATGAGAAGTCAACATCTGGATTTCCATCAACTTTAAACTCATCTCTTTGACATTCATATTTCTTAGCAACACATGGCATGATAGAAACTACAACCATGTCTTCTCTTTTTATTTTCAATTTTTCTGCCCAATAGTTCTTTGCTATTGCTCCAAACATTTGTTGAGGAGATTTTGCTGTTGAAGGAACGTCTAACATATCTGGGTAGTTTGTTTCAAAGAAATTAACCCAACCTGGACAGCAAGATGTTAAGATAGGTAATTTAACATTCTTGTCTCCTTCCATGAATTTTTGGATTCTACCCAACAATTCTGTTCCTTCTTCCATAATTGTTAAGTCTGCTGCAAAGTCTGTATCGAATACATAGTCAAATCCTATTCTTCTTAATGCAGCTGCCATTTTTCCTGTAACGATTGTTCCAGCAGGGTATCCAAATTCTTCTCCTAAGGCTACTCTGACAGCAGGAGCTGTTTGAACGATAACTGTTTTTTGAGGATTATTGATTGCTTGTATTACTTGACGTGTTTGATTTACTTCGCTTAATGCTCCAACAGGGCAAGCCATAACACATTGTCCGCACATTGTACAAGATGATTTTACAAGATCTTGTTCAAATGCTGTTGCAACTACTGCTTCAAAACCTCTGTTTACTGCACTTAATGCTCCAACTGTTTGCAATTCATTACATACAGTTTCGCAACGGCGACACATTATACATTTATCAACATCTCTTATGATTGAAGGAGAGTTATCTTTTCTATATGTAGATTGTTCTCCTTTGAAAGGTATTTCTCTTATTCCTAATTTTTGAGCTAATGTTTGCAATTCGCAATTTCCGCTCTTTGAACAACTCAAACAATCTGATGGGTGGTCAGAAAGGATTAATTCAACAACTGTTCTTCTTGCATTCACAACTCTTAAAGAGTGAGTGTGAACAACCATTCCTTCCATTACTTCTGTTGCACAAGCTGGAGCTAAATTTTTTCTTCCTTCAACTTCAACAACACAAACTCTACAACCACCTGGTTTGTTTTCTAATTTTTGTCCATTAAGTTCATAATAGCAAAGGGTTGGTATTGATATTCCTGCTTTTCTTGCAGCTTTTAATATGGTTTGACCTTTTTCTGCTACAACCGCTTTACCATCTATTATTAAATTTACAGTTTCCATTTTTCTCTTCTTAATTTGTTGATTAAACAAAACCTTATTGAATGCTTATTGCATTGAATTTACATTTTTCAATACAAGTTCCACACTTGATACACAATTCTGTATTGATTGTATGCGGTGTTTTCTTTTCGCCTTGAATTGCATTAACAGGACAATTTCTTGCACAAGCTGTACAACCAACGCAAACGTTTTGATCAATAACATATTGCATTAATGATTTACAAGCACCTGCTCTACATTTCTTATCTTGTACGTGTTCTACATATTCATCCCAGAAATTTGTAAGTGTTGATAAGATTGGGTTTGGAGAAGTTTGTCCTAAACCACAAAGAGCTGTGTCTTTAATTACTCCTGCTAAGTTTTTCAAGTTTTCAAGATCTTCCATTGTTCCTTGACCCTTAGTTATCTTGTCAAGAATTTCTAACATTCTCTTATTACCTATACGACAAGGAGAACATTTTCCGCAACTTTCTTCACAAGTAAATTCAAGATAGAATTTAGCTATAGCAACCATACAAGATGTTTCGTCCATAACAACCATTCCTCCTGAACCCATCATTGAGCCAGCTGCAATAAGGTTATCATAATCAATTGGAGTATCAAGGTGTTTTTCTGTCAAACAACCACCTGATGGACCTCCTGTTTGAACAGCCTTAAATTGTCTTCCACCTTTTATTCCTCCTCCAATTTCATAAATAACTTCTCTTAAAGTTATTCCCATTGGAACTTCAATCAATCCAACATTATTGATTTGTCCTGCAAGAGCAAATACCTTTGTTCCTTTTGATTTTTCTGTTCCTATTTTGTTGAACCAATCTGCTCCCTTTAATATAATGATAGGAATATTAGCGTAAGTTTCAACATTATTTACGTTTGTTGGCTTTTGCAAGTATCCACTTTGTGCAGGGAAAGGTGGTTTGAATGTAGGTTCTCCACGTTTTCCTTCCATTGAGTGAATAAGTGCAGTTTCTTCTCCACAAACGAAAGCGCCTGCTCCATATCTTAATTCAATATCAAAGCAGAAATCTGTTCCAAACAAATTATTTCCTAATACTCCATATTCTCTTGCTTGTGCAATTGCAACTTGAAGTCTATGAATAGCCAAAGGATACTCAGCACGAATATAAACTAACCCTTTTGTAGCACCGATAGCATAACCATTAATTGTCATTGCTTCGATAATAGAGTGAGGGTCGCCTTCAAGGATACTTCTATCCATAAATGCTCCTGGGTCTCCTTCGTCTGCATTACAAACAACATACTTTTGATCTGCATGATTCTTTGAAGCAATTTCCCATTTCATACCAGTAGGGAATCCTCCACCACCACGACCTCTTAAACCTGAGAGTTTTATTTCATTTATTACTTGTTCAGGAGTCATTTCTGTTAAACATCTTGCAACAGCTGCATATCCATCACGAGCAATATATTCACCTATATTTTCAGGATCAATAAAACCACAGTTACGTAAAGCTATACGCAATTGTTTTTTATAGAATCCCATGTGTTTTGCATCAGAAACATGTTCTTTCTTTTCAGGATCTGTATAAAGTAAACGAGTAACTTTACGTCCTTTTATGATATGTTCTTCTATTATTTCTTGTGCGTCTTCTGGTTTTACCTCTGTATAGAAAGTATTATCAGGCATAACCTTTACGATAGGACCTTTTTCACAAAAGCCGAAACAACCTGTAAGAATTACTTGCACTTCTTTATCTAAACCTTTGTCAAGCAGATTGCTTTTTAATCTGTCAGCAATCTCAACACTTTGAGAAGCAGTACAACCTGTACCTCCACAGACTAAAATATGCATTTTATACTTCGCCATATATATTTCCTCCTTAATTTGAGTTATTTATCTAAATTTATTACTTGCCGAATTTATTTAAGATTTCATCTACCTTTGCTTTATCTACATTAGTAAATATTTCAGGTTCTTGATTTGGAGCAACAACCTCAACAGTTGGCTCCTCTTTACACAAGCCCATGCAATCTGTTTGGTAAACTACCACATCCAATTTCTTTTCGTCAATTTGTTCTAAAAAGTAATTATAAATAGTTTTAGCACCAGCAGCAATACCACAAGTAGCCATCGCAACCTTTACTTGCACTAAACCATCTTTATCACCTTTTATCCTAGTGTCAATTTGTTCTTGAACACTAATTTTTAAAGATTCCAAATCTTTTAAAGATTTAATTTGTGCCATATTCTTAAAGTTTATTTGTTTTTAAATAATCATTTCGTCTTTTACAATTAAACAACTGCAAATATATATCATTTTTTTCATAAACCAAGAAAAAGGAAAAAAAATTTTTACACTCAAACAACACAATAAAAAAAAACAACTCTAAAATTATGCCAATTCGGAAATAAAACTTATTATTGCAAACTGAATCAAAAAAAACAAAACACTATGAATAGCGAAATTATTTTAAAAAAAGGATTTGGCCCATTAACCTTTGGAATGGACATCAACACAGTAATAAACCAAATAGGAAAACCCTCAGAAGTAGAAGAAATTGGCGAAGACTTAGAAATGCCAGCAACAGTATTATACTACGAAGAACAAGGAATAAGCTGTTTCTTTGAAAACTTAGAACAAGAAAGACTCTCTTGCATAAACATAGAATCAGAAGAAGTCTATCTTTTTGACCAACAAATAATTGACAAAACATCAAAAGAAATCGTAGACCTAATGAGACAACACAACATCTTTGAACAAACAATGGACAAAGAAGAATGGGGAGAAGAAAGAATCTCTTACGAAGAATATGCAATCGACTTTTTCTTTTCAGAAGACAAACTAAAATCTATCACAATTGGAATCTAACAACACAGCAACCCTATCAACCTCATATTTTCCTTGCATTGCTTATCTATCCATAATAAATAAGCACGAAAATATATTGATTGACACCTTTGAGGCCTTTCAAAAACAAACACACAGAAACCGTACCTACATACTTTCTGCAAATGGAATATTACAATTAGTAGTTCCAACAAAGCGACTCAAAGACGTCTGCCTGCCAATCAGTCAAACAGAAATATGCTATCAAACACCTTGGCAAACAAATCACCTAAGAGCAATAGCCTCCGCCTACGGCAAAAGCTCTTACTTTGAATACTACTACTATCAAATAGAAAACATATTAAAAAAAGAACATCGCTATTTGATAGACCTAAACAACGAGATAACACAACTATTAATCTCAAAATTCAAACTCAACGCCACAATATCAAACACCTCATCTTACGAAAAAGAAATAGAGAACGATTATCGTAGAGCATTTGATAAAAAACGCATATTCACCGACCACACCACAAAACCCTACTTCCAATGCTTTGAACACAAATTTGGATTTCAAAACAACCTAAGTTCATTAGACCTTTTATTCAATATGGGCGTAGAATCAAAATTTTATCTATAAACATCAAAGAAATAGACGGCTAAATCAAAGAATTAGCCGTCTATTTCTTTACTTTAAAATTTTATTTCTTAGCTTTTAATTACCTTTTTTACTATTATATTTTCATTAAAGTAAAGTTTCAAATAATATACTCCCTTAGGCAAATCACCAATGTTTATTGAATTTGTATTTTCAAAAGTCTTAATAGTCTTTCCTGTTAAATCAATAACATCAATTCTTTCTATCAATCTATCAAAATTAACTCTATCCATTGTTGGATTAGGATATATAGAAATCATTTCTAATTCTGCAACCTCATCTTCTAATCCTAGTCCATCACACATTTCTATTATTTGAACAAAATCATCATTCCATTCAGAAGAAGCATAAGCTGACAGGCTACCACAAGGAACTTTCAAAATAGCATTTTCACTTATTCCTTGCGAAGGAGAACCTACTCTGAAAGTATGCGACTCTATTGCAGGCGGAACGCTTGCCAAGCAAATAATCTCTTGTAAACTATCACAAGGAGTAAACACCATACCACCAAGACTTGTAAGGCTTTCAGGGAATGTAATACTTGGCAAACTATAACAGCTTTGGAAAGCATAATCTCTTATTTCTGCAATATTACCTCCTAAGTTTATTTGAGTTAAGTTTTGACAAAATTGAAAGCATTGTTTGCTTATGTAAGTTAATCCACTACCAATATTTACATCTCTCAAAGAAGTGCAACGATAAAACGCTCTTTCTCCAAGATTAACCACACTATTTGGAATATCTATCGACTCTAAGGCTTCGCAAAAACAAAACGCTTCTTCTCCAATCGTAGTAACAGTTTCTGGAATAGTAACCTTTGCTAAACGAGTTTTAAGATAAAAAGTAGGAATATAACAACCCGCTGAATTAACCCTACCAGTTATCTTAGTAACAGTATAAGTTACATCATTATATGTTACTGTTGCAGGAATATTGACTGCATCTACCGAATCAACGCAACTAACCACTTCCACCTCATTTAAATTTATAACAGAGTAGGTTAAATCCCCTACCACAAATTGAACTTGTGCCATAAGCACATTTACACACAAAACAGTGCAAACAAATAATACAATCTTTTTCATCGTTCTTAGTTTTTTTTAAATTTTTAATTTCTTTTACATTAAAGACACTGAAAACAACGAAAACGTTTTTTTGTATTTGTATTTTTTTTATTCCAAGTTGAAAATCTGAATATTAAGCGTTGTTAAATCAACACATAATAACTTATCTTTAACCATTTACAAGAAAGCGTATTGCCTCGTTTGTTGCCAAACTTGCAGCAAGAGCAGGTAGTGTACCAATCACGGCTTTGCTTGAATTTTCTTCTTGCTTCAATTCGCTTTCATTAGGATATAAAGTTCTGTAATTTGCTTTACCATTATTCCAATGCTTTGAACACAAATTTGGATTTCAACACAACCTAAGTGCATTAGACCTTTTATTCAATATGGGCGTAGAATCAAAAAACTACCTCTAAGCCCCAACAGACAAAAAATCACGAAATCAAAATCAAAGAAAAAAACACTTTGATTTCGTGATTTTTTTCTTTGCTTTTTTCAATTTTTTCTTTGCTTTTTTTCTTTTTTTCTTTGATTTATTTTTTTACCCCTTAGTGGTAGAAGCATTACCATAGGAAGGTAATCCAATTACCACAAAGAGGTAATCCTATTACCATAACGAGGTAATTTTTTTTCTTCGCATTTGAGCTTAAAAGCTTTTTAATAAAAAATATTTGTACTTTAAAAAATTTGTTTTATCTTTGTAAGGTGAAAATAAAAATAACGAAAAAATATGCCTATGACAAAATAAAAAGAAAGATAATTTAGACTTAGCAATTTTTTACGACATATAAAAGCGTTTTTACTTATACTTAGGTAATGTGGAATCTCGACAATTTCACTCTTTGTTATCCGATAGTAAAGTAGTAAACGCTCACGAGTAATATCGTGGGCTTTACTTATTCGGATAACAGGTAGTCGAGAACCTCACATTACGATAAGAAAAAAAGTCCCACGTTTTTTTATGCCTTGAAGTCAAAGAAAAGAAAAAACATATCGCCATTGGGGACTTGGGCAAAGAAAAAATTTATTTAAACATTAAAATTTAATTAAAATGGGAAACAATAATTTCTTAAAACTCGGAGCAGGCGTATTATGGCTTGCAGTAAGTATTGGCAGTTGCTATTTAACTGTTGAATCTTTTTATTTGTTGTTAGATTGGTCAAGATGGATATTGTGGATATTCGCTTTGGCTTTTTTTGTGCTTTCATCAGTTGGAATGACCTTTATTTATGATTCATTCAATTCAAACAGTGATTTATTAGAAGCAAAACGTACACCTTGCTTTGTTACAGGTATTTTAATGGTGTTAGCTTTTTGGGGCATATTTTCATTGCCAACAAATACGCACACTTTGTATTTGCAACAAAATGCGAAAGAAGTAGTTGAAAAAGATTTAACAGAAGCAGAAAGAAATTTACAACAATTAGCTGACGGAAGTTTTATAAATGAACAATGGGCAGAAAAAGCAGTTAAGGTTGGCGGTTTATTAAATGCATTAGAACAAGAATATAAGCGACCTGATAGACCGGGAATTGGAAAAAGATGTAAAGCAATTATTGATAAAATAGAAATAGCTGTAGATCCAACAGGAAAATGGAAATTAGAAACAGATAGGAATATTTCTGCTAATTCATATAAGGTAATAGAGGCTCTTACACTTGAACAAATGGAAAATGAACGCCAAAAATTTTTGGCTGCTCATGATTTATCAAAGAAAGGAACTGCTAAAAGAGATATAAATAATTGTTTAAAAAGAATCGGAACTATCAAGAAGGGTATTGATAAAAATACTATCAATTATTCAGAAATGGTAAATGAAACAAGTGATGTTTTAGAAATTGCTTATCCTTTATTGTCAGAATATGGAAAAGGACATGAGTTTAATAATAAAGTTTCAAAAACATCTCAATTAAAAAAAGTATATGAAGTATTTATGTCTTGGTTTAAAGGAGATTTGAAAGGACAAGGCTTTGCAATTTGGTTTGTTATTTCTATACTTATAGATTTAGCAGGATTTTTATTTGCAACAATAGCATTTAGAAACACAATAAGTAAAAAGATTTTTAATTAATTAACAATAAAAATTAGATATTATGCCAATTACAAATAATAATGAAGAACAAGAACTTCAACAAGAAATTCATCAAGAAATTCTACAAGGACTTCAACAAGAACAATTGGATGTTGTTCAAGAAATAGACAGACAAGATAATAATGAAGAACAAGTATTTCAACAAGAACAAGTGGATGTTGTTCAAGAAATAGTGGACATTCCTGCACAAACATCAACGGGAGGAATAGTTAATGTTAATGTAAAGGATACGACATCTCCAATAATATTCCTTTTTGGACCTCCAGCAGCAGGTAAAACAATGACATTAGTTCGTTTATACAGATATTTAGATCATATAAGCATAGTGATAAAACCTAATCAGTCTTTTGTTAGTAATGATGGAGGAGAATATGTTAGCAGATGCAAAAACTTTCATGATGACGCAACGAGTAATTTAGCGGCAGAAGCAACGAAAGGTGTTAATTTTATGCTTTTAGATATTTGGGATAATGCAGTAAAAAAATGTCAAATATTAGAAAGCCCAGGTGAAGGGTTATTTGAACCAGATCCTAACAAGAACATATCTTTCCCTAATCAATTTGTTTCCAGTATAATGCGTTCTAAAAATAGGAAAGTTTATATCTTTATCTTAGAGCCAAATTATAAAGATAGAGCAACAAGAGTGAGATACAAAAAAAGGATTGCAGAAGTACGAAAAAAGATGAAGAAAAAAGACAAGGCAATATTCCTTTATAATAAAATAGATTGCTCACCTGCCTTAGATGATAAAGGAAATGTTAATATAAAAACTCTAAGAAAAGAAATAAATGAAGATTATCCTGGCTTGTTAGATTTATTCAAAGTACATGGCCCGAAAGCAATAATAAAGGAGTATGATTGTTATTTGATTCCTTTCCAAACAGGAGATTACTCCGAGGAATTTAATACAGTGCTAAATAAAAAAGTAAAAATATTTTCGGAAGGAGATGATGAATATCCTCAAGAACTTTGGAATACAATTAAAAAATGCTTGTAGATTATGACTGAGAAGTTTTATATATTAGGAAAATTAGGTGACAGTGATGGATTTCAAGTTTATGACTTGAAATCCAAAACCACTGCACAAGGTGATGACTATTCATTTCTTGCTACTTCTTTTCATAAAGATGGTTATAAAGAACTTTTTAAAATAAGTAGAGAGGGCTATAAGACTTATTATACTTATATTAAAAATAATCTTTCATCTGACAGAACTGGTTGTATGCTTGGTTTTTCTTATGTTTATGAAGATAATAGCAATGTTATAAAAGATTTTTTGGGTTTAAGAAAAAAAATGAAAGAAGCACTTAATCATTTGCTTAAAGGAAATGGTGAAATCAAAATAACTTCTTTTAATGATAATAGTGTAAATGCTTCCCTAAACCATATAGAAGATTTTACAAAAAAAGCAAACGCTGATAAACTTCCTTTGCCATTAAATCCAATTCAATATACTGCTCAAAATCCTAATGATTTAACTAATGAAAAGATTTGGGAGATGTTGAAAAAGAGTGTTAATGTGGAAATAACGGAAGAGATTCCAACAGCTCTTTCACAAAAAGAACAAACTATTAAAACATTAACATCACAAATACAACAATTGGGAATTTTAATTCAGCAAAAAGATACGGAAATTCAAGAATTGAAAAATGAAAAAGATGTTTTAAGAAAGAGTAATGAGGATTTAAAAACTCAATTAAAAGATGCTAATAGTAAGAATGGTGGTAGAGATAGAGAAATAAAAAAACACTTAAAAGAGATTGAAAATTGTCTTTCCTCAAATGCAGAAAATATCACTTCTACACCTCCTACGCAAAAACAAAATATGTTTAAAAAAATACTTCCATTCTTTATTTTAATTCTTGTAATTATTAATATTGTTATCGGTGTTTCTAATTGTTCTGGTAATTCAAAACAAGATGAAACTAATTATAAAGATGAAATTCAGAGATTGGAAAATGAAATTTCACAATATAAAGATAGTTGTGATTTATTAAATACACAAATAAATAGCATAACTAACGAATTATATAATACAATAAAACCATATAAGGAAGATACAAAACCGAAACATAAAAAAGAAGAGGTTAAAAAAGAACAAAAAGACACTAATAAAAAGCAACCTTCACAAGATGAAAAGGATTACGATGAATGGGTTAAAGACCCGAAACATTTAAAAGAGATGACAGAAATACTTAAACAAGAAGCAGAAAAAAGTAAAAAGAAATATGAGAATATAAATAAGGATTGTAAAGATTGTAAAGAATTTACAAAAGATGAAAAAATAGTATTATGGAAAAAACATTTCAAAAAATAAGTAAACTAAATTTCACATTGTTATTATCACTTTTCGTTGTTTTTGCTTCTTGTGGGAGCAAAAACAACGAGAGTTATTCTGATGAATATTCGGAAGATTATACAGAAGATGAATATTATGAAGATGAAATAATTATTGAAGATTATGTAGAAATTGCATATCAAGAAAAGAATGGAGTAAAATTATTACCTGTTAGCATAAATGGTTTAGGTTTCTATATGATATTCGATACAGGTTGTTCCACAAATCTTATTTCAAGATTAGAGTTTATGGCTCTTGTCAAAAACGGACTGATAACCGAAGAAGATATTTTGGAGCCTATTCAGAGTTCTATAGCTGACGGAAGCGTTGTAGAAATGCCTGTTGTGAGATTAAAGAAAGTAATAGTCGGAAATAAAATTCTTTTTGAGAATGTGGAAGCCGCTGTTGCCGATAATGTTGCAGCTGATTTGCTCTTAGGTAATGAAATATTGAACAGAGTAAAATCATACGAAATAGATAATAATGAACAAGTAATTAAATTCAAATTATGGTAATATTATGTCGTACTCACTTTATTTATTACATATCAAAAAGGCAAAAAAAGTAGAGCAATATCCAATAGATTATACTACTGATATATTTAAGAAATATGTCAAGAAATTAAAACACGCTCAACATTTGTTTGTAGAAAAGAAAGGTATAAATGTCTACTACACTTATTTAAGACGTTTGAATGCTTCTAACACCGATTATTATGGATTTTGTTTTGCTTTTACAGGTGAGTATATTGAAAATGTTGAAGCAATGTTTGAGTGTTGCGAAACTTTGGTCTATAAGATTCTCAACCAAAATGAATTGCTTTCAGGTTCTATGCCTTTGAACTTGCAAATAAAAAATCCTTTTCACACAAAATCACCAGAATTAAAAAGAATTGAAGAATGGTTTAATCAAATTGCATCTCATTATCATGATTCGATCAGACCATTTATAGGTGCTGTTGCAGATACTTCTGAAATAGAAAAACAAATAGGAGTTAATAATAAAGAAGATATTATTTATACTATAAATAATTACAATCATATCAATTTTTTTTCAAACAAATTAACTAATGGTGTAAAAGACGTTGTTGAAATAAAAAAGCCTACCAAATTGATTTTTACTACTATTTTTTATATTTCTATTTTATTACTTTTAATTTCTGCTGTTGTTTATAATAATTATAGGATTGAACAAAAAGAAAAGCAAACTAAAATAGAAGAAGCAGAAAAGAATAAAAAACCTAAGATTCACAATATAGAAATTGGAAATGGTGAAAAAGTATCTTCTATATCAAATTTTGGAGAAGATATTTACTCGCAAGAAACAGTATGTCTTTTCCCTAAAATATATTATACATCATATAGTACAAATTATTACAAATTAGATATAAAATGGTATAATCCAAATGGAGGGCTCATTGGAGAATCATCAGAGGAATATACTTTATACAAAGGAAACTCTGATAAAATATTGAATGGTTGGGAGAATAAAAACAAAAAAAGATGGAAAGCTGGAAATTATAAAATAGAGATATGGTGTGAAGGTGTTAAATTATCAGAAAAATACTTTACCATTCATAGTAAAAAAAGTTGATGTTAAAATAATATAACTCAAAAAACGCTCGTAAGTCTTTGTTTTATTTTGACAAACGAGCGTTTTGTTATTTTATTTTTTTGAATTTCTTTGCTTAATTGTGTTACAATTCAAATATATTAAAGTTATAGTTTTTGACATTAAAGATTAGGAGTTTGTTTTTCAAAGAAACATCGGTATAATTGGTTAAAAACTTTATAACTTCGTTTGAAGCAATAGAAGC
Organism: uncultured Bacteroidales bacterium; assembly: GCA_937901525.1. GTDB lineage: Bacteria > Bacteroidota > Bacteroidia > Bacteroidales > P3 > Onthomorpha. The sequence continues at coordinate 21,331 of CALDHX010000014.1, forward strand.
AGTGATTGAGGGCAAGACTCCAATCACTGCTTTGTTTTTATTACTCTCTTCTTTCAATAGGTTTTCTTCTGGAAAAAGGGTTCTGTAATTTGCAGAATCTTCCTCGCAATTAAGCAAAGCGACTTGCCCTTCAAAGTCCGAGATAGCAGAATAAACAAAAGGCTTTTTCAATCTTTGGCAAGCGTCATTTATTACATAACGTGTTGCAAAGTTATCGCAACAATCCACCACAATATCATAATCCCTAATAATCCTTTCTGCATTTTCTTTACTCAAAAACTCATTGTAAGCAACTATTTGACAATCGCCGTTAAGTTCCTTTAAATTCGCTTTTGCCTTTTCAACCTTTTCTTCTCCTACTTGCGACTCTTTGTAAAGAATCTGACGATGAAGATTGCTCAAACTAACCTTATCTTTATCAATAAGGCCAATTACTCCAACGCCAGAGGCGACAAGCAAAAGACTTGCAATGCTTCCCAAGCCTCCAACACCTACAATCAAGACTTTTGCTTGTTTTAACTTTTCTTGTCCTTCGACTCCAAAACCCTCTAACTCTATTTGACGAGAATATCTCAAAAAATCCTTTTCCTCTAACATTAACTTAAAATTTTATCCCAATCTTTAAATACTACATCATAGCCTTGTGAGCGTACCATAGTTTCCATTTCTTCTACACTTCTATCATCATTTACGTGAAATTGTTCTAATTCTACATCAGGATTAGAATATCCTCCCGGCTCTGTCTTACTTCCTGCACTCATTGAGGTAATGCCAAGGGAAACAAAATGATTTCTCATCTCAGGTCTTTCTCTTGTTGACATTGTTATTTCAACATCGTTATCAAAAAGGCGAAATGCCCAAATGATTTGAGCAAATTGCTTTTCATTCACGCAATAATCTGCTTGAAATCCACCTGCGGCAGGTCTCATTCTTGGGAAAGAAATAGAGTATTTTGTCTTCCAATAATTCTTTCTCATAAATTGCAAGTGCATAGCTAAAAACACCATTTCCGTTCTCCATTCTTCCAAACCAATTAAGGCTCCCATGCCAACTCTATGAATGCCTGCTTTGGCTAATCTCTCAGGACACTCTAAGCGATAAAGATAATTTGATTTCATTCCCTTAGGGTGATAATATTTGTAGCGACTTTCATTATATGTTTCTTGATAAACATAAACCGAATTAGCACCTGCTTGAATCAATCTCTCATATTCTTCTGTTTTCATTGGGAATACTTCCAAATTAATTGCAGAAAAATAAGGACGACATAGCTTTATAGCATTTTCAATGTAAGAAACGCCTGCATTTTTATGATTTTCCCCTGTAAGCAAAAGCACATTATCATAGCCCATTGCTTTGATTGCTTTTATTTCTTCCAAGATTTGCTCATCGGAAAGAGTAATTCTACCTATTTGATTGTTGTGATTAAACCCACAATAAATACAATGATTACTACATTCGTTTGAAAGATACATAGGAATGTAAAACTGCATAACCTTTCCAAAGCGTTTTTGTGTAATATTTCTACTCATAAACGCCATTTGTTCAAGATATTTTTCTGCCTTTGGAGAAATTAACGCTTTAAAATCCTCAATATCTAAATATTTTTTTGATAAGGCTTTTACAACATCATTTTCCGTTTTAGAATATATGCTATCGGTTACCTCTTGCCAAGAAAGTGATTTTACAATATCATAAAAACTCTTTTCCATAATTATTCTCCTTGCTTTGAAACCTCACGAGAAATCCTCATTGCACAAAAATCAGGTCCACACATTGTGCAAAACGGAGTTCCTTTTAATTTTTCTTCACCATAATACTCTATTGCCCTTTCTCTATCCAAAGCAAGATTAAACTGATCGTTCCAACGAAAATCAAATCTCGCCTTACTAAGTGCATTATCTCTTTCCATAGCCGAAGGATGTCCCTTTGCAATGTCGGCAACGTGTGCTGCAATTTTATAAGCCATTATTCCCTCTCTTACATCTTCTTTATTTGGAAGAGCAAGGTGTTCTTTTGGAGTTACATAACAAAGCATTGCTGTTCCCAACCAGCCAATCATTGCAGCTCCTATTGCAGAAGTAATATGATCATACGCAGGAGCAATATCTGTTGTCAAAGGTCCCAAGGTGTAGAACGGAGCATTATGACACAATGTCTTTTGTTTTTCCATATTTTCTGCAATTTTGTGTAAAGGAACGTGTCCCGGACCTTCAATTAATACTTGAACATCATATTGCCATGCGACTTTTGTCAATTCTCCCATTGTTTCCAATTCTCCAAACTGTGCTTCATCGTTTGCATCTGCAATACTTCCCGGACGCAATCCGTCTCCTATGCTTACTGCAACATCATATTGAGAAAGGATTTCACAAATTTCAGCAAAATGTGTGTAAAGGAAGTTCTCTTCTTTGTGATGAGTTATCCATTTTGCCATAATAGAGCCACCACGAGAAACAATTCCGGTAACTCTTTTCTTAGTTAATGGTATATGTTTTTGCAATAGCCCTGCGTGAATAGTGAAATAATCCACTCCTTGTTCACATTGTTCTATTAAAGTGTCTTTAAAAATCTCCCAACTAAGATTTTCGGCCTTCCCTCCTGCTTTTTCCAAAGCTTGATACAAAGGAACGCTTCCAATTGGCACAGGAGAATTTCTTACAACCCACTCTCTTATCTCGTGAATATGGTTTCCTGTTGATAAATCCATAAGAGTATCTCCTCCCCATTTAGCTGAATAAACTGCTTTCTCAACTTCTTTCTCCATATCGCTTGAAAGTGCCGAGTTTCCTATGTTTGTGTTTATCTTTACTAAGAATTTACTTCCTATAATCATAGGCTCTGCCTCAGGGTGATTGATATTTGCAGGAATTACTGCACGTCCTGCTGCCACTTCCTCACGTACAAACTCCGGTGTTATGTAACTATTTTCGTTTTGCTTTGAAGAAAGATTTTCTCTTATTGCAACATATTCCATTTCGGGCGTAATCACTCCTTGTTTTGCTAATGCCATTTGAGTAATTCTACAACCTGGTTTTGCTTTATAAGGTAAATTCTTAACAGGGAAACGAACCTCATCAAGACTTTTATCATTTAATCTTAGATTGCTATAAACAGAGCTAAATTCATCAAGTCTTTGAATATCGTTTCTTTCTTTTAAGAATTTTTCTCTTAGTCTTGGAAGTCCTTTCTTTAAATCTGTTGTTATGTTTTCATCTCCGTAAGCTCCCGAAGTGTCGTATAATCTTACGCTTCCATTGCTTTTTCTTTCTCCCTCTACAATGCTATCGGTTAATTTCACCTCTTGCATTCCTATTTCTATATCAAAAAGATTTCCTTTTTCGTATATTTTTCTTTTTGCATTAGATACTTCACATTTTGTATTATTCATATTCTTATTTTTTTAACATTAAAAATTCAAAAACTCTGTTAATGGAGAAGAGGCTTGTGCTGTATTGAATGAAGTTGCTAATCCACTTTCGTAAGCTATGCGTCCTGCTTTTACTGCCAAAGAAAAGGCTTCTGCCATCGCAATAGGATCGCCCGCAATCGCAATTGCAGTATTGACAAGCACTGCATCGGCTCCTAATTCCATTGCTTGCGCTGCATGACTTGGCGCTCCTATGCCTGCATCTATTACAACCGGTACATTACTTTGCTCAATTATTATTTCCAAAAGCTCTTTTGTAACAAGTCCTTTATTGCTTCCTATCGGTGAGGCTAAGGGCATTACGGTTGCAGCCCCAACTTCTTCTAATTGTTTACACAAAACAGGGTCTGCTTGAATGTATGGCAAAACTATAAAGCCATCTTTTACTAATTCTTCTGTGGCTTTTAGGGTTTCTATCGCATCTGGAAAAAGGTATTTAGGGTCTGGGTGAATTTCAAGCTTCAACCAATTTGTTTGAAGGGCCTCTCGTGCCATTTGTGCTGCGAAAACTGCTTCTTTTGCATTTCTTACTCCTGAGGTATTAGGCAAAAGAATTACCTTTTCTCTGTCTATGTACGATAACATATCGTCTTCTTTGGAGTTTTCAAGGTTTACTCTTTTCATTGCAGTAGTTACCATTTGGGTTTGTGAGGATTTGATTGCCTGTCCCATGATTTCGTTTGAAGGAAACTTTCCTGTACCTAAGAATAATCTTGATTCAAATTCCCTTCCTGCTATTACTAATTTCTCGTTCTTCATATCGTTATTTTTTTTCTTTGTTTTTTTTATTTTTTTCTTTGATTTTTTAAATTTTTTCTTTGAAATATTTTCTTAATTCTTTGATTTTTTTTTCGGGGTCTTCACTCTCTAAAATCAAAGACGAAAGTGCTATGCCATAAACCTTTGTTTGAGAGAATTTTTCCACATCTTCTAAGCGTATTCCTCCTATTGCATAAATTGGAATATCTACATCTATGTCTTTATATCCTTCTAATCCAAGAATAGGACTTAGATTTTCCTTTGTCGAAGTAAAGCGATAGGGCCCTAATCCTATGTAATCGGCTCCTTCTTCATAGGCTTTAAGGATTTGCTCTTTGGTATTGCAAGTCCGTCCTATGATTTGGAAAGGTTTAAGCACGTTTCTTGCAAGTGAAATCTCTTCATCTTTTTGACCAAGATGCACTCCGTCTGCTTCAACCTCTAAGGCAAGGCGATAATCATCGTTAATAATTAACTTAGCCTTATATTTTTCGCATTCTTTCTTTAAGATATTTGCCGCTTCCATTCTTTGACTTAGGCTACTGTGCTTCATTCTAAGTTGAATAAGCTTTATGCCGTTGTCTAAGGCAAGTTTTGCACTATCTATGTAAGAATACTTATCGTTTTGGTGTGTTATAAAGTATATTCTATCCATTTTTATTCTCGTTTTATTTCCATAGAAAACCCATAATTGCAGCTGCTGAAAATCCAATTTCTTTTAATTCTGAAAATTTGCTTGGTTCAACGCCCGAAAGTGCAAAGACTTTTTCATCAATCACTCCTTGCTTTACGGCTTTTCTTAATTCTTCTTTTGAAAACTTTGCCTCATATCCTTCTTTGCTTATACTGTTATATATAGGTGAGAGAAAGACATAATCACATTTTGGTTTCCACTTTCCAACCTCTTCTATGCTATGACAACTTCTACTTATTCTTCCCTCAAAGGCAAAGGGCGATGTGTAATTGTTGCGTTTATTTAAATGCACTCCTCCTATTTGAAATTCTTTTGCTACTTCCAAACAATCGTGTAACGAAAGGCGTTTTCTAATTGCAAGAGGCAGGTCTTCAAGCCAAAGAGACATTTTCTCAGAAGTAAACTCAGGTTTGCGAATATGAAAATATTCTATCTCATTATTTTGAAGCAAGGTTTTTATTATTTGCTTTTCCTTTTCCCAATCATTGTATTGAGGAAGGGTTATGCCGATTAACCTCCACATGTTGCATTTATTATTGTTATTTCATCTGCTTCTTTTAGTTGCGTTTCGCTCCATTGCGTTTTTTTTATGACTTTATTGCCAATTGCAACTGCACAAAAAGATGCCTCTACTTGCAATAATTCTAATAGTTGATAGATATTTGTTTGCGTTTCTATCTCTACTTGTTTTTTATTCACAATTACTTTCATAAAATTTTTGTTTTTGAGGATTAAAAAAATGATTTAAACTTCCGTTTCCTTTTCCTGAGAAAATATCTTTTGATTCTAAGATTGCCAAGTAAACATATTCTTTTGCAAGACCAATAGAGGTTTTGTAATCATAGCCTAAGGCAAGATAAGAAGCAATAGCCGAAGAAAGAGAACAACCTGTGCCGTGAGTGTTTTTACTATCTATTTTCTTCGATGCGTAAGTTTGAAAACTATTATCAATATCCAAAAAAAGATCAGTACATTCTCCTTGTTCAAAATGACCTCCTTTTATAAGTACTCTTTTTGTTTTAAGACTATTCTTAATAAATAATGCTACTTCTTTTTGCTCGGCAAGGCTATTTATGCTTTTTATTTGAGCAAGAGAGGCAGCTTCAAAAAGATTTGGCGTAATAATATCTACCAAAGGAAAGAGATAGTCTATCATTGCTTGTCTTGCATCGTCTTGAAGTAAAGAAGCACCGCTTGTTGCTATCATTACAGGGTCTAAAACAACACTTCCTTGAAACTTATGTCTAATTAAACTTTCGGATACCTCTTTTATAATATCTTTATCAAAAAGCATTCCGATTTTTATGGCTTTTACGGGCAAATCTTCTAAAATTGCATCTATTTGATTGCGAATTAAAGATTTTTTTAACGCAAAAACATCTCTTACTCCTAAGGTATTTTGTGCCGTAACGGCACTTATGCAACTGCAAGCAAACAAACCCAAAGAAGAAATGGTCTTTATGTCGGCTTGAATGCCAGCTCCACCACAAGAATCTGAGCCTGCGATTGTTAAAACTGGAATAATCTGTTTTTTTCTAATCATTACACTCTCTTTTTCTATGATTTGAGAGTGTACTTCAAAAGAAAGTATTTTCCCCTGTCTGCATTATCAGACCGGTCAAAGGGTATAATCTCAGCCTACAAAAAGTAAGCACCCCCAAATCTTTAATACAATAAAATTTTAACTACTACGTTTATTTAGCGTGCAAAGTTATACTAATAATATGTATTATGAAAATATTTATTCGTATTTTTGCAAAAAAAATCAAAAAAGAATAAACTTAGAAACATTAAACAAACAATTTTTAAAGTATGAAAAAGACCTATTTATTAATTGCGAGCCTTGTTTTAATCTTAGCAAGTGCTTGTAATAGCAAAGCAGAAAAAGAACGTTTAATAGAAAAAGAAATGAGAGACTCAATTGAAGCTGCATTATCTGCTAAAAACGCAGAAGTAGAAATGTTGTTTCAACAATTAAACGAAATAGAAGAAAATTTATCCGTTGTTACATCTAAATATGCTGATGTTTCTAAGATAAAAGATAAAACAGGAGAAGTAAGCGTTGATACAAGAACAAAAATAACTTCTCAAATTCAAGACATAAACGATTTATTGGCTGAACAAAAACAAAAAATAAATAACCTTAACGCTCAATTAAGAAAACAAAAAAATACTAATAAAGAATTAACTGCCTTTATCGAAAAACTACAAACAAGAATTTCTGAACAAGAAGAAGAAATACAATTGTTAACAACTGAATTACAAAAGCACAAAATAGTTATTGAAAACCTAAATCGTAACTTAGATGAACTAAACAAACAAAATCAAGATAAAGATGAAAGAATCTTGAAAATAGAAGAAGAAAAAAATACTGCTTATTATGTAATTGGTGAAAAGAAAGAACTTCTTGAAAAAGGAATTATCAATAGAAAAGGTGGATTCCTTGGAATGGGTAAAAGAAGTGTTGCAAGTAGCGATTCTGAACTTGCTAACTATACAAAAATAGACATAAGAAGAGTTCCAGAAATTAGACTTCACGGAACAAAAATAAAAATCCTTACTTCTCACCCAAGCGAATCTTACAGATTGGAACCAGATACAAAACGTCCTACAAGACTTGTAATTACAAACCCTTCATTGTTCTGGCAAAAAAGTAAATTCCTTGTTATAGAACTTGACTAAGAGAAATCCGAATACATAAAATATAACTGTAAGGGTATAAATTTTAGGATTTATACCCTTTTTTATTGATTTTTTTTTACCTTTGCAACATAATTTATTTACTAATTAAAAAATAACGTATATGAAAAAGTTTATGTTTATGGCATTTGTAGCAGTTTTAGCTATTTTGCCTTTATCAAATGTTAAAGCTCAAAATTGGGGCGTTGGTCTTATCGGAGGAATTGACTCTGGTATTCAAGTAAAGAAATACATGGGTGGAAACTCTCTTGATTTCCGTGGTTGCCTTTATAATCATGGATTCCAAGTTGCAGGATTGTACGAATGGAATCACGATCTTGGAAGCAACTTCACTTTATATTATGGAGTTGGAGCAGGACTTGGAACATGGAATAACCCACAAGGAGATATGTCTTTTGGAGTTGATGTAGAAGCTATTGTTGGCGTTGAATGGAAACTTCCTATTAGCTTCCCTCTTGCAATATCTTTAGATTACAGACCAGCGTTTCACCTTCTTCCTTCAACAGGATTCTATGCAAAAGGATTCGCATTCGGAATTAAATACTTATTCTAAGAATAGGTAATAAAAGAAATAAAAAAACAAAACGCTCGTTTGTCTGAATAAAACCAAGACTTACGAGCGTTTTTCTTTGAGTTAATTATCTCCAATTAATTTTAATCAACTTCTTTACATTCATAATATTTATCTCCAATATGATCAAACGCATCAACTTCTTCATGAGTATCTTTTCCTTCAAAATATTCACAAGGAGTTTCACCAGATTTGAAAATATGAGAAGCACCACTTTCAAGATCTCCTGTAAATCCCCAATATGTGTATTTACATTCACAAGTATGATTTGTTTCGCAGGCTGCGAATAATATCACTGACGTGATAATTAAACCTAATTTTTTTATTTTTTCCATATTTTTACTATTTTTTTATTCTTTGCCCAAGTCCCAAATGGCGATTACTTATTTTCTTTCTTTGACTTCAAGGCATAAAAAAACGTGGGACTTTTTTCTTATCCTTATGTGAGGTCTTGGAACTACCTAATACACCTAATAAGTAAAGCCCACGAAGATGATTCGTGAGCGTTTACTGCTTTACAAAGGTGTATTTTATGAAATGTTCCAAGTTTCACATAACCAAGTATAAGCAAAAACGCTTTTATGTCGTATTAAAATTAACTCAGTCTAAATTATCTTTCTTTTTCTTTTGCCATAGGCATATTTTTTCGTTATTATTCTATTCAGAGCACAAAGTTATAATATTTTTTTAAAAGCACAAATGTTTTCTATTAAAAAGATTTTAAGCTCAAATGCGAAGAAAAAAAATTACCTTCCTATGGTAATAGGATTACTCCTTTGTGGTAATTGGATTACCATAACGAGGTAATGTTTCTACTTCAAAGAGGTAAAAAAATAAAACAAAGAAAAAAAGAAAAAAAGCAAAGAAAAAATCAAAAAAAGTAAAGAAAAAAATGAAAAAAGTAAAGACTTTTTTTAGTGGGTGTTTAGTCTTTGTGATAGGGTTCGTTGTTTAGTATTGTGTTTGCTCGATATATTTGTTCTACTATTAGAAGGCGTATCATTTGATGTGAAAAGGTCATTGGGGATATTGATATTTTTTCTTGCACTTCTTGGTATATTCTTGGGGAAAAGCCGTATGCTCCGCCGACTATGAAGTTTAGGTTTTTTATGCCTTGATTCATTTGTTTTTGAAGGTGGGTTGCAAATTCTTTGCTACTAAATAGTTTGCCTTTTTCATCAAATAGTATATTCTTGTCATATTTGCTTATTTGTTTTAATAAAATGTCGGCTTCTTTTTCTTTGATTTCGGAAGAACTTAGGCTTTTTGCTCCTTTTATGTCGGGGAGATATATTATTTCAAAGTTAACATAATGCTTTAATCTTTTGATATAATTCTCCACTGCTTCAATTAGATATTTCTCTTCGGTCTTTCCTATTACGGTTAATTTTATATTCATTATTTAAGTCTTCTAAGTAGTTTATAAATCGTGCTATAATGTTTTTGCACATAAAGATATGGTGTTTGTTCTGCTCCAAAATGACGAATAAATGTTTCTATTGATGGAATTATGCTACCTGTAAAGTCGTAAATCTTACATTTTTGTTGTGCGGCATATTCAATTGCTTTCCAAAGTAATATGCTTGGGGCGTTGAGTGTGCGATATTTTGGATCGGCTCCCGAAAAGAGTTGATAGCAATTATCTTTGTCTATTATAAGATATGTGATTGCAAGAATATTTTGTTGATTGTCTTTTATTGCGAGCTTTTTTCCCACTTTTTTTTGTGTGCAAACCTCGTCCATTTGCTTGAAAAATTCGTAGGAGAAAGGACATTTTGTGTTTTGTTTTTGATAGGTGAGAAGGTTTATTTTATAAAATTCTTCGCAACTAATCTCTTCGGTTAAAAAGAGATTGCTTTCTTGTTTTTTTATCTTTCTTCTATATTCTTTGTCTATGTTGTTGAAAGTGTAATCTAAGTCTTCAATATTAGTAAAGCGATAGGAGTAGTGTGTTGTTGCGGAAAATCCGTTCCAAAGAAAGCCTAACCAATTTTTTGTTTCGTAATTGAATTTTTGTGTAAAGAAAGCAAGTTTTTTTTGGTTGATTTTTTGTGCAAAATCTTGTAGGATTTTGTTTTCTAAGGAGTATTTTTTGTTGTTATTAAGATTTTGTGGTAGTGAAATATAAGGTCCCGAAAAGGGTGTAAGCATTGGTGGCATTATTGTTTTGAAGTGTAGTTTTGTTTTTATGCAATAGGGCATTATTGCTAAGATTTCTTCACCTTCTTTATAGACTAATGTCTCCCAAGCCTTATTGTAGGCTAAGTCTAACCACCATTCTTGATAGAAAACGGGTAGTTGTGGATTTCTTTCACAAAATAAGTCGTATTGTTCTTTGTTTGTCATTTTAATCTTTCTCTAAAATCCGACAATACATTCATATAGTTAATGTAAGCCTCGTAAGGAGAGTTGTAATGATTGAAGTATTTATGCACATCTCCATCGGAAAACCATTTTGTACACATATAATAGAAATTATCTGATGTTTGTAGATAACGCCAAGTGCGTAATAATTCCTCGTCTTGCTTTGAAATTACTTTTTCTTCCAATTCATAAATTTGCTCAAATGCGTCATCTTGCAAGTCATTTCCTAACCACGCTGTAACATCTCTTTCTTCGTCTGCCCAAGAATAAGGTTCGGGTGCAAGAATTACGTCTTTGGGTTCTAACCTTGCGACAAGTTCGCTTGGGGTTGCAAAGTTGTAGTCGCTTTTTGTTAAAACGGTTTGTGGAAGGTGGCGTAGAAATTCAAAAATGCCGGTTTCTTTCCATTGATGTTCGCCAAAGGTTTCATAATCCATAAAAAGATTAATGGTTTCTACGTTTTGAATTTCGTTAATCCAAGAAACAAATTTGTCGCATGTTAAAGGAAATCCGTTCCAACTTTGTTGGGAAAAACGAAAGGCTATGTCATCGCTTAATTGGTAGTTTTTTAATAGTAGTAGTAAGCCATTTTTTTCGGCATGTTGGTAAAGATAATTAGGACTTCGCCATGCTAAGATATGTTTTGCTCCTTCGGCAAGTTGGGCTTTAAATCCTAATTCTTTAACCATTCGTCCTATGTTGTCCGAATAAATAAGTTCGGTGTTACGAAAAGTAGTTGGTGTGATATTAAAGTGCTTTTCTATCATTTTTTTATGAATTAGCACTTGCTTTTTAAATTCTTTTTCGCTTGCAAGGGAGGATAGTGAGTGAGAATAGGTTTCGCAAAGAAATTCTACACAACCCGTTTCGGCTAAGGCTTGAAAGGATTCCAAAACCTCCGGACAATAAGCCTCGAATTGTTCAATGGCTGTTCCCGATATTGAATAAGCTACTTTGAATGCTCCTTTGTGTTGATTGATTAGTTCAAGTATTAGTTTGTTTGTTGGTAAGTAACACTTTTCGGCTACTCTCTTGCAAATCCAACTATTTTGTATTTGGTCAAAATATTGATGGCTTTCTCCTATGTCAAAGAATTTGTAGGGTCTTAACCTAAATGGTTGATGGACTTGAAAGTAAAAACAAATTGATTTCATAACACAAAGTTTTATTTTGTTAATTGATTGTATAATTCTACTAATTTTTCGGCGGCTTTTGACCAAGTTGTATTTATCGCTTCGGCTTTCCCCTCAATAGAAAGCATATTTGATAGGGTTTTGTAGTTTCCTATTGCATAGATTGCATTGGCTATTGCATCGGTATCCCAAAAATCTACTTTTATTGCATTGCGTAACACCTCGCTAACACCCGATTGTTTGCTTATTATTGTGGGAACCGAATGTTGCATCGCCTCTAAGGGTGCTATTCCAAAGGGTTCCGACACGCTTGGCATAATAAACATATCGCTTTGGCTAAGTAGTTGATTTACCTCTTGGGATTCTAAAAAGCCTGTAAAGAGAAAATTCTTTGAAATGCGTTTTTTTGCAACTAAGGCTACCATTTTGTTTAGCATATCGCCCTTTCCCGCCATGATGAAAAGGAAGTTTTTGTCTTTTTTAAGGACTTTTTCCGCCGCTTCTATGAAATAATCCGGCCCTTTTTGAAAAGTAATTCTACCAATGAAAGAAACAATTTTTTTATTCTTTGTTTTATTGGAATATTCCTTTGAAATATTTTGCTCAACTCCATTGTGAATTGTCAAAACTTTATCGGGATTTTGATGATATTTGTTTATTATGATATTTCTTGTAAATTCGCTTACCGCAACTATTTTGTCGGCGTTATCCATTCCGTATTTCTCAACTTGATAGACCTCTTGGTTTATGTTTTCTCCACTTCTATCATATTCCGTTGCGTGAACGTGTACTATAAGTGGCTTATTGCTAATTTGTTTTGCAATTACGCCCGCTTTATAGCAAAGCCAATCGTGTGCATGTATTACATCAAAGGTGTTTTGCTTTGCTATGCTTGCCGCAACAAAGGCATAGCGTTCAACCTCCTCTAAAAGATTTTCTCCGTATCCTCCTTTGAAATCTAACTTTAAGTTATTTGCTTGTTTTTGCGCCAGTGTGGTAGAATGAATTATATTGTAATAATCTTGTTGTCCTATGTATGGAATGATTGTTGAGTTGATTTGAACAAATGAAATCTTTTGGTCAATGTTTTTTCTTTCTTGTTGGGAAAGGTTATTGACTACTTGACTTGCCGAAAGTATTTTAATTTGTGATGTGTCTTCATCACCAAATGCTTTTGGAACAACAAATATTATTTCAACATCTTTGTTGTAAAGGGCTTTTGTTAAACCATAACAAGCCGTTCCTAAGCCTCCGGATATATGAGGAGGGAATTCCCAACCAAACATTAGTACTTTCATAATTGAGAGTCGTTAAATTGTTTACACTTGTCTATCATATATTTCATTCTACAAACCTCTGCCACACTCCAAGCTTGAGAAATACTTCCTCCCGCTTTATATGGTGGATTTCCATCATAAACCTCCGCTATGCTTCCTACACAATAGTCGCATAATATATTACCAAATTCATTGTAGATTTGTTCTATGTAATTTACCGCTTCCTTTCCATATACTCTTAAAAAGGCTTCGGAAAACGCACCTATAAGCCAAGGCCATACCGTTCCATTATGATAAGCCATATCACGCTCTTGTTGATTTCCAAAATAGATTTCATGATAATCTTTATGAGTAGGGGAAAGGCTTCTTAAACCTCTTGGGGTTAAAAGTTCTTGACGGACTTTTTCAACTATTAGTTGGCGAATTTTAGGACTTATAGGACTATATTCTAATGAAGAGGCAAAAATCATATTACAACGAACGGAGAAATCCTTGTAAGCACCATCAACATAATCTGCCAAATAACCAATTTCTTTTGACCAAAAAGTTGCTTTGAAATTAGCAGGAAAATTTTCGGCAAATTCGTCCCATTTTGCAATTTCTCCATCTTCGCATTGCAATTTTGCAAGTTCCCTATAAAACATCACGGCATTGTACCATAAGGCATTTATTTCAACGGCATAACCTTTTCTTTGCGTTACGGGTGTGCCATTTACAATTGCGTCCATCCAAGTTAAAGCCTTTCCTTCTTCACCTTGCCATAAAAGGAAATTGCTATCCATTCTTACATTTGAAACACCTTCCGAAAAATTCTCTAATATATTTCTCATTATGTGAGAATATGCTTGCCACACCTCTTTTCTCGCATCATTAATGTAAGCATATTGTTGCAAAGTCCAAAAAAACCATAAAGGAGCATCAACACTATTATATGCGGCTTGCTTACCCTCTCCAATATTTGGAAAGAAACCATCTTTAAAGTCATCAAGCATTGTATCAATTGCTAAACGAAACAACCTCCAATCATTAAGTGCAATACAAAGTCCTGGTAAAGAAATGAAAGTATCGCGTCCCCAACGTCCAAACCAAGGAAAGCCCGCAACTAAATTAACCTTTGTGCCTTTTCTTGCAAAAAACATACGAGCAGCTCTTTGTAATACATCTTCCGTCGTTTCAATAGGAAAACGCCAATGCGATTCTTTTGTAAAATCTTGGCTAAGTAGAAAAGGATTTGCTTCCTCTACTCCACAACTCACATAAACACTTTCGCCCTTTCTAAGAGTTGTTTTGAAGGTTCCAGGCACTAAGAGATCCTCTATATAATCGTATCCACGTTCTTTTTCCTTTATGTATTCAAAATTGTAATACCAATAAGGATTATGTTCGTAAGAGATTTTTTTTGAAAATTGAATATAAAGTGGAGTGTAGTTTTTGTACATCTTATAACACCTTCCTTGCTCGGCTTGATAGGAAGAGGTATCTGCCTCTTGATTCGATTTAGATAATTTATGAACTTGTCTAAAAGCAAGGAAAGGTTGAAGTTCCAATTCAATCTCCTCCAACGCCTCTTTTAGTGTATATTTGATTAAAAGCCTATCTTGTTTTTCTTGAAAGAACATTTGCTTTAACAAAACAATGCTTCCAATCCTATAAGTATGAGTTGGCAAAACACCAAGCTCGTATGATTCAAGATATTTATGACCTTTTGGAGAATAAACCCCCTCTTGATAGCGATGAAGAGCTAAATTAAAACTTTGATTATTTTGCTTTATTGTTTCATCTAAGGAGGATAATAAAACATGGTTTTGATTATCTATCTTAGGTTGAGGAACGATTAGTAAACCATGATATTTTCTTGTATTGCAAAATGGTAAAGTTGTACAAGAGTAAGCATTTGAAATATTAGCCCTTAAAACCTCTCTATTTAAAGAATATTCCAAATTAGATAAATCGTTTTTAGTAAAAAGTATATGTTCCATTTTTTTTCTACTATTTTATGAAATCAATGCTTTAATGTCTTTTATTGAAAATATCTTTGTAATAAAAGATGCTACTACTATTAAGAATAATGTAATTAAAACTTTAAAAATCCAATTATAATCTAAACATAAAATACCAAAAGCAATTAAAGCTACAAGGGCAATAAAGATAAGTATTTTTAAACAATATCTCCATTCAAACCTTATCTTAAATATTTTTAAAGCCAACCACGCTTGTAGAATTGCCGTAACGCTTTGAGTGATTAAACTCGTTATTGCCGCTCCATTCTCCTTAAACAAAGGAATCAAAATAAAGTTCAAACCAATGTTCATCAACATTCCTAAACCGGCAACAAGATTTAAATATTTCAAAGAACCATTTGCCGTAAGCACCGTGCCGAAAATATAAGTCATGGATATAGGAATAAAACAAAAAGACAAAATCCTATAAACCTTAGCACTTTCATCTATATGTTTATTATAAAGCAATTCCATTAGTTCGGTTGAATAACAAATAGAAACGGCAACAAAACCAAGAGTGATTATAAGAAGTAGATGAAAAGCAGCACCAACAACGGCGTTTATCCTTTGATTTTCCTTTATCATCTTGGCAATAAGAGGAAGCAAAATCACCGAAAAAAGATAAGCAACCATATTTGCCGAATCAACAAGACGAAAGCCCGAGGCATAAATACCCGAACTAACACCATTATCCTCAACCAAAGCAAGCAACATAACCGAATCCATTCTATTGTAACAAGCCATCAACAAACCAAGCAAAGCGTATGGCAAACCATCTTTGAGGATATGGAGATTGAAAGCAAAATTCCACTTTAATTTCAATAGCCTTGTCTTTGACAAACACACAATCAAAGCAACTAAAAAAGTGATAAACATTGTCAAAGTTTGAATATAGACAAAATGATCTATTGTAAAAATTGCACGAAGAGAATCATTCCAAAGGAAAATACCACAAAAAACAATAAGCAAACTCCTATCCAAAACCGAAATCACACTATCGGTCTTAAACAACATCAAAGACGTGATATTACTTCTCAAATAAGAAATAAAACTTTGCAAAACTTGTGTGATACACATCCAAGAAAGCAACTTTATTTGATAGGACGAATACCCCAAGAAAGCACCTACAATTAAAATAATTACGAAATAAATTGCCGCAAGAGCGAATTTCAAAGGCACAATACGAGCAAAGTATTTTTTTAGTAGTTGCGTATGTTGTGCAATAGTACGATTATTGTAGTTTGTAATGCCAAAATCAAGTATAATATTAAAAAGATAAGTGAAGTTAAATAAAGCATAATACATTCCATAGACATCGGCCGAGAGAGCGTTTTGCACCTCGCGATCAATCCCCAAAATCCAAAATGACTTTATCAAAATATTCAAAGTCAAAAGGAAGAATAAATTAGTAACAAAGAATCTTTTCATAGTTTTATGTGGCAAATATACAAAAGAATTTGTAATAAAAACACCTTGAAATTACATTAGAATGGTAAATTTTCATATTCTTTTATTTTTCTTTTCTCTTCCTCTTTCTCTTCTTTTACTTGTTTTGGTGTTTTAATTTTATGTAATTTAGTATTTATAGCCAATAACCCCGTTTTTTTATCACGCTTAAGATAATTCTTTTCGGTTAAACAATGAATGCAATTTTGAATATCACTTTTCTTCTCTACACCCATATCTTTAGCCAAGGTTGAAGCCCACGTATCAATGCGTTGATTGTTTTCTTTGCCACGTTTGTTATTGTAATGTTTTAATCTTTCATTTATAAAAGCCCAAAAAACCCTTTGGAATCCTTTTAGCCCTGTTCCTGTTGGTAATTTTAAAAAACCATTATCAATAAACCCTTTGGGAACCAATATAGAATCATAGTCAATTATTCCTTTATCTCGAAAATTACCCATAATTGTCGCTATCGTACGCAAAGAGATATCGGTTTTTTCGGCAATCTTTTTTTGAGATATTCTTAACCAAAGACGTTCATTTTCATCAATTAAAAAATTAATCGTATCCATATCTATTTTATACACCCCTTCTTCACTTTTACTCGCATTATCCCAAGAATAATCTTGATGCATAGTAGCATAATTAACCAAAAAAGAATACACTATTTTTTCATTCCAATTGAGGTTATTCCAATTCTTAAATTCCTTAAAAAAACTTCTATAAAACATAAGTATTTATTTTAGGTTACAAATATACGAAAAATCAATATAATACACAAGGATATTTCATTAGAAATATATAATATATATCGCATATTTATCTCGGATTTTTTTCCGAGTTCGGGATTTTTTTCCGAGATGCAAAATTAAATATACATTGAATGTACTTTTAAATATCCTACTATGTAAATTTAAATATATGTAATGCAAGTTTAAAAATATGTAATGCAAATTTAAAAATATCTAATGCAAGTTTAATAATACATCATAATAATATAACATATATAATTATAACATATATAATCATAACATATATAATTAAAACATAATAATGAAAAACATGTTAAAAACGATTGCTTTTTTTCAATCGTTTGAGAGTGTTTTTCTATTAAATTTAGAATGTTAAAAATGTGTCATTTTTATTAACTTAATTGTTTGAAAATCAGAATTTTTTTTTGTATATTTGCAAAGTAATTTAAAAAAGAAGGAGAATATATGGTAGAAAGGTTAAAAACGACTAAGGAAGTGTTGGCGATGTTGGGTATTTCTTATACGACACTTTGGCGAATTAGAAAGAAACTTGCAATGTTCACAACCGAAAAGAAATTGAAGAATTATTATTCCCAAGAGGACATCAAGGAAATAGAACTCCAATTAAAAAAGGAAAATGCTTGTAGAATTTAACCCTAAATTAAATCAAGTTTTAGAAAAATAATACTTGATTTTAAAAAATTATTTCTTGATTTTATTTTCTTGAAACAAAGAAAAAAAGACTTAGTTATATTTAATTAAGTCTTTTTCTTTTTTCTTTTTGCAACTTTATTAAACCTATTATGGATTAGTCGCTTAAAAAGATGATAAATATTTTGTTAAACTGAATTTAAAGAGTAAATTTGCGAGCATAAAACAAATTAAATTAATAATTAAATATGCAAAATAGTAAAACCGAACATGTTTGTGATTTAAAAGTGATAACGAACAGATATCAATCTGGACCGGTTGTTTCATTCAAAGGAATCTCCTTTCTTTTTGCTCTGTATAATCTTTATCTTTTTGCCTTGATTAAGATAAAAAGAATCAAAAAGGCAGAAGTGTTTAAATGCAGAATTTGTGGAAGATATGAATGGAAGTGTCCATATTGCAATTCAGTAGAGGTATTGGATACCGTACCCCGTTTACATAAATGTAAGGAATGTGATAAAAACTCTTATTTTGATCCATACCTTAATTCTTTTGTTCACTTCTTTCAAAATGGCAAAAAACCGTAGAAGTAGTATTTTTTTTCTTTTACAACTTTATTAAACTTATAGTTTTTAAACTCTTTCAAAGTATTTCAAGTGCTTGTTTTATAGTTGTTTATGTGTTATCTTTGCATTCGTGATCACAATAGGTAGTTTATTTATTAATTTTTAAATTGTATTAAAAATGGCAATAGAGTATGTAAAGGTGAAACGCAACATTTTATTAGGTGATAATCCGGGTGAAAGATATGTTGCAAGATTATTTAGGGGTCAAGATATGGATTTGGATATGGTAGCCGAATCAATATCAAATTCAACTACGATTAGTTATGCCGATGTTTTGGCGACATTAAAGGCTTTGGAAACGGAAATAAGTAAAGCGGTCTTAAATGGTAGTGCGGTGAAATTAGGCTTTTTAGGTTCATTTATTCCGTCCATTAAAGCAAAATCACAAGAGGAAGCCGAAAAGGTTGATGCAAATACTATTACACGTTTTTCGTGTAGATTTTATCCATCAACAAAATTCAAACATACTTTGAAAACGGTGAAATTTCAAGAGGCTAATTTGGAGATAAAAGGATTGGTTGAATAGGTTTTTAGGTTGTGGAAAGAAAAAAGGAGGTGTGAAAATCCTCCTTTTTTTATTTTTTTTGTATCTTTGCTCATTGTTTTAAGAATAAAATTTTACGAAATTGAGAGTTGGAGTTAATTCACGCTTGTTGTTAAAAGATAAGTTAGAGGGAATTGGTTATTTTACGTTGAAAAATTTGGAACGATTGGCGAAAAATCATCCCGATTGTGAGTTTGTTTTGTTTTTTGATAGACCTTACGATAGGGATTTTGTGTTTGCTAAAAATGTAAAGCCAATTGTGATTCCTTTGCCTACAAGACATCCGATGCTTTGGCATATTTATTTTGAAATTCTTTTACCAATTTATATTCGTTTGTACAAAATAGATGTGTTGTTTTCGCCCGAGGGTTATGTTCCTACAAGGGTGAAAAGTCCAATGTTGTGTACGATTCACGATATTAATTTTGAGCATGATAAAACGTATATCGGCAATAGGGTGTATCAAAGATATATGGAGTATTTTACGCCTCGTTTTGCTAAAAGTGCTAATGCGGTGCTTACGGTTTCGGAATTTAGTAAACAAGATATAGCAACAACCTACAAAATAGACGAAAACAAAATATTTAATGTTGAATCCTCGGCAAATGAGGAGTATATAACTTATTCTAAGGAGGAGAATGAAAGAACAAGGGAAAGATATAGTAATTCTTGTCCTTATTTTTATTTTGTGGGTTCTTTGCAAAAAAGAAAAAATCTTACAAATCTATTTCGTGCTTTTGATTTGTTTAAGGACAAAACGCAATCTAATGTAAAGTTGCTAATAGTTGGTAGTAAGAAATGGTGGAAAGGCGAAATAGAGGATACGTTTAATGCAATGAGGTTTAGGAATGAAGTTATTTTCACAGGGAGATTGCCTTTGGAGGAGGTAAATCGTATTGCCTCGGCAAGCATTGGTTTGGTTTTTGTTTCGTTTTTTGAAGGTTTTGGAGTTCCTCCATTAGAAGCTTATCGTTCTTCAACCGCCGTGATTACGTCAAACACAAGTTCAATGCCAGAGGTTGCAGGAGAAGGTGCTCTTTATGCAAATCCTTATGATGTAAATAGTATTTGTGAGGCGATGATAAGGCTTTATTCTAATCCTTTGTTAAGGGAGGAATTGATAAAGAAAGGACAAGAGCAAGCAAAAAAATATAGTTGGGATAAAACAGCAGAGTTAGTATGGAATGCAATAGAGAAAGTATTGAAAAAATAAAAGAATTATATTCACATTATTTAAAAAATCCAAGTATTAGCACCGATAGTCGTAGTATAAAGAAAGGGGATATATTCTTTGCTTTAAAGGGTGATAATTTTGATGGCAATAATTTTGTTTTTCAAGCCATAGAACAAGGTGCCTCTCTTGTTGTTTGTGATAATAAGCAAATAGAGAAAGGGGATAAAATATTGCTTTGTGAAAATAGTTTGACAATGCTTCAAAATCTTGCCACATATCATAGAAAACAACTAAAAACTACTATAATAGGAATAAGTGGAACAAATGGCAAGACAACGACTAAGGAATTGATTCAAGTGGTTCTTTCTAAAAAATTTAAAACCCTTGCTACAAAAGGAAATCTTAATAATCATATTGGTGTGCCTCTTACTCTTCTTTCCATACCTTATGATACGGAAATAGCAATCGTTGAAATGGGTGCAAATCATGTAGGGGAAATAGGTTTTCTTTCAAATATTGCAATGCCCGATTTGGCAATCTTAACCAATATTGGTACGGCTCACATTGAGGGTTTTGGAAGTAGAGAAAATATAATAAAGACAAAAAAAGAATTGTTTGACTTTGTGAAAAACAATTCTTGCGAAAAATCACATATCTTTGTGAATTTTGACGATGAGGCTTTGAAAGATGAAACTTTTTCTAAGAAAACAACTTATTCTTTAAATACAAAGGCGAATATTTCGGCAAAGGCTTGTTGTGAAAATGGGTATGCACAAATTATTTACAAGGATAATCTTATTGCATCTAATCTTGTAGGGGTTTATAATGCGTATAATATTCTTGCGGCCTTGACAATTGGTTTGCATTTTGGTGTGGAATTGGAACAAATCAAAAAGGCGATAGAGCAATACACACCATCGAACAATCGTTCACAAATCTTAAAGACAAATAACAATACTTTGATTTTAGATTGCTATAATGCTAATCCATCATCTTGCACCTTTTCAATAGAATCTTTTGCAAATATGGAGGCAAATCATAAAATGGTGTTTATGGGTGCAATGAAAGAATTGGGCGATGTGTCTATTCAAGAACATAAAAGGGTGTTTGACTTATTGCAATCAAAGGATTTTGAAAGGATTGTTTTGATTGGAGAGGAATATAGGAGTGTTTTAGAAGAGGGTAAAGTAGAGTGGTATGCTAATTCTGAGGAGTTTAAAGAAAATTTAATCGAAAATAAAATAGAGAAAGCAACGATTTTAATCAAAGGTTCACGCTCTACAAAAATGGAGGTTTTGAAAGATGTTTTATAGGGTTTTGGGTTTAATGTCGGGAACCTCGCTCGATGGATTAGATATTGCGTATTGTGAGTTTAATGAGGAGAAAGGGAAGTGGAGTTATTCAATAAAACAATCGGAAACCATTGCATACGAGGAGGATTTTAAGAAAAAGATTCGTTCAATGGAGAATGCCTCGGCGAATGAATTTGCACAATTTTCGGTAGAGTTGGGAGGATTTTTTGGAAGTAAGGCAAGAGAGTTTTTAGATAAGTATTCGCTTGATGTAGATTTTGTTTGCTCTCATGGACAAACTATTTTTCATCGTCCCGATTTGCATTACACAACTCAAATTGGGGATTTGTCGGCTCTTTGTGCAAAAGTAAAGCAAAATGTTATTGGAGATTTTCGCTCAATGGATGTTGCACTCGGTGGACAAGGTGCTCCATTGGTTCCGATTGGTGATGAAATCTTATTTTCCGATTATGAAAATTGTTTGAATCTTGGAGGCTTTTCAAATATTAGTCTAAAAAAACAAGGCAAACGTATAGCATACGACATTTGTCCGGTAAATATTGTCTTGAATCATCTTTGTGAAAAACTATCTTTACCTTTTGACAATGGGGGACAAATAGCCGCATCGGGAAAGGTTGATGAAAATCTTTTAAAACAATTAAACGCTTTACCTTACTATAAAAAGAAAACAAATAAATCCTTAGGTAAAGAATGGGTTGTGGAGAATATTTTTCCATTATTAGAAAAAGCTAACTTGGAAACAAAAGACCTTTTAGCAACTTTTACCGAACATATAGCAATTCAATTATCAAAGAATATAACGGGTAAAACGCTTTTGACCGGAGGTGGAGTTTACAATAGGTTTTTAGTAGAAAAATTAAAAAATAAAACAACGCATACAATAGAAATACCCGAAAAAACGATTATAGATTATAAGGAAGCGATGATATTTGCTTTTTTAGGGGTATTAAGAATGAGAAATGAAATAAATTGTCTTTCCTCGGTTACCGGAGCCGAAAGGGATAATTGTGGAGGACTAATAGTAGAATGGAAGTAAAACAAAGTGAAGAAAAGATATTGAAACTAATCAAAAAGTCTTCAACTCGTGAAAGGGGTTATTGGCTTCTTGTGAATAAATACACCGAATCGGTTTATTGGCAAGTAAGACGCATGGTGCTTTCTCACGATGATGCCGATGATTTGGTGCAAGAAATCTTTATTAAAGTGTTTGAAAACATTGAAACCTTTCATAATGAATCTAAGTTATCAACTTGGATTTATAGAATAGCATATAATCATACTATTAATTACATAAAATCAAAAACAAATAAGCAAAATAAAAATAATACCTTGTTTGAACAAGAGGCGTTTGAGAATATTAAGTCCGATGCTTTGTTTGATGGTGATAAAATAGAATTAAAATTGCAAAAAGCAATGTTAGAACTCCCAGCAAAACAAAGAGCCGTTTTTCAAATGAGATATTATGATGATTTATCCTTTGCTCAAATAGCCGAAATTACTAAGACATCGGAAGGAGCTTTGAAAGCCTCATATCATATTGCGGCAAAAAAAATAGAAGACATAATGTTAAAAGAGGATATTTAATAGAAAAAATTAAACCTCAAAGAAAAAAAAATGTCTAAGAATGAAAAATAAGGAAAAATATGGATAAAAATAAGAATCCTTTTAAAGTTCCGGAGAATTATTTTGAAGAGTTGAAACAACAATTAAATGTAGAGGCAAAAAAGAAACATCGTTTTGTTCCAACTATGTTTAGATATGTAGCTACAATAGGTTTGTTTTTAACCTTGTCTGCAACTGCCTTGTTGATATTTTTTAATAAAGATAGGCAAGAGCCTTTGTTGAGTTCAAATATATTCTCAATATTTATTCCAAATAAAAATAAAGTAGAAAATAATACTAAGACTAACATTGCTCAACAATCGGAAATTCTTTGGGAAAAGGAGGTAGATGAATTGATTGCCGAAGCTGAGCAAATTCAATTCACCGAAGAAGAATTAGATTACTTGGAAAATTTTATAGACGAGGACTTTAACGAATACGTATTTAATCATTTTGAAAATATAGAATAATGAAAAGAAATTTGATTTTAGCTTTATTGGCATTAGCCTTGACAATCCCTGCTTTTGCACAAAAAGATTGTCCCGAATGTAAGGAAAAAGAGAGAAAAGCAGCTCAAATGAAAATGATGAAAATGAAAAGGGCGACTTTTACTCAAAATTTAAAACTTTCGGAAGAAGAATCCGAAAAATTTTGGCCGTTGTATGAGCAATATAACGATGAAATAAATTCGGTTATCGAAAAACAACATTCTATGATGAGCAAATTTCATGAAAAAGACTTGCTTGGTATAGATGAGGAATCGGCATTGATGATAATAAAACAAAACTCTATTGCAGAAAAAGAACTTGCGGAAATAAAGATTCGTTATTATGAAAAATTCTTGTCCGTTCTTCCTGCTCAAAAGGTTGCAAAACTAATAAAGGAAGAAAAACAAATTATGCATAAAATTAGAAAAAGAGATAGACAAGAAGCAAAACCACAAGAACAAATACAAAAGAAAGAACAAAATAGTTTGCAATTGGTTCCTAAGAAGTAATTGCAAATTTAAAATATGACAATTTCAATATTTTTAGTCTTAGTTATATTTGGGATTTTTGTAGGATTCATAAATACGCTTTCGGCAGGAGGAACAGCAATCTCAATAGCACTTTATCTTGCCTTAGGATTAAGTCCCGCACAAGCTAATGCAACAAATAGAATAGGGGTTTTATTACAATCATCTTTAACCTCTATTTTATTTGCTCGTAAAGGGCTACTTAAAAATAGTTATTTCTTTCGCCTCGCCTTGCCAACAATGTTTGGAGCCTTAGTAGGAGCGGTGCTTTCTATTGTCTTGCCCGAAATCCTCTTTTCTTATTTTATGGGAATTAGCCTTTTGGTTATGATAATCTTTCTTTTTCGTTCGCCAAAGAAGTTTGAGGAAGATGATTTTACTAAAACCGAAAACGGAATTTCTTTCTTGCAATATTTAACTTTCTTTTTAATAGGAATTTATGGGGGATTTGTTCAAGTAGGAACAGGCTTTCTTTTAATGGCTGCCGGTTCTATGCTTTTAGGTTATAATATTATTAAAACAAACGCTTTGAAAATAACGGTAATGGCTTTTTATACCGTTATTGCTCTCTTGGTTTTTTTGGGTGAGGGAAGTATTCATTGGCAATTTGGCTTGATTCATTCTATTGGAACATTCATCGGCTCTTTTATTGCAACAAAATTAGCCTTTAAAAAAGGAAGTGGTTTCATTAGATGGGTGGTTATATTTGTTATTATTTTCACCTCACTTTCTTTATTTAAAATTGTGGATTTGAAACACTTTTTTCAATTTTTAATCGTTTAGAGTTATACTTATAAATAAAAATATTATATTTGCAAAATCAAAATAAGAGTAAAAACTATGAAGAAAGTTGCGTTAATATTATTAGCTTGCACATTGGTAACAAGTTGTGCTATTACAAAAAAAGATAAATATAAATCGGTAGATGAAAAAGATGTACCGGCAAAGTTTGTTCAAGATTTCAAGAAACGCCGTCCCGAAATAGAACAAGCTAATTGGAAAATGGTAGATTCAACTTGTTATATTGCTAAATTTAAAGCATCTGGAAATGATGTAAGTATAAAATTTAAAAACACATCGGTTGAAACGGCTTGGAACGTGCCTTTGGAATACACTCCTAAGACAATAATTGATTATATAGAACAAAACTACCAAGGTTACAAAATAGAAAGCGTAGATATTGTTGATGTAAGAAATAAAAAGAGTTACATAGCAACAATTTATAAAAAAAGCGAAGAAGTAAAACTTCAATTTGACCTTCAAGGTTACTTTACAAAAGTAATGGAATAATAGATTTCATAAATCAACGAAAAGCGATGAAACATTTTTTCTTTGTTTCATCGCTTTTTTTCTTTGCTTTTTTTTATTTTTTCTTTACTTTTTTCGCTTTTTTCTTTGTTTTTTTTCGTTAAGTCTAAGAGTTTTTATGTATATTTGCAAATTAAAAGAATTATGTCAATGAAAAACTATTTGAAATTACTCAATAAGTCTTGGAGTGCAATGATTTTCATAGAGATTGCCTTGTTTGCAATTGTCTATGTGGTGAATTATTACTATTATTTATCAAATGAGCCTATTCTTACAAAGGGTTATGCCGTTACTTTCTCTTACGTATTGATGTTAGTAATGGTTCTTTGTGTTTTTTTAGGAGGAAAGGGAGTAAATAGAAAATTAAAATCAATAATATCGCTTCCATTACAGGAGAAAGTAGAGAAGTATAGAATGTTACAAATAAAGCGTTTACGTATCTATTCTTTAATCAATACTGTAGCCTTACTTGGAATGTTTGTTTGTAATCAAAAATCATTTTTGTTATTCTCAATCATTTCCGTTTTATTGACTCTTTTAGCTAAGGTGTCGGAATTGAAATTGAAAATGGAACTTTCTCTTAGTGAAGAGGAAATTGAAAATATGGAAAAATTGAAATTTGAAAAAATATAATATATTATGTTTGAAATAAGAAGAAGAGAACAACTTACACCTAACATTTATCTAATGGAGATAAGTGCCTATTGGGTGGCAAGAGCTGCAAAACCTGGACAATTCATTATCATAATAATAGATGATAAAGGTGAAAGAATCCCTTTAACTATTTGCGATTACAATAAAGAAGAAGGAACAATCACAATCGTTTTCCAAATTGTAGGAAAATCAACCGAGAAATTGGCAAAGTTGGGAAAAGGAAATAAATTAAAAGATGTAGTAGGACCACTTGGAAAAGAATCTTTGTTAATGTATGTTCCAGAAGAAGAAAGAGCAAACAAAAGAATTTTATTCATAGGAGGAGGAGTTGGAACCGCACCAATCTATCCACAAGTTAAGTGGGTAAAAGAAAATGGTATGAAAGCCGATGTAATTATTGGTACAAAAACCCACAATACCCTTATCTTAGAGGATATGATGAAAGAGGTTGCGGATAATCTTTATGTTTGCACCGATGATGGTTCGTATGGAATGAAAGGATTGGTAACCGATTGTTTGAAATCTCTTGTAGAAAAAGGAGAAAAATACGATGAAGTTGTTGCAATTGGACCAATGGTGATGATGAAATTCGTTTCCCTTTTGACAAAAGAATTAGGCTTAAAGACAACCGTTAGTTTAAATTCACTTATGGTTGATGGAACCGGAATGTGTGGAGCATGTAGAGTAACAATTGGAGGAAAGACTAAGTTTACTTGTGTTGATGGACCGGAATTTGATGCACATCTTGTAGATTTTGATGAAGCGATTCGCCGTCAATCAATGTATAAAACACACGAAATAGCAACCGATTCGGAAGATCATAAATGTAACTTAACCGCAGCGGTTAATCATACAATAAAGAAAAGAAGAGTTCCCGTAAGAGAACAAGACGCTATTGTGAGAGTAAAGAATTTTGACGAGGTTTGCTATGGTTACACAATGGAAGAGGCAATGGAAGAGGCAGATCGTTGCTTGCAATGTAAAAATCCTGGTTGTGTAAGTGCATGTCCTGTAAATATTGACATACCTGCTTTCATCAAACAAATAAGAGGAGGACATGTAGGACATTTTGCACAAGCCTTTAAAATAATTTCATCTTCCTCTGCCTTACCTGCCGTATGTGGTAGAGTTTGTCCACAAGAAAGTCAATGCGAAGGAAGTTGTGTATTAGGAAAGAAAGGCGATCCGGTTGCAATTGGAAAACTTGAAAGATTTGTTGCCGATTGGGCAAGAGATGTTAAATTGGATTTCACAGAAGTTCCACCATCAAACGGAAAGAAAGTTGCAATTGTAGGTTCGGGTCCAAGTGGTTTGACTTGTGCGGGCGACCTTGCAAAAATGGGATATGAAGTAACTATATTTGAAGCTTTACATCAAGCCGGTGGAGTATTAGTTTATGGTATTCCAGAGTTCCGTTTACCAAAGGAAAGAGTGGTTAAACAAGAGGTTGAAAACATAAAGAAACTTGGAGTAAAGATTGTAACCGATGTTATAATAGGAAGAAGTATCACAATTGACGAATTGTTTGACAAAGAAGGATTCTCTGCCGTTTATATCGCATCCGGTGCTGGTCTTCCTAAGTTTATGAATATTCCTGGTAAGAATCTTAATGGTGTTGTTTCGGCTAACGAATTGCTTACAAGAAGTAACCTTATGAAAGCATACGAACAAGGTTATGATACACCGGTTTATCCTGGAAATGTAACGATTGTAGTAGGAGGAGGTAATGTTGCAATGGACGCCGCTCGTACCGCAAGACGTTTAGGAGCCGAAGTGCATGTGGTATATCGTAGAGGAAAGAACGAAATGCCTGCAAGAGCCGAAGAAGTACATCACGCAAAAGAAGAAGGTATAGAATTCCACTATATGACTAACCCTGTTGAAATAATGGGTGATGAAAAAGGTTGGGTGAAATCGGTAAAATGTATTAAAATGGAGCTTGGTGAACCCGATGCAAGTGGAAGAAGAAGCCCAATTGAAGTACCTGGTAGCGAACATGAATTACCTGCCGATTGCGTAATTATGGCTTTGGGAACTGCTCCTAATAAATTGATTATTGATACAACCGATAATCTTTCAGCAACCGATTGGGGTGGAATTCAAACCGATGAACACGCTGCAACTTCAAGAGAAGGAATCTTTGCCGGAGGAGATGCCGTTATGGGAGCTGCAACTGTAATTCTTGCAATGGGAGCAGGAAAGAAGGCTGCTAAGAGTATAGATGAATATCTAAGAAATAAATAAATATGAAAAATAGAGTTATATTTCTATCAATGTTGTTTCTTCTTTTGTCTTTAAGTTTTAGTGAAAATCTTTCGGCACAAAGAAGAAACAAAGCACCATTGATAAGATTAGGTTTAAGAACCGGATTTAATATGAGCGACCTTACATCTGCAAAAGGTTTAGATGTTTATAATGGTTTAGCGTATTACGATGAACAATTAAACTATATTGGATTTACCGATACGAAACCATTTAAGTTTGGCTTTAATGTAGGTGTTACAGCTCAGGCTCAATTGAATGATTACTTCTTTTTACAAGGTAGTTTCATTTATACAACAAAGGGATATAAATTAAATACGCAAAATGTTGATATAAATGCGAAAGCAGATTATCTTCAAATCCCTATTGACTTAATGTATAAATATGAATTGAATGACGATTGGCGTCTTGTTGCTTCTTTGGGAGCATTTTTTGGAGTAGGAATTTATGGATTTACTGATTTTGAAGATCATTATGGAGAAAAAGATAATCCAAGATTGCAACACCAAACTTTAAGAGAGCCTTTTAGAAATGAAGAAACAGGAATTCATAATTTAATTTGTTTTGACCCAACTGTACATGGTGCAACTTATTGGAAAGATCGTAATGATACTTTTGCAACAGATGGAACTTGGCAAATAGATGGAGGTTTCCAAATAGGATTAGGCTTTGAATGGAAAAGTTTTCAATTCTTAGCTCAATATCAATATAGCTTTACACCTCTATATGATTATGAAAAGAAATTTAATGGTAGATATGAAGCGAAAGGTTATGACGATATTGCAACATCTTTTGAATTTTTGAATCAACCAGTTCCTTCTTCTCCTCGTCAACAATTGATTACATTTACTATTTCTTATTTCTTTGATAATTGGAATCATGGAATACGTTGGTAAAATTTAGTATGAAAAAAGCAAGTCTTTTAATTTTATTTTTTTCATTTTGTTTTTCGGCTTTTTGTCAGGAATTAACTCCTGACAAGGCCGATTTTAATTTGTCATATTCAGCCTCTATTGGAGAAAACTTTCTTGCAAATAGAATGGGTGCAGGTTATGGACAATGGCTTAACGATAAGGTAGGGGTAAGGTTTGGAATTGCTTCAACGGATTTTGCGTTTAAATGTCCTTTTGAAAAGGTAGAGGATAAGGCTCCTTATTCTGCAAAAGGAAAACAAATATCTCTTAATGCAGCTCTTGATTACAAAGCTTCGGATAAACTATTGCTAAGTTTTTCTACTTATTTTAGTACTATGAATGCTTTTTCTATCAATGGAAATGTAGGAAATATGAATATGTATTACACAAGAGCTTTCAATGCCTCAATGCGTTATATGTTTAATGAGAAGTCTTTTATAGATATATCTTTGACATTGGTTGATTCAAACAATCCTTTCTTGTATTGTAATCCTTATTTACCTTATTATAGTCGTTATAATAGTTTTGGATTTAACGAATTTACTTCTTTCTGGCTACCATAAGCCCATCTCTTATTGGTATTATAAGATTATCTAAGCGTTCATCTTCGGTTACCATTTTATTAAAATTCATCAAAGCCTTAGTTTCCTTATCACTTTCCTTTACTTCTAAAACTACTTTTCCATACCAAAGAATATTATCCGCAATCATAATTCCTCCACTATTTAATCTTTCTACGCATTTGTTGAAATAAAGGGGATAACTCGCTTTGTCGGCATCAATAAATATTAAATCAAAATTACCTTCTATTGAATCAATTACCTCAATAGCGTTTCCAATGTGGAGTTTTATTTTGTCTTCAAGATTAAATTTTGCAATAGTCTCTTCAATAAAATCTTTTAAACTTTCATCTCTTTCAATCGTATGAACAACACCTTCTTTTTCCAATCCCTCTGCAAGACAAATTGTGGCATAAGAGGTAAATGTGCCTAATTCAAGAACATTTTTAGGCTTTACAAGTAAGGAAATGATTTTTAAGAATGTGCCTTGCCAATTTCCACTAATCATATTTGGTCTTAAAAACTTAATATGAGTTTGTCTATCTATGTATCGCAAACGTTCATCTTCCTTTGAACAAAATTCTTGACAATAATCCTCAATTCTTTTATCAATTAAAGGGTAGATTTGCTTTTCCATACTACATTGAAATTATTTTAAATTCAACTCTTCTATTCTTTGCACGTCCCTCATCCGTTGAATTATCCGCAATCGGTTGTTTTGCTCCAAATCCTTTGTGAGTTAAACGTTTTTCACTAATGCCTTTTTCAACTAAATAATTGAAAACTGCTTCTGCTCTTTGTTTTGAAAGTTTTAAATTATACTTATCACTACCTTTACTATCGGTATGTCCCGAAAGTTCTATTGTCATATTAGGATATTCCTCTAATATATTTATCAATTTGTGTAATTCAACAAAACTTTGAGGTAAAAGTACGCTTTTATCAAAGTCAAAGAAAATATTTTCTAAAACAATTACTTGTCCAACCTCATATTTTGGTTTGTTTTTTTGAGTAGTTATTGTGATGTTTTCTTGTTTTATAACTTTCTTTTCGTTACAAGTCAAACAATAAAGTTCAATATCATCAATATAGTAATAGGCACCGGGAAGAATTTGCTTTAAATATTTTGGAAAAAGTAGATTGCTTTGTTCCTCTGGGTAGAAATTACCAATTGTAAGAAACTTTTCTCCACCTTTTGCAACAAATTCACCTTCTATTTTTTGCCAATGTTCAGTATCAAGTAAAGGTTTGTCAAAAGGATTCACAACTTGGGGGTTGAAAATCTTGGCAATTTCTTGCTTAATACCGTTTGTATGTTTGGTTTTTGTGTTATTTGTAAACAATTCCCTTGTGTTATCGGTTATTCTTTCATTTGTAAACAAACCACCTAAGGTTGCAACCGCCCCGGTTGAATATTCCGAAAGACTAACCCAAAAACTAAATTTATATTTTTCACCAGCTTGAAGAGTTTCTTTAAGTTCGGTTTGAATATATTCACGATAAGTAGTCTTTGAAGTGTAGATTCCTACCATTGCCTCCCCCGTTTTTGCATATTGATAACCAAGTTTGTTCTTTGGCATTTGACATTGCTTACCTCCACAAGGGTGATAATAATCGGAAGAGCCACCTGTCGGTTGCCACCAAGCCTCTACTTCCATCATTTGTCCGTATGGTTCAATTTTTTGAGGACAATAAAGATGGTCCTCAAAAGAAGAATTATAGATTAAGTTCTTTTTCTCTTTTTCCTCTTGTGCATAAGCAACCATACTACTTACACAAAAAAATAATCCTATTAATATTAAATTTCTAAACATCTCCAATCAATTTTATTTTCGGCACAAAGCCAAGTTGTATTTTTGTCTTTCTTAAACCAAGTCATTTGCCTTTTAGCATATTGTCTTGTATTGATTTTTATATTCTCAATAGCAGTAGGTAAATCAACCTTTCCATCAAAATATTCAAATAATTCCTTATAGCCAACGGTTTGTAGGGCTTGCAAATTTCTAAAAGGGTAAACACTTTTTGCCTCCTCAACCAATCCTTCTTCAATCATAATATCAACCCTTTTATAAATTCTTTCCAAAAGATTTTCTCTACTTCGTTCAAGACCTAATTTTATTATTTCAAAATCACGCTTTTTCTTTTCCCCAGAACGAAAAGAGGTGAAGGTTTTGCCAGTTTGACGACAAATCTCCAAGGCACGAATAAGTCTTATGTGATTTTGTCTATCTACAATTTCCCAATATTCGGGATCTTTTTGCTTTAACTCTTCTTGAAGAGGCAAAATGCCTTGCGTAGAGAATGTTTGATTTAATTCCTCTCTTATTTTAATATCAACATCGGGCATATTATCTACCCCATAACAAAGGGCATTAACATAAAGTCCACTTCCACCCGTTAGAATTGCATAATCCCTTTCTTGGAATATTCTTTTCAATTCTCTAAGTGCATCTTGCTCAAAATCTGCTATATTATATTTTTGATGAATCGAAATATGACCAATTAAATTATGCTTTGCCATAGATAGTTCCAAAGAAGAAGGCGTTGCAACTCCTATATTCAATTCCTTATAGAATTGACGTGAGTCGGCAGAAACAATTTCGGTATTAAGAAAATTAGCCAATTCTATACTTAAAATTGTTTTACCTACCGCCGTAGGGCCAATTAAAACAATTAATTTTTTTTTGCTCATTTCTTTTTTAAACCTAATTTTTCAGCCTCAATAAAAAGCAGATTCAAAGCCGCCTCTCTTTCGTTTGGAATAACCCCATCTAAAATAGCATCTTTGATAATAGTTTTTAAAATACCAATTTCCTTACAAGGACTTAAAGAAAAAATCTCCATAATCTCTTCACCATTAACGGGAGGTTGGAATTGTCTTATTTTATCCTTTTCTTCAATCTCAATAAGCTTTTGTTTAACAACCTCAAAGTTTTGCATATATTGCTTAACCTTATTGATGTTTTTAGAAGTTACATCGGCTTGACAAAGAAGCATTAAATCATCAATATCTTCTCCCGCATCAAACAAAAGACGCCTTATGGCAGAATCGGTAACAATGCTTTCGGCTAAAATAATAGGACGTAAATGCAAAGAAACCAACTTCTCAACATACTTCATCTTTTCATTTAAAGGAAGTTTCAAACGTCTAAAAATATTTTTCACCATTCTACTTCCCTTTATTTCATGACCATGAAATGAAAAGCCGGTCTTTTCATCATATTTCTTACAATAAGGCTTTCCAATATCGTGCAAAAGAGCGGTCCAACGCAAGAAAAGATCATTAGTTTTAGTGGAAATATTTTCCAAAACCTCTAATGTATGCTTAAAATTATCTTTGTGCGATTTTTCACCGACGGATTCCGTACCTTTAAGCTTAGTTAATTCAGGAATAATCCTTTCAAGCAAACCAGCCCTATCCATTAAACGAAATGCCATTGAAGGGTGGGAGGAAAGAATCATTTTATTTATTTCCTCAATATTTCTTTCCATTGACACAATCTCTATTCTATAAGCATTTCTCTTAATTGCCTCAAACGTATCGGGGTGAATAGAAAAATCCAAACGACTTGCAAATCTAATAGCCCTAAGCATTCTAAGAGGATCGTCCGAAAAAGTAATATCGGGATCAAGAGGTGTTTGAATTATTTGATTCTTAATATCATTTATACCATTAAAAGGATCAAGCAATTTACCATAATTCTTTTCATTAAGGCAAATAGCCATAGCGTTAATAGTGAAATCCCTTCTATTTTGGTCATCTTCCAAACTTCCATCCTCAACAATAGGTTTGCGAGAATCTCTATTATAACTTTCTTTTCTTGCACCAACAAACTCAATTTGCCAAACCTCTTGGCCATCTTTATAATTGAGCATAGCAGTGCCGAAATTTCTAAACACACTCACCTTAGAGGTCTTGCTACCCAACATTTCGTGTAATTTATTGGCCAATTTAATTCCACTACCAATAGTTACAACATCAATATCCTTACAAGGACGATTCATTATCGCATCTCTTACATAACCACCTACAACATAGGTTTCTAAACCCAAAGAATCGGCCGCTTGTTGCAAGAGTTTAAATACAGGAAACCTTAGTTTTTCTTCTAAATTTAACATATTCTGCAAAAATACGCAAAAACTTGAATTTAGAAACAAAATGATAGAGAAAACTGTTCTTTTATAAAAATTTTTCAAGAAATCTTTGTTTAATAAAAAACGTTTATTATATTTGCAAAATCATTAAAATAATAATTAAAACCTTAAAGCTATGACAAAATCAGAACAATTCATCGAAATGGAACACCAATACGGTGCTCATAATTACCACCCTCTACCCGTAGTACTTTCAAAAGGAGAAGGGGCTTTTGTTTGGGACGTTGAAGGAAAACGTTATTTTGATTTCTTGTCGGCATATTCGGCAGTAAATCAAGGACATTGCCACCCAAAAATAGTGAATGCCTTATGCGAACAAGCCAAAACGCTAACCCTTACTTCAAGAGCGTTTTATAATGATTGCTTAGGACCATACGAAAAATATATAACAGAATATTTTGGCTACGATAAAGTCTTGCCAATGAACACAGGAGCAGAGGCAGACGAAACAGCAATGAAATTAGCAAGACGTTGGGGGTACAAAGTCAAAGGAATACCGGAAAATGAAGCAATAATAATTTGTTGCGAAGGCAATTTCCATGGACGAACCATATCAATAATTTCAATGTCCACCGATCCCGATAGCTATGGTCAATTCGGACCATTCACACCAGGCTTTGTAAAAATTCCATACAATGATTGCCAAGCCTTAGAACAAACACTTGAAAAATTAGGAGATAAAGTAGCGGGATTTCTTGTAGAACCTATTCAAGGAGAAGCAGGAGTTTATGTGCCAAACGAAGGCTATTTGAAAAAATGCTATGAACTCTGTAAAAAACATAACGTACTTTTCATAGCCGATGAAGTACAAACGGGAATAGCACGCACAGGAAAAATGCTTGCATGCGACCATGAAGGCGTAAGACCCGATATTTTAATATTAGGAAAAGCCCTTTCGGGAGGAGTAATACCGGTTTCGGCCGTCCTTGCCAATGATGAAATAATGCTAACCATAAAACCGGGCGAACACGGTTCAACATTTGGAGGCTTTTGCTTAGCAGGAAAGGTAGCAATGGCAGCTTTACAAGTAGTAAAAGACGAAAAACTTGAAGAAAAAGCCGAAGAATTAGGACAAATCTTCCGAGAAGAAATGTCAAAAGTAAAAAGCGATATGATAGAGCTTGTAAGAGGAAAAGGACTCTTAAATGCAATCGTTATAAAACCTAAAAATGGCAAAGAAGCGTGGGATGTATGTCTAAAAATGAAAGAATTAGGAGTGCTTGCCAAACCAACCCACCAACATATCATACGTTTTGCCCCACCACTTGTAATAACAAAACAACAACTCTTAGAAGCAATAGAGTTAATCAAACAAGCAATACTTTCTTTTGAATAAAGCCTCAAAAAAAAGCAAAGAAAAAATAAAATTTTTCTTTGCTTTTTTGTTTTTTTTCTTTACTTTTTTTGAATTTTTCTAAGAAAAAAATATAAGCATTTATAAAAGTTATTTGATTTTTTTGTACCTTTGTGGTGTGGAAACTAAGATTGATATATTAAAAGGGATACATCCCGGATTGTTTTTAAAGAGAGAACTTGATAATCGTAATATCGAGAGTAATCAATTTGCTGAAACTATTGGAGAAAATCCACAAACTTTCAGTGATATTATTGCCGGGCGTATGTCTATGAATATCTCTCTTTCATCTCACATAGAAAGCGTACTTGATTTGGAAGCAGGATTTTTGATGACCCTACAAGCATTTTACGATATAGCAGAGGATAAAAATCGTTTGTCTAAACAAAATCAACCAGACTTAAAAAAAATCCGACCAATATTGTTTTGGGATACTAAATTTGAAAATATAAATTTTTATACACATAGTCGTTATGTTATAAATCGTGTTTTTGAAAGAGGTTCTAACGAAGAAATAGAAGAAATTATTCGTTTTTATGGACGTAAAGTCATTTTAGACTCTATAACCCTCAATTCACAATCCCCATTTAATAGTAAAGTAAAGGAAAATCTTAAAATTTATTTAGGATATGAGCAGTAATTCTTTGCATTATCAAACAGTAAAACCTATTTTACGCTCTTGTCTTGAAAAAATAATGAAAATAGAAGAATTTAAGCCTTTTCGGTTAGTGGGAGGCACTTCTCTTTCTTTGCGTTACGGACATCGTATGTCTGACGATATAGATTTGTTTACGGATGCAAAGTATGGCTCGCTTGATTTTTTAGCTTTGCAAAATATTCTTAGGACCGAGTTTGAATATTGTTATGGAGATTGTGGTGATTTGGTAGGTTTCGGTTCTTCTTATTTTATTGGAAATTCAAAAGATGATTGTGTAAAACTTGATTTGTTTTATACAGATACGTTTATTCGACCATTTGAAGAATATAATTCTATAAGAATGGCAGCAGTTGAAGATATTATTGCAATGAAAATAGAAGTTATTGCGTCAGCTGGAAGAAAAAAAGATTTTTGGGACTTACATTTGTTACGCAACTATTACGATATAAATGAAATGTTAAGTTTTTATACAGAGCGTTACCCTTATGGTTTTTCAAAGGAAGAATGTATAAAAGGTTTAACGAATTTTGGTTTAGCGGATAATGACCCTGATCCTATATGTCTGCAAAATAAAATATGGCAACTTATAAAACTCGATTTTAGCGAGTAAATTATTAAAAGCATTAGTTGAATTTAAGTCTGAAACATAGGTTGAGGAATGAAAAATAGTAGATTCTTGCTCCGTAACTAGAAAAAAAGAGAGTTAGGGAACAAGAAGCTGAGTTTTTTTGTTTTTACACAAATAAACGTTGCAATATGAGTGGTATTATTTACGAAATAACAAAAACGAAATGTTCACTCGTAAAAATAAAACAAGGAAATATTTTACTATTTATTTATTTTATTTCGATATATTTCTATAATGAGCAAATAAAATCTTGTAATTAAATTTTTACAAGAAAGTTAAAACATCATTACGATACCTTCGTAATCTTTTAAAACAAAGAAAAAGTTCGTAAATCTTAGTTTTGTTTTGATAAACGAGTGTTTTATTTTTTTGTTTCTTTTATTTAAGAAACAAAACTTAGTCTTTCTATTTTTTGTCATTAAAGAAAAAAGTTGTATCTTTGTGAATAGTTTGTTAACCACTAAAAAAGGAGGAAAAACAGAAGAAAAGAAAAAATTATAATTTAGACTTAGTTATTTATAACGACATATAAAGCGTTTTTGCTTATAGTAGGTTGCAT
The DNA here is from genome assembly GCA_937901525.1 of uncultured Bacteroidales bacterium. GTDB lineage: Bacteria > Bacteroidota > Bacteroidia > Bacteroidales > P3 > Onthomorpha. Next base: position 58,434 of record CALDHX010000014.1, read on the forward strand.
GAAATCTCGACAATTTCATAAAATATCCTAATAAAATAAGCGGAAAACGCTCACGAGTAATATCGTGGGCTTTTCTTGTTTAGGATATTAGGTAGTCGAGAACCTCATGTAACAATAAGAAAAAAGTCCCACGTTTTTTTATGTCCATAACTCAAAAAAAGAAATTATTTAATAGCCATTTGGGACTGTGGTAAACAAAAGAATAGAAAAAATGAAAAAGATAATTACTTTTATATTATTAGTATTTATAATATTCAATTTAAAATCACAAGATACAATGGATACATTGTATTATGATAAAGATTGGAAAGGTGTTTCAAGTAAAGTTTTTGCAACTTATTATAGAATTATTTCAAATTATACTGATAGTAATTATATGAAGAAAGTTAGAGATTATTTTATAACAGGCGAATTACAGGGCGAGGGAGGATATATATCAATAGATAAATATGATGATTCAAAATCTATTTTTGATGGAGAGTGCTTTACATATTATAAAAATGGACTTATTTCTACTCGAACTTTTTATAAAAATGGGAAAATAGAAGGTTTGTATACAGAATTTTCTGAGAATGGTGAATCGTGTATTCAGGTAGAATATAGTAATGGAGAACCTTTAAATGATTATTATACTGTTTCTGATAAAAATGGTTTTTGTAGTAAATTTAGAATTTCAGATAATCAACCTATGTATGAAAGCCCAAGTTTATTTGAAATAAAAACAGAATATAGAAATGGTCTCCCTTGGTTGTATTACAACAAAAATTCAATTACAGTTGGAATGACTACTCAAAAAATAAGGGATTATGGGAAATACTATCAAGCTTCCATAATTATTAAGAATAATTCCATGTACCCAATAGAGTTTGATCCATCAAATATAACAGCAATGTTATTTGTTGAAGAAACTATTTATGATGATTATTCTGCTTATAATGAGAAAAAAATAATAGATACTATAATGTTGAAAGTTTATTCAGCAGAAGAATATCTTAAGAAAGTTAAAAACAGACAAACAGCAGCTATGATTTTAGTCGGTATTTCAGAAGGGTTAGCTGCATCAAGTGCAGGCTATTCAACATCTACAACAAATTCCTCTTATAATGGTTATTCTTCTAATTATGGATATGTTTCTGGTTATGGTACATATACAGGAAACACTTCATATTATGGTACAGCAACTTCTACAACTACAACCTATAATGCGGCGGCGGCTTATCAAGCCCAAGTTATGGCAGGTGAACGTATAAATTCACTGAATAATGATTTGGTATCTGAAAGAATAAGTAAAAATGAAGGTTATTTAAAAAGAACAATTATATACCCAGGAGAAAGTATTTATGGATATGTGAATATTAAACGTAAATCGGGCTTAAATTTGATTGTAGATATAAAAATAAATGGAGTTAGTTATCCATTTCATTGGGATGTAAGAAAATAGTTTAGATAAAACATTGTCTTTTAAAAATATATTTCTAAATATTGTATAACAAGAAAATAACTCTAAATTTATTTATTTCTTTTTAGAGGCTCTTTCTCTTTGTGTCATATTTAACCCTTGCAATGTTCTGCTAAATGTGTCGTCTTTGGATAGAAAGAGGATATTATTTTTTAGTTGAAGTGCGTATAATACGCGAAGATATATTTCAATAGCTACTGTTGGCACATCAACATATCATACGTTTTGCCCCACCACTTGTAATAACAAAACAACAACTCTTAGAAGCAATAGAGTTAATCAAACAAGCAATACTTTCTTTTGAATAAAGCCTCAAAAAAAAGCAAAGAAAAAATAAAATTTTTCTTTGCTTTTTTGTTTTTTTTCTTTGCTTTTTTTGAATTTTTCTTTGATTTCGTGAAATTATTTCTTGATTTTAGAAAAATAAAATCAAATAAAAATACTCGTAAGTCTTTATTTTAATAATTTCTTATTTTTAACTTCTTCTAATTTATCCATTTTTGAGGAGAAAGAGTGAATGCATTAAGTCCTGCTTCTCTTCTAAACCCCTCGAATTCGAGGGGTTTGAAGTTAGGATTGTATAAACTTTCCCAAATTCCTAAATATTCAATTGTATTTCTATTTCGCATCCAATTGCCAATTACCGCCGTAGGGTCATCGCTTTTATGTTTAGCAATATCGGTTAGTGATATATAATCACTATCGTTAAACATAATTATTGTAACATTGGTATCTTGAACGCTAATTTTTGCCATATTTTTTTATTTCTTTGATTTTATTTTCGCTTTTTAATGAATGGCAAGGCTATTGCTCCAATTACAAAGATTGCTATTAGGATTGAGCCTATTAGGTTAATGATATTGAATGTTTTTAATGTGTCTGGTTCACATCTTAACTCAATTGTGTGTTCTCCCTTTGGAACTTCTACGGCTCTAAGCACATAGTTTGCTCTTAAAATAGGTGTTTCTTTGCCATCAATGTAGGCTTTCCAACCTTCTTTGTAATAGATTTCGGAGAAAATACATAGTTGTGGGGTAGTGGAAGTGGTTTTATAGATTTTTAAATCAGGGTTATTGTTTGGTGAGTCTTGTAATGTGATTGTTGCATTTTGGTCGGCGTTTGTAAAGTCTTTGTTTTGTAGTTGTGAGGCAAAGTCTTTGTTGATTATTGCTATGTGTTGTGGTTGGAAGTCGTTGAGTGCAAGGATTTCTTCATCGGGTGTGTTTACCCATTTTATGTTTTCTACAAACCATGCCGCTCCACAAGCCTCCGTATTCTCAACACTCATTCCACCTTCTTGACCTATTGGTAAGATAAAGTATCTTGTGTTAAGCATATTCAAAACTTGTAGGTTTGGACAATTGATTTGTTGTTGGTAGGTGTGGAAGAATTGACGAATTGGGTTGGTTCTTAGTAGTGATGTGTCGTTTAAGTCTTTTTGAACATAGTTTGGATTTGTTAAATGGAAAGAAATAATGTCTTGATAGCGTTGTAATTTTGCTCCATGATAGCCTCCAATCGATGGAACGTGATATGAGGTTGAAGCATCATTGAATATGTTTACCGTCATATTGTAAACGCGATAGTGTTTTATGTTTTTTTCCGCTACCTCGGCTTTTATTTGTTCTAAGGCAGGGGTTGATTGTATTTCTAATTCGGAAGGTTTTTTGTAATTGTCTTTTGAAATGTAGCGATTATCAACTTGCCATAGGTCAATCACCGATGCAATTCCTATTATTGCTATTGCTATGAATTCTTTCTTTAAAATGTTTCTTGCAAATAGGAATAGGGTAGCAAATGCTATTGCTATAAAGATGAATGAACGTAAAGCGTCCGATGTAAAGGCTTCTTTTCTATCCTCATACAAGGCTTGAATGAAACTATCGCCTAAGATTGCTTGGAAAGTTGCGTCTTGTGAAGAGGAGAATGAAGCAAATAATTCGGGGAAAAGAGCACATATTAAACAAAATCCACCAATTATTCCTCCACTTATATATAGTGCTTTTGTTTTTTTCTTGTTTTCTATTTCTTGATTAAAGAATTCTTTTACTCCAAGAAAGGCTGTGATTACTAATGTTACGTTTGCTATGACAAGAATCATTGAAGGGGTACGGAATTTGTTGTAAAGAGGCAGGTGATTGAAAAGAAATTCGTTTAGAATCATAAAGTTATTACCCCAAGATATAAGGATTGAAACAATGGTTGCAGCTAAAAGCCACCAACGTTCCGCACCTTTGATTAGTAAAAAGCCAAGTAGGGAAAGGAAAATAACGATTGCTCCAAAGTAAACCGTACCTGCCGTAAAGGGTTGTTCGCCCCAATAGGTTGAGCCCGCATATTGATTGATTACTTGATTGATTTGAGGGTGAGAGGCTTGTGCCGGTTGTGTTGTTTGTAGTTCTTGCAAACGATTTTCGGCAAGAGATTCCCAACGATTGTCCGATGAGCCTCCTCCACGAAAGTCTGGAATAAGCATTGTAAAGGTTTCTCCAACGCCATAACTCCATGCGTATGCGTAATCAATAGTTAATCCTTTTGCATTATTGTTTGATTGGTCGTTTGCTTTAATTGTAAGTTCGCTTCCTCCTCTCATTGTGTGTTTTGCATACTCCGCATTGAGTGCAAGGTGAGAAGAATTTGGCATTATAGCAACTAAGGCCGCAATTATTAAGGCTCCACACGATAAAGCAAAGTTTTTGATTTGTTTTTCTTTGATTGCGTAAATCAAATAAGTGAATCCAAGAATTAGAACGGTAATTAAGGTGTAGTAAGTTATTTGAACGTGGTTAAAATATATTTGAAGACCTAAGGAAAGCGTAAATATAATTATTCCCGAAATGTATTTGCGTTTGAAAACGAGTATCATACCGGCAAGAATCGGTGCAATCATTGCCATAGCCCACGCTTTTGTTATGTGTCCTACGGTAATAATTATCACATTATAAGAACCGAGAGCGTAAATCAAGGCCGAGAAAGCACTAATTAAAGGTTTTGCACCCATAGAGCACATAAACACATAGAAACCAAGCATCATAATAAAGAATATCCCCGCATCGAAATTACGAGTCCAAAGAGTGAGCGGTGGGGCTATTGTGTTGAAAATATTATTTGATTGAGGGAACGCTATTTGATAAGAAGGCATTCCACCAAACATTGAATTTGTCCAATTAGCACTTTCATTGCTTGCTTTTTGATAGTCAATTAATTCTTTGGAGGCACCATCGAATTGAGCCATATCGCTTTGGAATAATTTTTTTCCTTCCAAGACAGGAGAGAAAAACACAAAACTAATTACGATAAAAGAAACTATCGCAATGATGTGAGGAATAATTTTTTTGAAGTTCATATCTATCTTTTTAATTTTTATTAGAAAGTGCAAAACTACAAAAAAACGTGGAATTTATTCTAAGAATAAAGAAAAAATCGTATTTTTGTAGTCTGAAAAATTTATGACTAATTATAATGAGCGAAGAATTAAGAAAAGGAGAATATACAGCCGCCAATATAAATGTATTGGAAGGCTTGGAAGCTGTTAGAAAAAGACCCGCAATGTATATAGGTGATGTAAACGTTCGTGGATTGCATCACTTGGTTTATGAAGTTGTTGACAACTCTATTGACGAGGCATTAGCAGGGTATTGTAATAAGGTAAGCGTTCAAATATTAGAAAATAATTCTATTAGAGTTGAGGATAACGGTCGTGGAATCCCGGTTGATATTCACCCAAAAGAAGGGCGTTCTGCTTTGGAAGTAGTTATGACGGTCTTACATGCGGGAGGTAAATTTGATAAAGGTTCTTATAAAGTATCAGGAGGATTGCACGGAGTAGGGGTTAGTTGTGTGAATGCTTTATCAAAATATCTTAAAGTAAACGTTTATCGTGATGGAAAGGTATATGAACAAGAATATTCAAGAGGTATTCCACAATATGCAGTAAAGGAAATAGGCACAACAGAGAAAAGAGGAACGGTAGTAGAGTTTTTACCAGATGATGAAGTATTTACAGTTAGTGTTTACGACTATCAAACCTTAGCATCAAGACTTAGAGAATTAGCTTTCTTGAATAAAGGAATTGAATTGTCAATTACCGATTTTAGAACAAAGGACGAACAAGGAAACTATTTGAGCGAAACATTCTATTCGGAAGAAGGCTTAAAGGATTTCATATCTTACCTTGATGCAACAAGAGAACACTTAATTCCGGAGGCGATTTACGTAGAGGGAGAAAAGCAAGGCATTCCTATTGAAATAGCAATGCAATACAATACAGGGTTTACGGAAAATCTTCATTCCTATGTAAACAACATTAACACACATGAAGGAGGTACACACTTGACAGGATTTCGTCAAGGAATGACAAGAACCTTAAAAAACTATGCAACAAAAGAAGGATTGCTTGATAAATTGAAATTTGAGATAGCCGGAGATGACTTTCGTGAAGGATTGACAGCGGTTATTTCGGTAAAAGTTGCAGAACCTCAATTTGAAGGACAAACAAAGACTAAATTAGGAAATAGCGAAGTAGCACCGGCAGTTGCAGCGGCGGTAAGCGAAATCTTAACCAATTATTTAGAAGAGCATCCTAAGGAAGCAAAACAAATAGTTGATAAAGTAATCCTTGCAGCAACGGCAAGACACGCCGCAAGAAAAGCAAGAGATCTTGTACAACGTCAAACAATATTAGGAGTTGCAGGATTGCCGGGGAAATTAGCCGATTGTGCATCAAATGACCCAAGCGTATGTGAATTATTCCTTGTCGAAGGAGATTCAGCGGGAGGAACAGCAAAACAAGGTCGTGATAGAGAACACCAAGCCATTCTTCCATTAAGAGGAAAGATACTAAACGTAGAAAAAGCAATGCAACATAGAGTCTTAGACTCGGATGAAATAAAAAATATCTACACAGCATTGGGCGTATCCATAGGAACAAAAGAAGATTCCAAAGCCTTGAATATGGAAAAGCTACGTTACCACAAAGTAATCATTATGACCGATGCCGATGTTGATGGAGCACACATTGCAACCTTGATTTTAACATTCTTCTTCCGTTATATGCGAGAATTGATTGAAGAAGGCCACGTTTTCATTGCAACACCTCCATTGTATAGAGTTTCATCTAATAGCAATAAACAAGGAGTTTATTGTTGGAATGAAGAAGAAAGAACACTTGCAATAGAAGAACAATCAAGTGGAAAGGGAAGAGTAGAGGTTCAACGCTACAAAGGTCTTGGAGAAATGAACGAAGAACAACTTTGGGAAACAACAATGAATCCACAAACTCGTATTTTAAGACAAGTAACTATTGAAAACGCATCGGAAGCAGATAGAGTTTTCTCAATGCTAATGGGAGATGACGTTCCACCAAGACGAGAATTTATAGAAAAGAACGCAACATACGCAAATATAGATGCGTAATAAAAAAACAAAAAAAATAAATGCTCCTTGAAAAATCTTGGAGCATTCTTTTTTTTCTTTGAATTATTATCAATAAAATCATTATTTTTGCAATATGGGACAAGATATTGAAATTTTCAAACTTAACAAATATTTATGGCAAAGGATTTACGCAAAGTAATCTTTATCAGTTTGTTCAGTTCTATAAATTTTTTCCAGAGATTTTCCACTCAGTGAGTGTAAAATCTCAAATACTTTCACGGAACTTGAATCCTCTATTATTACTCATATACAAAAATTTGTAATGGAGTTAGGTAAAGGTTATGCTTTTGTTGCTCGACAACAACATATCAAGACTGATATGGGAGATTACTTCATTGATTTGGTATTTTATAACTACATACTTAAATGTTTCTTGTTGATAGATCTTAAAACATCAAGAATTACTCATCAAGATGTTGGACAAATGGATATGTATGTAAGAATGTATGATAATTTAAAGCGTACACAAGGAGATAATCCTACAATAGGACTTATTCTTTGTTCGGAAACAAGTGAAGATATGGCACGTTATTCCGTTCTACACGACAATGAGCGTTTGTTTCAAGCAAGATATTTAACCTATTTACCAACTATAGAACAACTAAAAGAAGAAATAGAATTGCAAAAAGAGATTTTCAGGCAACAACACGAAGACAATAAATAATAACTCAAAGAAAAACGCTCGTGAGTCTTGGTTTTATTCAGACAAACGAGCGTTTTATTTTTCTAATTCTTTGCTTTATTCCACAATCAATTTCTTTTTCACGCTGCCTTTTGTGGTTTTTATGTTTACTATGTAAGAACCTGCTTTGTAGTTTGCGATATTTAACTGAATGTTTCTTTTGTTTGCTTTGCGTTTTTCAATCAAGCGATTCAAAGCGTCATAGATTTCAACTTCTTTTATTGCAAAAGCAGAATTTATATTCAAAACATCTTTTGCAGGATTAGGATAAATCTCTATGTTTTCTTCAAGCAATTCAACCGAAACAACGCCACTATCTAATGAATCAGAAGAAGAAGTATCTATTATAGCTTGAATAGGACAAATTCCAAAAGCTTTAAATGCAGTAGTATCTGATTCTTGGATATAATAATTGTTGCCATACATTGATGCGTATTTATATCTTTCATACCAACTTATATCTTCAACATAAATCCAGTTTCTATATGTACAAGTCTTTACGTATGGTTTATATTTAGCGCCATATCTATATGGAGCATCTATTCTTAGTTCATCGGGGCCAGTACCCGGAGAAATAATAATCTCTTCATCAGGCACATTTAATGTAATAAATGCTAAATCTGTGCAATAAACTCCTACATTATCAGAAAAAGCACTGCAAGCACTCTTATGCTCAAAAGCGACATAATAGTCTTCATATAAAGTAATAGTATCATCAAAAACGCATTCTACAAAAGGAAGATAAAAACCATTATGTTCAGGGGTTTGCAGATAACTGCTTATCGAGTCAAACTCAGACGCACTTCCAGAAATAAAGTTTTTTTCATAGAAAGTTTCTGTTAAATCGGAGTTTAATATACTTATTGTTATAGTATCATCTTGATGCATCATATTATATATATAATAAAAAAATGAATAAAGAGCAACTCCCATTATACTAACGCTGTCATTCTCTGCAACTTCATATCTTTGTGCAGCTCCTTGAAGGTAATCTTGCATATCACGAACACCTGAAAACATATTCGTGCTACTATGGCTTTGAAAAGGAGTAGATTCCAAAATACAACTTCTTTCAATAGAATTATCAATTAAAGGAGGAAATATATATTGTTCTAAATAATCATCACCAATCCAAGCAGTATCTAATTGCTGTGCTTTTGATACAAAAGGTAATAATGCCAATAAAATTACCAATAACTTTTTCATAGCTTTTATGTTATTAATTTGTTAATCTATACAATTTACATTTATATTATCAATATAATTACTTGTTTGATCTACTATCCAATTTGCATTTATTACATTACATGTTAAAAACTGTGAAACAAGAGTTCCTTGTCCTATAAAAAGAGTATCTATCGTTGGTAATGAATTATCTAAACAAGAAAGAAAATCATGGTTTATTTCTTTTGTCGCAAATAAATGTAAGTTATTTGATTGAGAAAAAGAATAACTACCTGTAACTGCGTAATGATCAGGAGAAATTAAACTAAAATGATTTATTTTACTTGGAGTATTGAAATTTTCCATTAAAGTAACATAAGGATTCGTTTCCCAAGGATCAATATAAGTCATAGTTTGAACTTTTCCTTGTCCATTAAAATAACTATCATTTAGCAATAATAATCTTTTTATAGTAGGTGAATATTCCATTTCTAATACTGTGTGGTCTTTGTCATAATGTCGAAGTAATTGTGAAGAAAAAATGTGATTTGAAAACTTCTTATGAAAATTTATCATAGTAAAATCTGTTTGTCCATCACTTGCTGAAAGACAAACAGCAAAAGTATCTTGTGAAATATTTGCTATGTGAAGAGGATAATATTCGGGATTGCTTGTGTATATGGTATAAATATTAGGGAATGTATAAATATAACTAATAACATTTTGCAAATATTGACCATCAAATTTAAAATATCTTATGAAATATTGATCAGAAGGGTGATTTTTACTTAAAGTTATTACATAATCACCATAAGAAAACATATCAAATAAGACTTCTAATTGTGTTATGTTAATAGGAGATGGATTATAGCAAATAGAATTTGGATTTGCTAGATTTATATGTACAATTTGCCCATAACCACCTAACATTATATTAGGATCATTTCCTATTGCTGTTACAATTGTATCTCCTGTGCTATATGTATTTATTAATATTTTAGTTAGATTCTTAATAGTAGGGACTTCTGTATATTGATAATTAAAATTGCCGTTATTAATGAAGTCATTCATATCAAAATAACCTATAATACCAACATAATTACCTTGGTTTGTTAGTTTTTGCCCACAAAAATATAAAAAATTCCCAAAGAAAGTAAAGTCATTAAGAACAATATTGGAGTTATTTAATAAACCATAAATTGCAGAATTATTTCCGTTATGCCATTGCACGAAACCATAAATAGAACTTTCTTTTTTCGTTATTCCGACTAAATAATCATTGTTATAAACCTTTACTTTCTGAGCGTAAGCATCAACAGGAAATGGCGTGTGCAAAGTAACACTAAGTGAATTCTGCCAATCTTGTGCTTGCGATTGATTAATGTGTAGAATATTCAACAAGAATAATACTACACAACTTAATAATAACTTTTTCATAGTGGTAATATTTTTAATTTATTTACGCTACAAAGTTAAAAGAAAAAAACGAATATTCCAAATTTTTTTTATTCAAAAAAAATAAAGTGCGGGCGGTGTTGTTTGTTGGTGAATTTAAACATCAAAAATACATTTATCTTTTTTCTTTTTTTTATTTTTCTTTTTCTTTTTAATTATATTTATTATTATATAAATGATGGTAATTGGAATACTTTATTATCAGGTCAATCTATTATTATAAATACTGACGATAAAATATATTTTAAGGCAGAACTTACCCCAACCACTAATAATGGTATTGGTACATTTACAATAAGCAATTACTGTAATTTATCTGGTAATATAATGTCTTTATTATATGGAGATGATTTTGAAAATTACGATTTTGAAACTCTTAGGTATATATATGGTATAAATAAACCTGTGCTTGGAATATGTTTAGGAATGCAAATGGCAGTAGTAGAATTTGCAAGAAATGTATTGGGAATAAAAGATGCAAATTCAGCAGAATTTGATGAAAACGTGCAAAATCCTGTAATTCATATAATGGAAGAACAAAAAGCAATCATGAAAAAAGGTGGCACAATGAGATTAGGTGCATATGATTGTCATCTTAAAAAAGGTTCTGTTGCAGCAAAGGCATATGGTGCAACAAAAATTTCGGAACGTCATAGACATAGATATGAAGTTAATAATGAATATATTAATTATTGCGTTAATAGTTGCTTTAGTATATGTAATGATGAATTATTATGCTAAAACGCCATCTAAAGTCCCTACAAATATAGATGTGCTTCATGAAGATATAATTCCAAATAATAATTATACCATTGGTAG
>CALDHX010000015.1 GCA_937901525.1 uncultured Bacteroidales bacterium
AGGAATAATTGGACATGCACAAGGTTTAGAAGTAATATTAAATGCAGCTAAAAAATTAGAAGACCATAAAAACATAAAATTCATACTACTTGGTAACGGACCTGAAAAAGAAAACCTACTAAAACTAAAAGACAATTTAAATCTAACAAACCTTCAATTTTTCGATGCCGTACCAAAAAGTCAAATGCAAAGAATAATAACAGACACTAATGCAAGCATAATTCCATTAAAAAGATTAGATTTATTCAAAGGAGCAATTCCATCAAAAATATTTGAAAATCTCGCACTAAAAAAGCCTATTATCTTAGGCGTTGAAGGAGAAGCAGAAGAATTATTCATAAAAGAAGGAAAATGTGGAGTATCCTTCACACCAGAAGACAGCGAAGACTTAGCAAAACAAATATTAAAACTATACAACGATAGGAATCTCGTAGCAGAATTAGGAGAAAACGGATTGAAATACGTAAGCGAAAACTTCAATAGAGACAAAATAGCCAAGGAATTTTATTCTCAAATAAGTAACTTATGAAAATAATAACAATAATAGGTGCAAGGCCACAAATAATCAAAGCCTCTGCAATAAGTAGGACAATAAAAAAATATTTTTCAGACAAAATAGAAGAAATAATCCTACACACAGGACAACACTATGATGAAAACATGTCCGAAATCTTTTTCAGAGAATTGGAAATACCTACTCCAAAGTATCAACTCTCGGTAGGAAGCGGAAAACACGGCGAACAAACCGCTAAAATGATAGAAAAAATAGAACAAGTCCTTGAAGAAGAAAAACCAAATGCAATAATAGTGTACGGAGACACTAATTCCACCCTTGCAGGAGCTATTGCAGCCTCAAAAATTCACGTTCCAATCGTGCATATTGAAGCAGGATTACGTTCATTTGACAAAGCAATGCCAGAAGAGATAAACAGAATACTCTGCGATCATTGTTCCACGCTCCTATTCTCGCCAACAATTCACGGATACAACAACCTATTAAAAGAAGGCTTTTCAGCAGAAATAAACAACAAACCAACAGCTGACAAACCTAATATATTTCACTGTGGAGACATAATGTACGACAACACATTATACTTTTCACAAAAATTAGAAAATACAAAATCGGAATATGGCAATAATTTTATTCTTTGCACCATACATCGCAACACAAATACCGATGACAAAGAACGCTTAAAAAATATTTTTGATGCACTACTTACTCTTTCAAAAGAAAGAGATATTATCTTACCTATGCACCCTCGTACAAAAAAAATGCTACCACAAATGTTAAGTGAAGAATATGTAGAAACAATATATTCAAACCCTAAAATAAAAATAATAGAACCCGTTTCATTCTTAGAAATGATAAAACTTGAAAGTTCAGCCGAAATAATCCTAACCGATTCCGGTGGAGTACAAAAAGAAGCCTTTTTCTTAAAAAAACCTTGCGTAATTCTACGCTCAACAACCGAATGGAAAGAAATAGTAGAAGAAGGAAATGCTGCAATATGTGATGCAAACTATTCTCTAATACTTGAAAAGACAAAACACTTCTTAGAGAATCCACCAACATCTTATCCTCCTATTTTTGGAGATGGACAAGCAGCTAAATTTATTTGTGAACAAATTTTAAAAATCTAAACATAACAAACAATGAACACATTAGAACAACTTCAACAAGAAGCAATAGCTTTATTTGAACAAGAATCTTTTTTAAACGAACCTTTAACCCTTTACGAACCAATTGAGTATGGAATGAAACAAGGAGGCAAGAGAGTTCGTCCTCTTTTAACCTTGATTGCAGCAGATATGTTTTCAGGTGATGTAAACAAAGCAAAATCAGCTGCAATAGCCGTTGAAATATTACATAACTTTACTTTATTGCACGATGATATAATGGATCAATCTCCACTTCGCAGAGGAAAAGAAACAGTCTATAAAAAATTCAACTCTAACAAAGCAATCCTTTCAGGAGATACAATGTTTGCATTATCATATAAACACCTATTAAACTATGATAACGATATAATTAAAGATTTAGTAGAAATCCTAACACAATCCTCAATAGAAGTTTGCGAAGGACAAGCCTTTGACATGGAATTTGAAACAAGAAACGATGTTAAAATCGAAGAATACATAAATATGATTCGATTAAAAACAGGTGTTTTACTCTCTTGTGCACTAAGATTAGGGGCAGTAACTGCTCATTGTTCAAAAGAAAATCTTGAATTGTTAAATGAATTTGCATTAAACATAGGAATTGCTTTCCAAATTCAAGACGACATACTCGATTGTTGGAGTGATGTAGAGGTTTTTGGTAAAATAACAGGCAAAGACATTATTGACAACAAAAAAACCTTCCTTTACCTAAAAGCACTTGAAATAGGAAGTCAAAGACAACAAAACATTTTGCAAGAACTCTATTCTTCAAAAAACTTTGAGCCTGCACAAAAAGAACAAGTCGTTAAATCAATATACGAAGACTTAAAAATAAAAGAATTAGCAGAAAAAGAAATGCTTCATTATCATAATTTAGCAATTCAATCGTTAGAAAAAATAGACATAGACAATCAAAGAAAAGAAAATCTTAGACAATTCTCTGAAAAACTTATAAATAGAAATAAATAATTAGCAATATGAATAATTTAGATAAAGAATTTAGACTTTACGCAATAAAGCATAGAGGAATTAGTAGCATAACTTTTGATAAATATAGTAAGGTTAGCAGTACTAAAAGTGCATATATAAACCCAACAATCGTAGAAGAAAGAAGATTAAACGTAGCTCAAATGGACGTTTTCTCACGTTTGATGATGGATAGAATAATTTTCTTAGGTACAGCAATAGATGATGATGTTGCAAACATAATTCAAGCTCAATTATTATTCTTAGAAAGCGTTGATTCTACATCTGATATTCAAATCTATTTAAATACACCTGGTGGATACGTAAATGCTGGTCTTGGAATATACGATACAATGCAATATATCAAACCTGACGTTGCTACAATCTGCACAGGCTTAGCTGCTTCTATGGGTTCAGTGCTTTTATGTGCAGGACAAAAAGGAAAACGTACTGCATTAGAACACTCAAAAGTAATGATACATCAACCTCTCGGCGGAGCACAAGGACAAGCCTCAGACATAGAAATCGCAGCAAGAGAAATCCTTAAAACAAAAGAAGAATTATATTCAATAATCGCTAAACACACAGGCAAATCTATAAAGAAAATAGAAAAAGACGGCGATAGAGATTATTGGCTAACAGCAAAAGAAGCCTTAGACTACGGAATAATTGACGAAATCTTAGTAAACAAGAAATAAAACATAAGATTAGCATTCTAAAAAACCGACATTTAAAATTTAAGTGTCGGTTTTCTTTTATTATATACTTTTACCAAATTTTTACTTTGCGTTGGTAATGTTTCTACTTCTTTAAGGTATTACTTCTACTTTTTGAAGGTAATTTATTTTCAACGTAATAAAATACCTTTTTAATAAGATTAAAATACCATTTTAATCAAGAAAAAATAAAATAAAGCTAAGAGTTATTTTTGTAATCTTTCGATTTATGGAATTTAATCTTTGCAATAATTCTTTATTGTGTGATATTTGCCATACTAAGAGTGAAGTACGGATATTGATTTGAGGATTTTATAATACGAGACTTTAACTTGCTTATTTATCTTTGTAATGTTGTCCTACTTGTACGACAAGTGCAGTAACAATTTCATCTTTTACACAATATATTAACCTATCTTTTTGATTTATTCTTCGAGACCAATATCCTGAATAATTGCCTACAAGCGCTTCTGGCTTGCCTTATCACCTCTTTTTCCTAATGCGATAAGTTCTTTTTCTGCTTGAGGTGTTAATTCTATGCGATACATTACAAGCAAAGCATTTGTTTTATTTCTTCAAGGCTGACTTCCCGTGCTAATCCTTGCTTTTCTTCTTCTATACTTTTTTGAAAATTTTGTAAGGCTTCTTTATTGTTATAGAAATCACTATCAAAATCTGAGGGAGTAGTAATTTTTGCACCTGCAGCTAACATCGCCTCTATCAGATGCTTCATTACATCGTCTTTTCCGTCATAATTTATTGTTATTGTTGCCATAATGCGTTTTGTTTTTGTTATTTTCTTATTGTATAACGTTATTTTGTCAAAAAAGTTGCACGTTTTATTTTCACACCTTTATATTTGAAAGTAATTTTTCAAACTTTACTCTCTCCATTGCGGAGATTTTGCGGACTTTGTTAAAGTCTGATTTTTCTATTTCTCCACTTTCTATCTTTGAAATCAAGGTTTTAATTTCTTGTGTAGGAGAAAACTCATTGTTTACTTTAATTGCTTTATTGTTTCTTATGCAGGCATTTACGCAAATATCACAACCATAAATATAATTGTTTAATTTAATTTCCGAAGGTATAGAATCCTTGTTTTCAATGGTTTGATAGGAAATACATTTATTGCAATCAAGTCCAATTTCTTGGTCATTCAATGCTCCGTTTGGACAAGAATCTATACATTTTCTGCAATTACCACACTGATTCCTAACCTCTTGCGTATAATCACTTTCATAATTGCAAATAATTTCAGCAAGAAATACTTTATTTCCATATTTCTCCGAAATGAAGCAGGTGTTTTTGCCTATCCAACCTAAGCCTGCTTTTACTGCCCAATGCTTTTCCATTACGGGTGCTGTATCTACGCATATTTTTGCTTGAATATCTGGAAATAAGGCTTTTAGTTCTTCCAATAAGGTATAGAGTTTGTTTTTTATTACTTTGTGATAATCAAGCCCTTGTGCGTATGAGGCTATTTTATATTTACTCTCATCTAATTTATTTTCAGCATTATAGGATATAAGAAAGGAAAAAACTGTTTTTGCTTCTTCTAAGAGTTCACAAGGATTAAATCGCTGAGAGTGATATTTGTTTAGATAATCCATACTGGCATTATAGTCTTTTTTTATCCATTTATCAAAATGCGATGAGCAGAGTTGCTCAGCTTTTGCAGCTCCGCAATCATTGAATCCCAAAGAGATAGCTTTTTGCTTTACTATTTCTAATGGCAAATACCTCATCATCTTTTTAAGACTTTATAAAGCAGTCCGTATTTTGAAGAAAATTTTCTTATTTCTTTTATGAAAGATGGTGCTACTTTGAATTTTTTTGAGAGCATTGTTAGTTTTAAATCGTCCATTGCTGAAACGATATTTATTTTGAGTGTGATTTTTCCTTTGTTTTTCTTGCAAAGGGTTTCTAATTCTTTGACAAATAGTTCTGTTATGTTGTTGTAGTCTATAGTCATCTCCAATTCTTTGGCATTTTCTTCCATATAGTTGTTTAGAAGCGATACTTCCTTTACGTAAACATCTAATTCTTTTGTAATTGCATCTTTTGGCCAAGTTTTTTCTTTTACAGATGCGTTTATTATTAGATATAAACCTTCTCTACAAAAGTTTCCAAATTTCACATAATTATTTCCAAAGAATCTAAAAGTATATGCTCCCGTTTCATCTTCTATTGTGAGAGAGGAGAACGGATTTCCATTTTTACCTACCCTGTTTTCTGCTCCTACTACTATGCCTGCTATGCAAATGTCTTTGTCTTTGAGCAAGGTTAAGTCTTTAAAACTTTCTATTTTCGTATCAACAAATGTTCTAACTGTTTCTTCGTACTCATCTAAGGGGTGTCCTGAAATGTAAAAACCTATCATTTCTTTTTCAAATGAAAGGCTTTCGCTTTTTGTCCAAGCATCACATTCCGGCAATTCAAATACTTCATCTACTTTTATTTCTTCTGCATCAAATAATGATACTTGTGCTGATAGACTATCTGATTTTAATCTATTAGATAGCATTATCATTTTTTCTAAAACAGTGATATTGTCAATATTTGCAAAATATTGAGCTCGATGAACGCCTTCAAAACAATCAAATCCACCTGCTTTTATTAGGGATTCTAAGCATCGGCGATTTATTATACGAAGATTCACTCTTTTTACAAGGTCAAAGGCTGAGGAATAAGGACCATTTTCATTCCTTTCTCTAATTATTTCTTCCGCTGCGGCTAATCCTACTCCCTTTATTGCGGCTAATCCAAAGAGTATCTCGCCTTTTTTGTTTACCATAAAGTTAAGGTCAGATTCATTAACGTTTGGCCCTAATACTTGTAGGTTTATATTTTGGCATTCTTCTATATATTTTGTTATTTTCTTTATATCTGAAAGGTTATGTGTAAGTACACTCGACATATATTCAGCCGGGTAATGTGCTTTTAGATATGCTGTTTGAAAGGCTACGTATGCGTAACAAGTTGAGTGGGATTTATTGAAAGCATATTCGGCAAATTTTTTCCAATCCTCCCAAATTTTCTTTACTTTCTCTAATTCCAAGCCGTTTTTCTCGCAACCAACAATGAATTTCTTTTCCAACTCTTCCATTACTTTGATTTGCTTTTTTCCCATCGCCTTTCTAAGTTTGTCTGCTTCACCAGGAGTGAAATTTGCCAAAGCTTGGGAAAGCAACATCACTTGTTCTTGATAGACAGTTATGCCGTATGTTTCTGAAAGATACTTTTCCATTATTGGAAATTCATACACTATTTCTTCTACGCCATGTTTACGATTTATAAAGTTTGAAATGTATTGCATAGGTCCTGGTCTATACAAAGCATTCATTGCTATTAGGTCTTCAAATCTATCTGGTTTTAGATTTTGTAGGTGTCCACTCATTCCATCTGATTCAAATTGAAATGTACCTACTGTTAATCCTTTTGAAAATAGTTCAAGAGTCTTTTTATCGTCTAATTGTATTTTGTCTGGCTCTACAACTATTCCTTTGGTTTTATATATGTTTTCGCAGGCATCTTTTATTATTGAAAGGTTGCTTAGCCCTAGAAAGTCCATCTTAATCATTCCTACACTTTCTATTAGCTTTCCTTCAAATTGCGTTGCCATCATGTCGGAATCTTTACTATCGGCAATTGGAACATAATTGGAAATATCGTCAGGTCCTATGATTACTCCACAAGCATGAATACCTGTGCTACGAATTGAGCCTTCTAATTTCACAGCAAGCGAGAGTACTTTTTTTACTAATTCACTTCCGCTTTCTAATTCTTGTTTCAACTCTGGCGACTCCTTGAATGCTTGTTCTAAACTAATGCCTGGTCTATTTGGAACATAATCTGCTAATCTATTTGATTCGGCAAGAGGTAAATTAAGTACGCGTGCAACGTCTTTTATTGACATTTTCGCCGCCATTGTTCCAAAGGTAGTAATTTGTGCTACGTGATCTGAGCCATATTTGTCTTGTACATATTTCAAAGTCTTTTCTCGCCCTTGATCATCGAAGTCTACATCTATATCGGGTAAGGAAATACGGTCAGGATTTAAGAATCGCTCAAATAGTAATCCATATTTCAATGGTTCTATTGCTGTTATTCCAAGACAATATGCAACAACGCTACCGGCTGCTGAGCCTCTACCTGGACCAACTATTACTCCTAAGTTTTCTCTTGAATAGTTTATGAAATCTTGTACGATTAAAAAATAGCCAGGAAAGCCCATCCATTCTATTGTACCTAATTCGCTTTCTATTCTTTTTAAAACAGTTTCATCAAGGTTGTCTCCGTAACGCTTTTTCGCTCCTTCAAAGGTAAGATGTCGCAAATAGGCTGCATCAAATTTCGTACGAATTATTTTTTTGTAGCCTCCTTTTTCTTTTATTAGTTTGTCTGTTATTTCTTTCTTTAATTCTGGTAGCTTGTCTTCGTCTTTTGTCTTAGGATTGTTTATAAAGTCATTGTAAAGTTTAGATTCTATGTCTTCTAATGGAAATTTTTCGTAATAGTCTTCTATCTTACCAAAGGAAGATGGTATGTCAAAGACTGGAAGTATTGGTCCTCTTTCTAATTCAAAGACTTCTATCTTATCTACTATTTCTTGCGTGTTATAAATAGCTTCTGGTATATCGGGAAATGCTTCTATCATTTGATCAAATGATTTTAAGAATTCTTTACCCGTATAAGACATTTTACTATTATCGTATTCTTCTAAGGTCTTTCCTGTATTTAAACAAATCAATATTTTATGTGCTTCGTAATCATCTTCATTTATATAGTGTACATCGTTTGTTGCTATTATTTTTATGTCAAATTTTTTAGCAATTCTTATTAATTCTTTATTGACTTGTTGTTGTAGGTCTATTCCATGGTTTTGTAGCTCTATATAATAATCATCTTTAAAAACTTCTTTATATTCTAATGCTGTCTTTTCAGCTCCTTCTATATCGCCTGCTTCTATTAATTTAGGCAATACTCCTCCTAAACATGCAGAACAACATATTAATCCTTCTGAATATTCAAATAAAAGTTCTTTATCTATTCTTGATGTTCGATATTTGGCTTCTTTGGCAAAGGCAAGCGAGTCTAATTTTATTAGATTTAAATAACCTTTTTCGTTTTTGGCAAGAAGTATAAGGTGATGTCCGCTAAAATTTTTCCCATCTTTTATAAATCTACTTTGAGGTGAGACATACATTTCACAACCTAAGATTGGCTTTACTCCTTTCTTTTTACAAGCGTTGTGAAATTCCAACACACCGAACATATTGCCATGATCGGTAATTGCTATTGCTGTTTGTCCTAACTCTTTAACTCTATCAAGTAATTTATTTATGTTACATGCTCCGTCTAATATAGAATATTGAGTATGCACATGAAGATGAGTGAAATTATTCATAACTATGCTTGTTCGTATTTAAGTTTCCAACGTCTATGACTCCACAACCAATATTGAGGAGCTTCTTTTATCAAGTTTTCTAATATGTTTGCCGATTTTTCTACTATGAATCCGTATTCTATTTCTTGGGGTTGCGTGGCTACTTCTTCTATTTCAAACTCATAATAGCCCCTTTTTACTTTCTTAACTTTATAGAAAAATACTGGATAGTCATATTTTTTTGCAAAGTATTCACAACCATAAATAAATGCTGTCTTTTGATTAAGAAAATCTATCCAATAACATTTGTTTTTATCGTTTGGACTTTGATCGCTCAAAAGCATATATGCACAAGTTTTTGTATTGTGATATTGTTCAAAAACTTTACGAGAATTGTCTGCATAACAGACTTCTGTACCATATCTTGTGCGTTTTTTATGCATAAGTTCTTCAAAGGTTTTATTGCTCATTCTTTTGCCTACTCCTATTCCGTGAAAATCAAACTGCATTCCAAGACTCGCTACCATATATTCCCAATTGTTATAGTGGGCTGAGACTAAAATAATGCTCTTGTTTTGCTTATAGTATTTAGATATTAGTTCTGGATTAGTGCATTTGTATCGTTTCATTAGGTTTTTCCTCGAAATAGTTAGCATTTTCACTGCTTCCAAAAACAAATCGGCAAGATGTGAGTAAAACTTGTCTGCAATTTCCTTTAATTCTTTTTGAGTTTTTTCTGGAAATGAACAAGAAAGATTCTCCATTACTACTTTTTTTCTATAGCCTATAAGATTGTAAAGAAGAAACTTAACAATATCTGCTAAAAAATGTAGAAACCTCATCGGTAAAAACGATAAGGGAATAAGAAACCCGTAAAATAATATGTAATTTAATAATTTCATAGATTGCAAATGTAGTGATTTTTTATTGTTTTTGTTTTGTTTTGTTGATTTTTTTCTGCAATTCTTTTTTTACTTCAAAGAGGTAATCCCTCTACTTCTTTGAAGTAATACTATTACCTCTTTAAAGTAAACAAAAAAAAGAGGAAGTCTTTATAGAAAGTCTTCCTCCTTTTGTTTTGTTTATTGATTTTTATTATTAACTACCAAAGTTATCGTAAAGAATGTTTTCAGGTGGTACTCCAAGTGAGTCTAACATTTTAATTACTGCTGCAATCATTGGTGGTGGTCCACATAGATAGTATTCTATTTCTTCTGGTTCTTTGTGGTTTTTCAAATAATTGTTGTAGATAACATCGTGAATAAATCCTGTATATCCTGTCCAATTATCTCCTTCATCAGGTGCAGACAAGGCTACGTGATATTCAAAGTTTGGATTGTTCTTTGCGATTTCTTCATATTCGTCCATATAGAACAAGTCTTTGATTGCTCTTGCTCCATACCAGAATGTAGCTTTTCTTGTTGTGTGATGTGTTTTGAATAAATCGAAGATGTGTGAACGCATCGGCGCCATTCCAACTCCTCCTCCAATAAACATCATTTCTTTATCTGTATCTTTAATGAAGAATTCTCCGTATGGTCCTGAAATTGTTATTTTGTCTCCTGGTTTTAATGACCAAATGTATGAAGAACATATACCTGGATTTACATTTGCCCAACCGCCTTTTTCTCTATCAATAGGTGGAGTAGCAATACGTATATTCAACATTATGATATTGTTCTCTGCTGGGTGATTAGCCATAGAGTATGCACGGAAACATGGTTCTGGATTTTTCATTACTAAATCCCATACTTTGAATTTATCCCAATCAGAATGATATTTAGGATCTATATCCATATCTTTATAGTTGATAGTACAAGCAGGTACATCTATTTGAATATATCCTCCACTTCTGAAATTAAGAGTTTCTCCTTCTGGTAATTTAACAACGAATTGCTTAATGAAAGTTGCAACGTTATTATTGCTAAGTACTTCACATTCCCATTTTTTGATACCAAATATTTCTTCTGGTATCTCTATTTTCATATTTTCTTTAACTTTAACTTGGCAACCTAAACGATAGTTTTCTTGTTGTTGTTTTCTTGTAAAGTGAGGCTTTTCTGTTGGTAGCATTTCTCCACCTCCTTCTATAACTTTACATTTACACATTCCGCAAGTTCCTTGTCCTCCACAAGCCGAAGGTAAGAATATTTTTTCATTAGCAAGTGTTGCCAAAATAGAAGAGCCTGATTGTACTTCTATGTCTTTTTTATTGTTTATGTTTATTTTAACATCTCCTGATGGTACCAATTTTTTTCTTGCATAAAGCAAAACAGATACCAATAAAAGAACAATGATTAAAAAAACTAATACACTTATTATTACTATTTTTCCCATCTCTTATACTGTTTTATAGTTTAATACCGATGAAACTCATGAATGCAATAGCCATAAGTCCTGTTATAATAAAGGTTATACCTAATCCTTTTAATGGAGCAGGAACTTGTGCGTATCTTATTCTCTCTCTTATTGCAGCTAAACCAACAATAGCAAGTAACCAACCTATTCCGCTACCAAGTGAGAAAGAAAATACTTCTCCTATATTAGCATATTCTCTTTGTTGCATAAATAAAGATGCTCCCATGATTGCACAGTTTACTGCTATCAATGGTAAGAAAATTCCTAATTGGCTATAAAGTGAAGGTGAAACTTTTTCTATGAACATTTCAACTAATTGAACTATTGCAGCTATCACGGCAATGAATAAAATGAAACTTAGAAAACTTAAATCAACACTAGCAAAAGATGGACTTAACCAAGCTAATGCTCCTTCTTTTAATATAAATTCATTGATAAGGTAGTTGATAGGCACTGTGATTACAAGTACAAAAGCCACAGCAATACCTAATCCCATAGATGTTTTTACTGTTTTAGAAACAGCAAGGTAAGAACACATTCCTAAAAAGAATGCAAATACCATATTATCTATGAAAATAGACTTTACGAATATGTTTATTATTTCTTGCATATTTTTATGTTTTAAGAGTTAATTACTTTTCGCATAAGTCTTTGTTACGACTTCTGTGAACCCAAATTATTATTCCTACTAATATCAAGGCCATTGCAGGCATTGTCATTAGACCATTGTTAACATATCCTGCTTCAAAGAAACTTTCAGGTATTATTTTGTATCCCCACAAAGAGCCTTGTCCTAATAGTTCTCTGAAAAATCCAACAATTATTAATATAACTGCATAACCTAATCCGTTTCCTATACCATCTAAAAGTGAAGGTAGTGGTTTATTTGCTAATGCAAATGCTTCTAAACGTCCCATTACTATACAGTTAGTAATAATCAATCCTACAAAGACACTCAATTGCTTACTTACATCATAAACAAATGCTTTTAAGAATTGGTCCACAAGAATTACCATTAGAGATACTATCACCAATTGTACTATAATACGAATACGAGAAGGAATTGTATTTCTTAGTAATGATACTATTACGTTTGAAAGAACTACTACAACAGTTACAGATAATGCCATAACAACTGCAGGCTTTAATTGAGTAGTTACCGCCAAAGCAGAGCAAATACCTAAAACTTGCACTGCTATTGGATTTTCCTTACTTAAAGGATTCTTTATAAGTTTTAACATATTTGCCATATTACTTTGTTTTTAGTGTTTTGAAATATTCTATGTAATTTGATAAGCAATCTTTCAACATGTTTGAAACTCCGTTTGAAGTATTTGTAGCTCCTGTTACAGCATCTGCTTGATATTGTTTTTCTTCTTCAGTTTTTTGACCTTTAACAACTGCTAACTTCACTTCATCGTTTTCAAATATTTTTTTACCTTTGAATTGTGCTGGGAATGCAGGATTTGTTATCTCTGCTCCTAAACCTGGAGTTTCTCCTTTGTGGTCAAATAGCACTCCACGAACTGTGTTTAAGTCTTCTTCTATCGCTACATTACCCCAAATTGCATCATACAAACCTTTTCCATGAACAGGTACTACATATACTGTTTTACCTTCTTGATTGCATATAAAGATCGGAAGCATTGCTTCTTCTCCTTTTGCAAGTTCTTTTGATAATTCAACGTTGAAAGGTCTTACTTCTCCTTTTAATGTTTCATTTTCGTATGTAGAAAGAACTTCTCCTTTTTTGTTTACAGTCAATTCTTGTACAAAGTATTTTTTATACAATTCTTCAGCATTTTTTACATCATTTTCTATTCCAACAGCAGTAAGAAGTTGTTGCATTTTTTCAATTTCTTGATTTTTCTTTTGAAAAGGACGTAAACCAACTGCTGCTACAGCCAAGACAGCAGCAGCAACGACAACCAAAATGGTTGAATACATAAATATGTATGAATTACTCTCTTTATTTGCCATCTCTCTTGGTTTTATTTGTTATTAACTAATTTTGCTCTCTTAGCTCTTTTTCTTATGTTCGCTTCTACTACATAGTAATCAATCAATGGAGCAAACACGTTCATAAGTAATATTGCAAGCATCATTCCTTCTGGATAAGCAGGGTTTACAACTCTGATTAAAACAGCCATAATACCTATTAGGAATCCGTAAATATATTTTCCTGTGTTAGTATGAGCAGCTGTAACAGGGTCTGTTGCCATAAATACTGCACCAAACATAAATCCACCTATTAAGAAGTGATAATAGAATGGCATATTCATGTAATCATTAGCACCAACAGCATTAAATATCAAGCCCATTATAGCTCCACCTGCAAATATTGATAACATAACTCTCCAAGATGCAACTCCTGATACTAATAGTATTAACGCTCCTATTAGAATTGCAATAACAGATGTTTCTCCAACACAACCAGGCATAAATCCTATGAACATATCCATAATAGATGTAGAAGGAAGATTTGCTCCTGCTATCATTTCTCCAAGAGGAGTAGCTCCCGAATAAGCATCTGCTTTTTCTGCAATCCAAACTGTATCTCCTGACATTTGAATAGGATAAGAAAAGAAAAGGAATGCTCTAGCTACCAAAGCAGGATTTAAGAAATTGTAACCTGTTCCTCCAAATACTTCTTTACCAATGATAACTGCAAAAGCAACTGCTAATGCTAATTGCCACAATGGAACATCAGGAGGACAAATCATAGGAATTAAAAGTCCTGTTACGAAATATCCTTCACTAACTTCGTGTCCTCTTATTTGAGCAAAAATAACTTCTATACCCAAACCAACAATGTAACTAACTAATAATAATGGAAGAACTTTTAAAAATCCATACCATAAATTATTCCAAAAGTTAGCACAATAATCCCCTGCTACTATATCGCCTATTGATAAATAGTGTTGATAGCCTATGTTATACATACCAAACAATAAAGCTGGAAGTAAGGCTATAAAAACTGTTATCATTGTACGTTTGTTATCTACCGCATCTCTTACATGACAACCTTTTGTAGTTGTTGTAGCGGGAACAAACATTAAAGTGTCAATAGCATCGAACAAAGAATGGAAAGCGTGAAGTTTCCCTCCTTTTTCGAAGTTTGGCCTCATTTTATCTAATGTATTCTTTATAAATTTCATTCTCCCATCTCCTTTCTCATTAGGTCTAAACCTTTTCTTATTATTTCTTGAATATCTGTCTTAGAAGAATCTATCAATTCACATAGAGCAAAATCCTCAGGATCTACTTCATAGATTCCTAATTGCTCCATCATGTCTATATCTTCTATAATACAAGCTTTTATTAGTTGCATTGGATAAATATCCATTGGGAATACTTTTTCAAACTCTCCTGTTACAACAAAAGGTCTTCTTCCTCCGTGAAGATTAGTATTCACTTCATATTTACGGTTGCAACAATTTGTTAAGAATCCTGCTAAGAATGTTCTTGAAAAACTAAATTTCTTAGTTCCAGGTGCTAACCAACCCATAAATTCTGCTTCGTTACCTTCTTTAATTATAGTAACTTGATTATCATAAGCAGAGATGAAACCATCTTTCTCAATTTTTGTTCCAGAAAGTACGTTTCCGCTTATTATTCTTAATTCAACAGCAGTTGTATTGTTGTAAATCAAAGAAGAAATATTCGCACCTCTCTTAACTTTGTAATATTGTGGGTGAGAAACTTCTTGACCTGTTAAAGCAACTAAACGATCTGTGTTGTATTTTCCTTCTAAAAATAATCGTCCTATTACAACTAAATCTTGTGCATCTAAGTACCAAACTCTTTCAGACTTGTTTATAGGATCTAATTTCTCTATTTGAACAGAAACATTTCCACAAGGGTGTTTTCCTTCAAAAGTATTGATTTGAACATTTTGCAATTTTGTTAATTCTTCTGCTCTTACATCTTGTGAAGGAACATTTACGTGAATTGTAACACCTGTCATTTTTTTCAAAGCATCAACACCAACTTGTAATTCCGCACCTAAACCTTTCAAAAGTATAGAATAATCAGGTGCTAATGGTGCTGAGCTGAAACCAGACACAATTATACATTTTGGAGTTGTGTCAGGATTAGGCACAACTGAATAAGGTCTTTGACGAAGTAAAGTCCAAGCACCAGAAATCAACATTTTTTCTTTGATTTGTTCAGCATTTAATTCACTAATGCTTGAAACTCCAAAATCTAAGTACTCAATTGTTTCATCAGCACTTACAATTACTTCTTCAATAACTCTTTTCTCTCCTCTTTTCACTTGTTTAACAACTCCACTTACAGGAGAAGTAAACAAAACTTTTTCTTTGCCTTTTGCATAAAAAAGAGGAGTACCAGCTTTTACTCTTTCACCTTCTTCAATCAAAAGTTTAGGAGTCAAGCCGATAAAGTCCTTTGGTTTGAGAGCATATTCGCTCACAAATGTTTCCACAACCTCAGGCGTAGGCTCACCATATAATTTGAGATCCAAGCCCTTAGTAATTTTTATAGCTTTAGACATCGCTTATTATATTTTGTTAATTTATATTAAATTTTAAAATAATCTTGCAAAAATACAATTAAAATTTCAATTATCAAACGAGATTAAATTATTTCTTAGATTTCAAAAAATTTTTCTTTGATTTTTTAAATTTTTTCTTTGATTTTTTTAAATTTTTCAAAGAAAAAAAATCAAAAATCAAAGAAAAAATTTTAAGGTTTTTTATTAGAAATTGATGATATATGGAATGCGCGCTTGAACTCCTTGATTTTGAGATAGTTTCTCTATTTTTTTATTCAATTGTTCAAAGACATCTTTATCTTTTACAAGTTCTTGAAAGTCTGATTCTTCAGATATTGATTCTAACAATTGAGTTAAAATATCTTTTTGCTTAGGATAGGCAACTATTCCATATTGTTCTATACCTGCTTTTTGAGCTGCAATAGAAATTGCTTTATTTAATCCTCCAAATTCATCAACTAATCCTAACTCTTTTGCATCTAATGCCGACCAAACTCTACCTCTTGCAATTGAATCCACGTATGTCTTTTCTAACTTACGACCTTCGGCTACTCTTGTAATGAAATTATCATAGAAATTCTCAACATTCATTTGCAAAATAAGCTTTGATTGTTGTGAACGCGGAGTTGTAAGAGACATAATAGCATTATCGTTAGTTTTTACTGTGTCAAAAGTTAATCCAACATTGTTTTTCAATGAGCGTGCTATATTTGGCATTATTCCAAACACTCCTATTGAACCTGTAATAGTGATTGGAGAGGCTACAATTAAGTCTGCATTCGAGCTCATCTCATATCCTGCCGATGCAGCAACATCTCCCATTGATACAATAACAGGTTTTAGTTTTTTTGCTTTGATTACTTCATTTGTAATAAGCTCTGAGGCTATTGCATCGCCTCCCGGTGAATTTACTCTTAACACAATTGCTTTCACACTATTGTCATTAGCTGCTTTTTCAATAGCTCGCATCAAAGTTTCGCTACCTATTGATAAAGAACTACCCTTTCCTTGATTTACATCTCCGTATGCATAAATTACTGCAATATTATTTTGTTGTTTTTTAAATATAGTAGGAATTGTCTTACGATATTTGTTATATTTTACAAAGTTTACCTTTGCAGAAGGTGAGTTTATTGAAAATTGTTTTTTTACTTCATCAACTATTATTTGCTCTACATTTGTTTTAAAAGTAAGTGAATCTACTAATCCATTATCTAAGGCTTGTTTTGGTAAAAAATATTCAAGTCTTGACACCTTTGCATTGAAAGTATCTATACTTTGTAGTTGTCTTGCTTCAACAATATTTTGTGAAACATAGTTCCATATATCTGAAATATAAGCTTTGATTTGTTCTCTATTCTCTTGGGACATTTTATTAGAGATATATGTTTCTCCTGCACTCTTATAAGAATTGTTTCTTGGACGAATAAGTTCTACATCTATGTCTAATTTTTCAAAAAGGTCTTTATAGTACATTACCTCTGCACCTAAGCCTGTCAAAGCTAAGTTTCCCGCCGGATTAAGATAGATTTTATCTGCCACAGTAGCTAAATAGTAAGCGTTTTGTGTAATAAACATATCGCTATACGCATAAACCTTCTTTCCAGAGGTTTTAAAATCCAATAAAGTTTGTCTTATTTCTTCTATAGTAGCCCATCCGTTTGTTTGCAACATAGACATCTGTAAAAATATAGCCTTAATATTTTCATCAGTCTTTGCTTTATAAATTACTTCCATAAATTCAGTTAAACCAATAGGCTTTATAATTTCATCAGATAATATATTATTTGAGAAAGTTTCTAAATCTTCTACCTCTCTATCATAAATTGGAGCATCTAAATTAATATAGAGAACAGAATTGTTTTCAATTGCAACTGTTTGTTCTGTATCAGAAAAAGAAATAGAAGAAAATATTCCAATAAGAATAAAAATCACAAGCATAGATGATATAAAACAACCCAAACATGAGGCAAACATAAAATTAAAAAAAGACTTCATAATATTTTCCCTTATATTTATTTATGTAATATACTGATTATTTGATTTTTATTATTGAGTTTCACGTGAAAGATAATAATAAAAATAAAAAAAGGACGCAAAACAAATTACGTCCTTTTAATTTTAATATTTATTATTAAAAAATACTATCAATTAAAGCATCATCAGCGATGTTAGGTAAAGTAACCTTTAATTTAGGTTCCACTTCCATTGCACGTTTAATTGCAAAAATTGCGCCTTCGTTTCTTGCCCAAGAGCGACGGCTTATTCCGTTATTCACATCCCAGAATAACATATTTCTTAATCTTCTTTCTGAGTCATCACTTCCGTCAATCACCATACCAAATCCACCATTGATAACTTCTCCCCAACCTACGCCACCACCATTGTGGATAGAAACCCAAGTTGCTCCACGGAAACTATCTCCAATGCAGTTATGAACAGCCATATCCGCAGTAAAAGAAGAACCATCGTATATATTAGAAGTTTCTCTGAAAGGAGAATCTGTTCCAGATACGTCATGGTGATCTCTACCCAATACAATTGGTGCAGAAATTCTACCTTCTTTAATTGCTTTGTTAAATGCAGAAGCTATTTTTGTTCTTCCTTCCGCATCAGCGTATAAAATTCTTGCTTGAGAACCTACAACCAAGTTATTTTCCTTAGCTCCCTTAATCCAAGTGATGTTATCACGCATTTGTTGTTGGATTTCAACAGGAGATTCCTTTGCAATTTCTTCTAAAACTTCCATTGCAATTTTGTCAGACAAATCTAAATCTTCTGGTTTTGAAGAAGTACAAACCCAACGGAAAGGTCCAAATCCATAATCAAAACACATAGGTCCCATTATGTCTTGAACGTATGAAGGATAACGGAAAGTACCATCTTCTTTCATTATATCAGCACCAGCTCTTGAAGATTCCAATAAGAAAGCATTACCATAATCAAAGAAATACATACCTTTTGCAGTTAACTTATTAATAGCTGCAACATGTCTTCTTAGAGATTCTTGTACTTTTTCTTTGAATAATTCTGGTTTATTAGCCATCATATCTTGTGCTTCTTCAAAAGAAACCCCTACAGGATAGTATCCACCAGCCCAAGGATTGTGTAATGAAGTTTGATCTGAGCCTAAATCAACTGAAATATTATGTTCTACAAGATATTCCCATAAATCTACTACATTTCCTTGATATGCAAAAGATACAACTTCTTTATTTTTACGTGCTTCTTGAACTCTTG
Organism: uncultured Bacteroidales bacterium; assembly: GCA_937901525.1. GTDB lineage: Bacteria > Bacteroidota > Bacteroidia > Bacteroidales > P3 > Onthomorpha. Next base: position 18,842 of record CALDHX010000015.1, read on the forward strand.
CCATTAAAGCATCTAAATCAGAATATACTTCATCAACCCATTTTTGTGAATGACGTTTATTTGTCGCTGCTGGATTGACTTCTGCTGTTATTGATACACATCCTGCAATATTTCCTGCTTTTGGTTGAGCTCCACTCATACCTCCTAAACCTGCTGTAACGAATAATTTTCCTCCAAGGCCATCTCCACCAATTTTTCTACCAGCATTTAAAACTGTAATTGTAGTTCCGTGAACAATTCCTTGAGGTCCTATATACATATAGCTACCTGCTGTCATTTGTCCATATTGACTAACTCCTAAAGCATTGAATTTTTCCCAATCATCAGGCTTTGAATAATTTGGAATAACCATTCCATTTGTTACAACTACTCTTGGTGCATCTTTATGTGAAGGATATAATCCCATTGGGTGACCTGAATACATTACAAGTGTTTGTTCTTCGGTCATCTCTGAAAGATATTTCATTGTAAGGCGATATTGTGCCCAGTTTTGAAAGACTGCTCCATTTCCTCCGTATGTTATAAGTTCGTGAGGGTGTTGTGCAACTGCTGGATCTAAGTTATTTTGAATCATTAGCATAATTGCTGCTGCTTGCTCACACTTTGCAGGATATTCTTCTATGCCTCTTGCATACATCTTATAAGTTGGACGATAACGATACATATAAATACGACCATATTTTTCCAATTCTTCTGCAAATTCTTTGGCTAATACAGCGTGAAACTTAGGATCGAAATATCTTAAAGCATTTTTTAATGCTAATTTCTTTTCTTTGTTTGTTAAAATTTCTTTTCTCTTTGGCGCATGACTAACTGAGTAATCGTATTCTTGTAACTCAGGTAAATAATCAGGAATACCTTCTAAAATAGCTTCTCTAAATTCCATATCTTTATATATTTATTATTTTATTTCTTTGGGCAAAATTACAAAATATATTTAAACTTCCACTAATCCTAAGACTAATATCTTTTAACGAACTCTTTTAATAGATTACAAAAGTCAATATGTTTTGTAAATGGTAAATTTACTCCATTATCATAAATAGTGTGATATTCATTATATTCACATCCATAAGTAAATAAAAAATGTGCTGGAACACCTCTTTGAACAAAATGACAATGATCACTATTACAAGACTCTTCTCCTAAGAATACTTTTATAAACCATTGATATTCTTCATTTATTTTTTGTAATAATTTTCCGGCTTTTGGTTCTTTTAATCCATTTATAACAGCTACTCCTGTAGCTCCTGTTCCACACATATCTAAGTTAAATAAAAATTTTATCTTATCTAATTCTACATACGGATTCTCAGCAGCAAATTTTGAACCTAAAAGACCTATCTCCTCCCCTGTTGCAAATATAAATACAACTGAATGCTCAGCTGGATTTTTAGCATAATATTTTGCTAAATCTAAAAGAACTGCAACACCGCTTGCATTATCATTTGCTCCTGGAAAGTGAACATCTCCTACTTTTCCTAAATGATCATAATGTGCAATAAAAGCAAAACAACTATCCTTATACTTTGTACCCTCTACAATACCCCAAACGTTTTGAGATTCATAGGAAGGAATAAATTCACTCTTGATTTCCAAAGCTAAATGTTTAATTTTCTTATATATTAGATTACCTTTTAGTTGCAGGATAGGAAAATCCATTACTGAACGTCCTGTATAGTATGGTATTTTATCATATCCTTGAATTACAGCTAATTTCGGTATAATTTTTTCTTTATTTAAACTTCTTAAAAAGATAATTATATCTGAATAAGATAAAGTTTGAGTATTGAATAACAGTACTTTATCTTGTAATTTCTTTGTTTTAACTTCTTCTATCTGCTTTTTAGTATTGAAAATTAGTGGTTTAACGTTTTCTAATACTATATTAGCAGAAGGAGATGAACCAAAAACTAAGTAATCCTCCCCTATTTTTAATTCTTGCTTAACATCTGAAAAATAGAGTTTTAAATCCATAATATTATTTATAGGAAAACTAAGTTTTTGAAAGCCATTTTCACCAAGAAGTTTAACTCCGCTTTCTTTTAATTCATTCCTTATGAATGTAGCTGCTTTCTTATCTCCATTATCTACGTATGCTCTTCCAGCCATATATTTACTTGCAAGGGTATCTTTACAATATATTGCATATTTATATGATTGTGCAGAAGCTAATGTGCTAATTATCAATAATAATGTTAAAATTCCTATTCGCAAATCGCTGAATTTGAATTTATTAAATGACGTTGATTTTCCCATTTCCCTTTCCATTGATTTTCTTCTATTATTAAATTATTTTTATCTAAGTTATTGTATTCCTTATTTTTAAATATAATTTTTACATAACCTTTTTCTATAATTTCTTTAATGATTAAAAATAGTTTTTCTTCATTTTTTTTCTTTCCTTCTTTCAAAAAAAGATAGATTCCTACTTCATTATTGTATAAATCCATATTCATAGATGCTAAATCATAACCTGAATTTGGATTTACTTTAAAAATATATTCATTATAGCGTTCATAAATATTTCCTATTCGTCTTGCTTTTTCTACTCCTATATTTTCTGAAAGTTTATACATCCATAAAACATGTCGAAAAGCATCATATTTTCCTGCTTCAATATTTTTGTTGTAAAAGTCTTTATCTTTTTTTGATAAACTATCTATTTTTAATAAAACTGTATTTGATATTTCTAATGATTTCTTTATTGTATTAAAATTAGCCAATGCCCAAATTTTATCTTTCGTACTTAAACTTTTAAAAAGCATTTTTTTATTTTGTGAATTCAAAGAAAAATTCAAAGCAAATAAAAAGATGAACAAAAAAGTCAAAGAAATATTTCTCATAACTCAAATTTTAACTCCCTATATTTTTAAAAAATCAAGTCAATTGATGGGTTGGTCGATTTTTTTCGAAGCATTTGGGCTTAAAGTTGGTGAAATTTAGCAAAATTAGTAATATAATTAATTGTTATTCTTATAGTTAAGATATAGAAATATCAAAAAAATGTTCCATCTATTTTTTTCCGAAAATTGACTATTTTTAAATAATTCCTAAGCTTTTTGATATTTCCAACATTTTTAAGATTGGTTTTTCGGCATCTTTCATTAATTCTTCTGATAATATGATTTCGTTATTTAAATTCTCCATTACATCTATTACTTTTTCCATTGTATTTAATTTCATATTGCGACAATCGTTACAAGGAGTATTTTCATTTGGTGTAACTACAATAAATTCTTTGTTTGGATTGTCAAGTTTCAATTTATGAGTAATTCCTGATTCTGTTGCTACTAAGAATTTGGTATTTTCTGAGTTATTCACAAATTTTATCATAGCTTGAGTTGAGCCAACAAAGTCTGCAAGTTGCAGAACAGAGTCATTACATTCTGGATGTGCTATTAAAGTATAGTCTTTATATTTGTTTTTCAACTCTTTTACATATTCAGGTGTTAATAACTCGTGAACTTCGCAACTTCCGTTCCAAAGAACCATTTTTCTATTAGTAATACGATTGATATATCCTCCTAAATTTTTGTCTGGTGCGAATATAATCTTTTGATTCTCAGGTAATGAATTTATCATTTGAACTGCATTTCCTGATGTACATATAATATCTGAAAGAGTCTTAATTTCAGCAGAACAATTTATGTAAGATATTACTATATGGTCAGGATATTGTTGTTTAAATGCTTTAAATTCTTCGTATTTACAAGAGTCTGCAAGTGAACAACCTGCGTTAAAATCTGGTATTATTACCTTTTTATTTGGGTTAAGTATTTTTGCTGTTTCTCCCATAAAATGAACTCCGCATAAGAGAATTATATCTGCTGTAGTTTCTTTTGCTATTTGTGCTAAATTTAAGCTATCTCCTACATAATCAGCAACTTCTTGTATTTCAGGTAAGCAATAATAGTGTGCTAATATTATAATATTTTTCTCTTTTTTTAGTTCCTCAACTTTTTCAAAAAATTTTTTCTTATCCATCATTTATTATTTTATTTATTTATATTGTTTTATTATAGCTCTGTGAATTTTGTTGAAAAAAAATCTCACAAAAAAATTACTGCAAATATACGTCTTTTTTATTAACAAAACAATAGGAATTATCTACATTTTAATATTCTATGTATTAGTAAATTATATGAATTATTAACAATTTTTCAAATGCTTCTTTTTGTTGATAATTTTTTTATGAATTAGCATTAAATTTTTGTTAAGAAAGTGTTTATTTTCTTGTTGATTAAAGGTGATATATTAACAATGAGATAATTATAAAATGATATGAATAGCTTTTTCACGACTTCTTAACAAAAAAATTGTTGAAATGTTTTAGTGAATTTTTTCAAAGAAAAATTTTATTTTTTCAAAGAAATAATTTATTTTTTTAAAGAAAAAATTTTAAAAATCAAAGAAATAATTCTCAAAAAAATGCTATCTTTGCGAGATTATACTAAATACATTTTTAAATATGAGTAAAGTAATACCTATGGCTTGTGATCATGCCGGTTTTGAATTAAAGGAATTTCTTAAATCTACTCTTATTGAAAGAGGATTGGAAATAAAAGATTTTGGAACTTATAGTTCTGATTCTGTGGACTATCCTGATATGATTCATCCTTTGGCAAAGGAAATTAATGATGGAAATTTTGAGTTTGGAATCATAATGTGTGGTAGTGCAAATGGAGTTTCTATGGTTGCAAATAAGTATCAAAATGTTAGATGTGCTCTTTGTTGGGAGGAAGAAATAGCTCAGTTGGCAAAGCAGCATAATAATGCAAATATTATTTCATTGCCTGCACGTTTTATTTCAAAAGAAAAAGCTCTTTCAATAGTTGATGCTTATTTAAATACTGAGTTTGAGGGTGGTAGACATCAAAAAAGAGTAGAAAAAATACCTATTAAATAGTTTTTATATTGTTTATTAAATGATGAAATATTAACCTTATAATGTATATTGTAGGGTTTAATAGGGTTATATCAAATAGGTATAAATTTTAAAATAATGATAAAGATAAATCAAATTGAGAATGAAGATAAGTTATTAGAATTTGTTTACACTAATAATGTAGATGAATTTCAAAAGTGTGTAAATGAGATAATTATATCTAATAATTTATCTGATTATAACGAAGAAGATTTATTGAAAATAATACAATATTTAGATTTAACTTCTTTAAAATCAACAGATAACGTAAAAACTATTACAGAATTTATAAAAAATTCTGTTTTCAATTGTAAATCAATAGATTATTATGTAGGAGGGATTTGTTGTTTTTCGCCTTTTCTTTCCCAAATAAATGCTTATAAACCTTCAAAAGAAATAAAATCGGTAGTTGTTGCAGCAGGATTTCCTCATTCTCAAATTCCGTTGAGTGTAAAGAAAGAAGAAATTAGATATGCGATAGAAAACAATGTAGATGAAGTAGATATATGTTTAAATAGAGGTTTATTTTTTGAAGAAAGTAGAGAAAAAGCTTTTCAAGAGATAAGTGAAATAAGGGATTTGCTTAATTTGGTAAACAAAAAGATAGTATTAAAAGTTATTTTGGAAGTAGGGGAGTTGCAGACTTATAGTAACATAATGGAAGCTTCTATTTTATGTTTAGAAAATGGTGCTGATTTTATAAAAACCTCTACTGGAAAGATAGAAAAAGGAGCAGATATTTATTCTTCTACTGTAATGTTACTTGCTCTTAGAGAGTATTATCGTAAAAATAATGTTTTAAAGGGATTAAAAGTAGCGGGAGGTATAAGAAAAATAGAAGAAGCTGTTGAGTATATGAATCTTTATAAATATTTCATTACTTCTAATTTTGATAATAATAGTTTTAGAATAGGTTGTAGTCAATTATTTGATAAAATTAAAGAAGAACTTCTAAAAAATAATTAATTATGAAACAATTACGTAAAAAATTATCATTATATAATGAACCACAAAGAGTAAAGGAATTAGGTATTTATCCATATTTTAGACCTATTTCGAGCGAGCAAGATACAGAAGTGATAATGCGAGGAGAAAAAGTATTGATGTTTGGTTCAAATAGTTATTTAGGATTAACTAATCACCCTAAAATTAAGGAAGCGAGTATTGAAGCAATAAAAAAATATGGTACAGGTTGTGCTGGTTCTCCGTTTTTAAATGGTACTTTGGATATTCATATAGAATTAGAAGAAAAGCTTGCAGATTATGTTGGTAAAGAAAAGGCAATAGTCTATTCTACAGGATTTCATTCAAATATTGGAGTGATTCCGACAATTATGGGAAGAAATGATCATATTATTTGTGATGAATTGAATCATGCTTCAATAGTTGAAGGACGTAGACTTTCATTTGCTTCGTCTCATCGTTATAAACATAATGATATGTCTTCGTTGGAACAAGTTTTGAAAAAGATTCCATACGATAGTATTAAGTTAATAGTAACCGATAGTGTGTTTTCAATGGAAGGAGATGTAGCAGATTTACATAAAATTACTGCTTTGGCAGAACAATACAATGCTTCTGTTTATGTAGATGAAGCACACTCATTAGGAATTTTTGGAAAAGAGGGTAGGGGGTTATGTTCGGAATATGGATTGACAGATAAAGTTGATTTAATTATGGGAACATTTTCTAAATCCTTGGCAACAATAGGGGGATTTATAGCAACTGATTCTGAAACTATAAATTTCTTGAAACATCACTCACGTCCTTATATTTTTTCTGCTTCAATATCTCCGGCAGCTACTGCAAGTGTGATTGCAGCGATAGATATAATAAAACAAGAGCCTGAAAGAATAGAGAATTTATGGAAAATAACGGATTATGCCTTAAAAACATTTAGAGAATTAGGTTTTGAAATAGGAAATACCTCTACTCCAATAATACCTCTCTATGTAAGAGATATGGATAAAACATTCCTTATTACACAAGAACTTTATGAACAAGGAATATTTATTAATCCTGTTATTCCTCCTGCTTGTTCTCCTGAGGATACTTTAATAAGATTTTCTCTTATGGCTACGCATACAAAAGAGCAAGTAGAAGAAGCAATAGATAAATTATATAAAACATTCTGTAAATACGATATAATAAAATAAGAATATTATGGATACTATCACTATAAAGACTGTTGTAGGTAAAAAAGATTTTAAAAAGTTTATAGATTTTCCTTATACGCTTTTCAAAGATGATAAGAAATGGGTTCCCTCGTTGGTAATGGATGAGAAAACTACCTTTGACAAAAAGAAAAATCCTGCTTTGGAGTTTTGTGATTTTAAAATCTTTTTAGCATATAAAGGGTCTGAAGTAGTAGGTAGGGTTGTAGGAATGATAAACCATAAATCGAATGAGATTTGGAAAGAAAAAAGAATTAGATTTGGTTGGTTAGATTTTATAAATGAAGATATAGTTTGTCAAAAGCTTTTAGAGGCAGTTGAAAATTGGGGTAGGAGTGAGGGAATGACAGAAATTGTAGGCCCAATGGGCTTTACTGATATGGATAAGGAAGGAATGCTTGTTGAAGGCTTTGAAGAGGATTGTACAATGGCTACTTATTATAATCCTTCTTATTATCCGCAAATCGTAGAGAGGCTTTCCTATAAAAAAGAAGTGGATTGGATTCAATATAGAATAAAAGCGAATCAAGAAATTCCTGAAAAGATTTTAAGAATTAATGAAGTAATAAAAGAAAGATATAATCTTAAAATAGTAGATGGGTTATCTGCAAAACAAATAGCAAAGAGATATGGTCATAAATTATTTGATACATTAAATGAAGCTTTCTCTCATCTTTTTGGATATGTGCCTTTGAATGAAAAGCAAGTGCAATTTTATATTGATATGTACTTTCCTTTTTTGAATAAAAAGCTTTTATGTTTGATTGTTGATGAAAATGATGAAATAGCAGCCTTTGGTGTTTCTATGCCTTCGCTTACAGAAGCTCTTCGTAAGAGTAAAGGAAAATTATTCCCATTTGGGTGGTATCATCTTTTAAAAGCTATAAATAATTTTGATAATATAGATTTGTATTTTAATGGTGTTCATCCTAAATGGCAAAATAAGGGTATTCATTCCATATATTATGCTCAAATGAATAAGCAATATATTTCCTTAGGTTCAAAAACAGCGATTGCGAATCCACAATTAGAAACTAATCTTGCAGCTCGCATTTGGGAAAAATATGAGGATTCCAATATTGTTATGAGAAGAAGGGCATATATTAAAGAAATTTCTGAGGATAATCGTGAAAAAGTTTTGGTAACTGGTGCAAGTGGATTTATAGGTAGTACTTTAATTGATAAATTGCTTGAAGATGGAAAATATAATGTGTATGCAGGGATTAGAAGTACATCAAGTAAAAAATATTTGCAAGATACAAGAATAAATTTCATTGATTTAGCATTTTCTGATTCTGAAAAATTAAAAAAACAATTAAAAGAATATAATTTTAAATGTGTATTTCATTTAGCAGGTCTTACAAAAGCAAAGAGAAAAGAAGATTTTGAAAGAGTGAATTATGAATTTACTAAGAATTTAGTTGATGCTATTGATGTAAATGTAACAAAATTGATTTTCTTGTCTTCGTTTGCAGCTCACGGACCAGGAGATGAAAAAACTTTTGCAAAGGCTAAGGTGAGTGATATTAATAATCCGAATACTGCATACGGGTTTTCAAAACTTAAAGCCGAAGAATATATTAACTCAAACTTTAAAGGAAAATACGTTATTTTGAGACCAACTGGTGTTTATGGTCCACGTGAAACAGATTACTTTGTTTTTTTCCAAACTATTAATAATCACTTAGAACCATACTTAGGATTTGTTCCACAACACTTGACTTTTGTATATTCAAAAGACCTTGTAGAGGTATGTATTAAAGCTTTTGAGAGTGATGTTTCAGAAAAAACTTATTTTGTTAGCGATGGAAATATGTATTTGGATTCAGAGTATGCAAGAATCTCAAAAGGAGTTTTGAAAAAGTGGACAATAAAAATAAAATTTCCGCTTTGCATTGTTAAATTCATTTCTTCGTTTTTAAATTCATTTGGCAATATGATTGGAAAACAGTTTACGCTTAATAAAGATAAGTATTCTATTCTTTCTGCTCGTAATTGGGATTGTGATATAGAAGATTTAAAAAAGGATTTGAATTATACACCTAAATATGATTTAGAAAGAGGAGTAGAAGAAACAATAAAATGGTATAAAAACGAAAAATGGCTATAATATGAGATTAAAATGTTTTAGTGCATTATTGATTCTTTTGTCTTTCTTTTTGTTTTCTTGTAGTGAAAAACCAGAGGAAAATAGTCAAAAATTAGTTAAGCAAATTGATACACGATATTTTATTGAGAATATTGCGAAAATAAATACAGATTCTTTAACCTATATTGGCGATAAACCGGCAATAGTAGATTTTTACGCCTCTTGGTGTGGTCCTTGTAAGATGTTATCTCCTATAATGGAGAAATTGTCAGAAAAATATGAGGATAAGGTTTATTTTTACAAAATAGATGTAGATAAATCAAAAGACTTAGCAAATACATTAAATATTAGGGCGATTCCTACTTTGATATTCTTCAAGGATTCTTCGTCCTCTATTATTATTATGGAGGGATTTATGTCCGAAACAGAATTAGAACATCACATAAGTAGTTATTTATTGAAATAAAAGTATTATTTTTGTACACTTATTAAAAAGAAAATAGTTTATGGCAAAGCAACAAGATATATCAGCTGAGAAATTAGAAAAATTAAAAGTACTTCAAGCAGCAGTTTCAAAGATTGAGAAGAATTATGGTAAAGGATCCATAATGAAATTAGGAGATAAAGCCGTAGAAGATATAGAAACAATACCTACGGGCTCTATTTCATTAGATTCAGCCTTAGGAGTTGGGGGATTTCCAAAAGGAAGAATAATAGAAATCTATGGACCAGAATCCTCAGGTAAGACAACATTAGCAATACACGCAATAGCAGAAAGTCAAAAGCAAGGAGGACTTGCAGCATTTATAGATGCAGAACACGCTTTTGATAGTTCTTATGCAAAGAAATTAGGAGTAGATGTAGATAATCTTTATATTTCTCAACCAGATAATGGAGAGCAAGCATTAGAAATAGCAGAAAATTTAATTAGTTCAGGAGCAGTAGATGTAATTGTTATAGACTCTGTTGCTGCTCTTACACCTAAAAGCGAAATAGACGGAGAAATGGGCGATAGTAAAATGGGATTGCACGCTCGTTTAATGAGTCAAGCTCTTAGAAAGATGACTGCAACAATTAGTAAAACGAAATGTTGTTGTATTTTCATTAATCAATTAAGAGATAAAATAGGAGTGATGTTTGGTTCCCCAGAAACTACAACAGGAGGAAACGCTTTAAAATTTTATTCTTCAATAAGAATTGATATAAGAAGAATACAAGCAATTAAAGATGGAGAAACTAATATTGGAAATAGAGTTAGAGTAAAAATAGTGAAGAATAAAGTTGCTCCACCTTTCCGTCAAGTTGAATTTGATTTGTTATTTGGTCAAGGAATAAGCAAAATAGGAGAGATTATAGACATTGGAGTTGAAGCAGAAGTATTAAAGAAAAGTGGTTCTTGGTTTAGCTACGGAGAAACAAAACTTGGACAAGGTAGAGAAGCAGTTAAACAACTTTTATTGGACAATCCAGAATTGCAAGAAGAGATTGAAACAAAGATTCGCCAATATCTAAAAGATAAAACAGAATAAAAAACTCTCAAACTCTTTAAGATGAAAGTAACAATTTCGCAAATAAATCCGAAAACTTTAGATTTTGAATATAATTTTAATCTAATTCAGGAAAAAATCAAAGAATCAGATGTAGATTCCTTGGTAATTTTTCCTGAATTATCATTAAGTGGCTCTCCGCTTTACGATTCTATATCATATAATGACACACATAAAAAAAGCATTCAATATGCTGATAAATTATCAGAACTAAAAAGAGACTTTATTTTTGGACTTCCAATCAATCAAAACGGAGAAATTCTAAATGCACTTGCTTTTATAGAAAACGGAGAATTAAAAGCAATATCCACAAAAAAGAATTTAAATAGATTTGACAAAGGATTTTCCTTAGGAGAAGGCTTTTGCACAATAGAATACAAAAAACAAACAATAGCATTTGGCTTTTTAGAAGATTTAGACGAATATTTAAAAAAGCAAGACAAAGCAGATTTGATTCTTTGTAGCTCAAACATACTTTTTACTCCTGAAACGCAAAAAGAACTTTTAACTTCGCTTCAACCAAAGATAAGAAAAGCAAAAACACCAATTGTATTAGTAAATAGATGTGGTGCAGAAGCAAGCTATATCTTCAATGGAAGTAGTTTCTTTATGCTTTCAAATGGAGATTTGTCAAAAGAATTACCTTTATTTGAAGAATCCTTATTGCAAATTGACACACAAAAAACAGAAAAATATACACAATCGCCTCTTTGTAGAATAGAAAAAATGTATCATGCGGCAGTTCTTGGAATAAAAGACTACTTCCGCAAAAACAATATAAAGAAAGCCTTATTAGGACTATCAGGAGGAATAGATTCTGCTTTGGTTGTAGTGCTTGCAGTAGAAGCCTTAGGAAAAGAAAACGTTATAGGAGTACTCTTACCAAGTGAATACTCCACCTCTCACAGCATAACAGATGCAAAAGCGAGTGCAGAAAACTTAGGAATAGAATATTACACAATACCAATCAAAGAAACATTTACCTCAGCTTTAACAGCCCTTTCCCCAATCTTTGAAGGAAAAGAGCCAAATGTAGCAGAAGAAAATCTACAATCAAGAATTAGAGGTATGATTCTAATGGGAATAGCCAATAAAATAGGAGCAGCCCTTTTGAATACCACAAATAAAAGCGAACTTTCCGTAGGATATGGCACCCTTTATGGCGATACAAATGGAGCAATAGGGGCATTAGGCGATATTTTCAAAACAGATGTTTGGGAAATGTCTCGTTGGATAAATAGAAAGGAAGAAATAATTCCTCAAAACTCTATAATAAAAGCACCATCGGCCGAATTACGACCAGATCAAAAAGACACAGATTCATTACCTGATTATGATATTTTAGATAAAGTACTTTTCTTGCATTTAGAACAAAGACTAAGCAGAGAGGAAATAATAAATCAAGGTTTTGAATCAAACACAGTAGATAAAATATTAAGATTAGTAAAAATAAATGAGTGGAAGCGCCATCAAGTAGCCCCACTATTAAGAATGTCAAATAGTGCATTAGGAATAGAAAGAATAATGCCAATATCATAATATAAAGAATATGAGCGACCAAATCAAACACGAATGCGGAATAGCAATGTTAAGATTGCTAAAACCATTAGAATATTACCAAGAAAAGTATGGAAACACTTGGGCATTAAACAGAATGTATCTCCTTATGGAGAAACAACACAATAGAGGACAAGATGGAGCAGGTCTTGCAAACATTAAGTTTGACACAAAGCCAGGAGAACAATATATAAACATAACAAAATCCAATACCTCTACACCTATACAAGATATATTTGCAGAAGCGTTTAAGGATATGAAGAATCTTAAACTTTCTCACCCAGAAGAGGCAAAGGATATAAATTGGCTAAAAAATAATGCAAGGTTTACAGGCGAACTTTTCTTAGGACATTTGCGCTATGGAACGTTTGGAAAAGACGAAATAGACAATCTTCACCCTTTCCTAAGAGAAAACAACTGGAAAACACGTAATCTTGTTCTTGCAGGCAACTTTAATTTGACTAATATTGATGAAATGTTAGACAAACTCATAAGTTTAGGACAACACCCCGTAAAAGTAGCCGACACAGCCATAGTATTAGAGAAAATAGGTAAGTTTTTAGACAGAGAAGTAGAAAGAATATTCCGAAAATACAAAGATGAAAGAGTTCTTTCTAACGTAGAAATCACAGAAAGAATAGCAGAAGAATTGGATATAAAAACAATTCTTACCTCTTCTGCAAAGAAATGGGACGGCGGATACGTAATGGCAGGAATGATGGGACACGGAGACGCTTTTGTTTTAAGAGATGAAAACGGAATAAGACCATGTTTCTATTATATAGATGAGGAAATAGCCGTTGTAGCCTCAGAACGCCCTGTGATAATGACGACTTTCAACAAACCTCTCACAGCAATAAAAGAATTACCAGCAGGACACGCAATCATAATCAAAAGAAATGGCGAAATAAGCATAGAATGCTGCAAAGAACCAACAAAAGCACCAAAACAATGCTCTTTTGAACGCATTTATTTCTCACGAGGAACCGATGCAGACATCTATAAAGAAAGAAAAATGCTTGGAAGACTAATCCTACCAAAAGTATTAAAAGCAATAAACAACGACATAAAGAATACAGTCATTTCTTACATACCAAATACAGCCTCAGTAGCCTTTCAAGGTATGGCAGAAGCCTTTGCAGAGCACGCCGACAAACTACGAATAGAAGAAATACTTGCAAATAAAGAAAACTTAACAGAAGAAAAGTTAAAAGAAATCTTCTCAACCAAGACAAGAAGAGAATACATAGCAGTAAAAGACGTAAAACTACGTACATTTATCACACGCGATAGCGAAAGAGATGATATGGTAGCACATGTTTACGATGTAACTTACGGACAAGTCAAAGAATATGTAGATAATCTTGTAGTAATTGACGATAGCATTGTAAGAGGAACAACACTTAAACAATCAATTCTAAGAATCCTTGATCGTTTAGGGCCAAAGAAAATAGTTGTTGCTTCATCTGCACCACAAATTCGTTACCCTGACTGCTACGGAATCGATATGTCAAGACTAAATGAGTTTATTGCCTTCAACGCAACCATAGAGTTGTTGAAAGAAACCAATCAAGCACATATCATAGAAGAGGTTTATCGCAAGTGTAAAGCACAAGAAAACCTTCCAAAAGAAGAAATCGTAAACTATGTTAAAGAAATCTACGCTCCATTTACCGATGATCAAATCACAGCAAAGATTACGCAAATGCTAACTCCTGCTGATGCAAATGCAGAAGTAGAAATAATTTTCAATACCATAGAATCGCTTCACGAAGCCTGCCCAAATAACACAGGCGATTGGTACTTTACGGGCGATTATCCAACAGCTGGCGGAAATAAAGTAGTAAATAAAGCCTTTATTAACTACTACGAAGGAAACAATAAAAGAGCTTATTAAAATAAAAGAGCGAAATCAAAACCGATTTCGCTCTTTCTTTTCTTCATTTCTTATTTTAAATCATTTAGCGAAAGTAATCTTTGATTTATGGTGTAATCTCCATATTTGCCTGTTGCACGAATAAAAGTTTTTACTTTTTCGTTTAGTAAATTTGCATTAAAATTGTCCTTATTTCGTTTGATTTCAAAGAAAACAACTTCATTATTTAGTTCATTTTCAGCTACAATATCAATTTCGTTTTCTCCTTTACGATCCCACCAACTGCCAATGCGAGTATATTCTTTGCTTTCAATAAGCATACGCTTAAAATAGCGTTCTAACATTAACCCTGAAAAAGTTTCGTAATCTCTATTTATGATTGCTTTAAGGCTATCATAGTTTTCTATTTCTAACATATAGTTATATTTATGTATAAAGCGAAACCAAAAAGTGAAAAAGTTATCTTCTATTGTGTAACGAACGTTTTTTGTAGATGTTTTTTCAAAAATAGGTTGTTTTTTAGTGATTACTTCATATTCTTTCTCTAATTTTGTTAGGTATCCGCCTATTTCTTTTCCTATAACGTGTTCTATTTCTGAGCGAGAGGTCTTTCCACTTGCAATTGCAGAGAGTATAGAAAAGTATATACCATAATCTTTTCCAAACTCTTCTATAAGAATTGCTTTTCCTTCGCCTAAAAATGTTGAATCTGACTTTACAATCTGATTTATCATCTCTGCTTTGCTTGTTGCACCAGCATTGATTAACAATTGCACATATTTAGCAACGCCTCCTGTGAAAGAATACAATGCCAACAAGTCTTCAGCAGTATAATTAGGGTTATACTCTGATAATATTTGCTTTAAAACAGAGGTTGTGAAGGGTTTAACAGACATAAATCGTGTTTGGCGATTATATAAAGGCTCTTTTTTATCTTTAAATATCTTTGTCATCATAGAAAATATTGAACCACAAACAATAAGATTGATGCGAGCTTTCGTATGATACATATCCCAAATACGTTGCATATCGCTATAAACAGATTTGTTTACTTTGAAAAATTCTTGAAACTCATCAATAAACAAAGTTATAGGACGTTCAACAGATAACTTCATTAAATATTCAAAAATTTCAGAAAAATGCTCAACCTTACCTATCATAGGAATGTTAAGTTTACTTTCTATTTCTGTCAAATAGTCATTGCATAAATCATTTTCAGTTTTCCGTGCTACAAAGAAGTATAAAATAGTTTCTTCTTTATAAGCCTCCCAAACAAGAGATGTTTTTCCTATACGACGTCTTCCTGTTACAACAGTAAATTGTGCATTGGTTTTAGATAAATGAAGAATCTCTTTAAGATTAGCGATTTCCTCTGTTCTATTTACAAACTTCATAATAATATCTTTTAGTTGCGAAACATCCATTTCCGAAACAGCGGTTTCGCAACTGCAAAATTAGCAAATTTTCTTAATATCAAAAATTTTCGTATATTTGAAAATCAAATTTTTAATCATTAATTGTTATGGGGAAAGCGGATATTGATTTAGAGAAAAAGCCTTTTGGTTTCATAGTTTGTTACAATGAGGATTGTAGTCTTAAAGAGAATTGTTTAAGACGCGAGGTTGCTGAATTGAATCAAGAAGAGGACGATGTTTTGAAGGTTGTTAATTCGGCTAAATTCAGCGGAGAGAATTGTAAATTCTACCTTGAAAACAAGAAAGTCTTAATGGCTTACGGAATGAAGAAATCTTTTGACAAGGTTTTGGCGAAAGATATTGCTGAAATAAGGAAAACTTTGAATGCTTACTTTGGTCATGGATCCTATTATGTAAGAAGGAATGGCGAAAAAGCAATAAATCCTACCGAACAAGCCTATATTGCAAGTGTATTTGCGAAATATGGCTACGAAATCACGTTTGATAGACTTGTAGAAGAAGCTTTGTGGGAATAATTCTTTGAAAAAAATTAGTCCAACGCGTTTGGACTACTCGTCCAACAGCGTTGGATTCTTTTTAAAACAAGTAAATTAAATGGAGAGCAAAGCCTCTCCATTTGTAGTTTGTGGTATTGTTGATTTTGTTAAGGCCGAAGGTGTAATTTGCTGCTATTTCCCAATGTTGATTGAAATCGTAACCTAATCCTAATTTAAATCCTAAATCTAATGAACTTAAATAGTACTATCTCATTGCATTTAGCTGGAAAAAGGTTGTAAATCAAATCTATAAAGGTTTAGAAAATACATGAGAACCACTTCATATTTGAGGTTTATTATATCATTTATACGAAAAAAAAGAATAATTTCCTTTATTAATCTGTTTTTTTTATTACCTTTGTATAAGGTAGGAGTAAGAGCAACTAGTTTTGATGCGTTTATAACGCTGGTTCGATCACCAAAAGTGTCGTAAAACATGGTTCTTATTCTTACCTTTATTTATTATTTGTTCATTATATGAACACTATAGAAAACATACTTAAATTCTTCTCTAGATTTTTTTTGTCGTCTTATAATAACTTGAACCTTCATTGGTTCCTTTTTAAAAATCACATTTGCACGCAAAGTGTAAAATATATGACTATCATTTGCATTCTTAGATTTACGAGCATATATCCACTTTTCTGATAATCTAATAATTTGAGGAACAACAGACATTAGTCCAAATGAATTTCTGATTCGTTCTATACCTCTATCACCGTTAGTGATATGCCGCCAACCAATACGATTGAACACTACATTTGTATTTAACGCAGGACAAAAAATTTCCGTTTTTCTAAGAGTATCATATACATACTTTGCCTCTTTCTTAATATTATTAGTTGTATAGAAAAGTTTACAATCTTCAGGTGATGCATTTATAATATTGCATTCTGTCCATTTCAAAGAATTACTGACAAGACTATACAACTCCTTCTTTGAATGTTCTCCAAATCGTTGTCTGTGATCAATGTAAATATATGAAGAATCATCATATTTGTAGTTATCCATTCTTACCCACCAAGCCCATGGTCTATATAAGTCTTTTTTATCATTCCACTCACTTGTTACATATATTAAAATCGTCGGCTCTACTTGTTTAGCATATGTATTAAGATGTTCTTTAAGATTCTTTTTAGGAGAATATGGTTGAATTTTTAATCTACCATGTTCATCAATACCCTTAAAATAAGCTGGACCAGATTTTATCTGAACATGTATTTTTGGACCAAGATCTTTGCCTGTGTTGTCTCTAACATATATAAATCCATCAAGTCCATCATCATTTTCTTGAGTATTAGTTAGCCACCCCCAACCAAAGAATTCTTGTATAAACATACTTACCACTCTAAGACCTGTAGCCTCTTGAACATAATTATGTCTTTTATTTTTAGTCATTGACAATATTTTTATTTATTATACTGTAAAAGTAAGCACTATATAATATAAAAACGAATATAAAATGGATTATTTATCTTTTCAAGACAAAAAATATCTCAATACATTTAGTTGACAATAGTTGACAATAATACGGCAGAAAATCGTACCTTTGCATATAGAAAAAGAGGTGAACTTCTGGATGGAGAACTCAGTTTTTCCATGACTCAAGAGAACGAACGTTGGAACGGCAAAAATGGCCATTTTTTCTACCGTTTTAAGCGTAAGATTCTCATAATTAAATAGTTCTACATGTTGCATCGGAAAGTAATAAATATTAAAGTGTTGTTAATAAATGTGTTTTAACGTAAGTAATGAAATTACATGCTGAATAACAAGTAAATAAGTGATTTCCAATCATAAAATGTCTATTTTTTGTCTGAATTATGTGGGTATTATAACATTATTTCAAAAACATTCGTGTGGTCTTTAAAATTTTTTGACAAATGAGCGTTTTTTACCATTGTTTTAGAAAAAGTAAATCAAGTTTAGATTAATTCCTCTCCATTTATAGTTATTATAGGTAGCAATACGATTTAAACCAAAGGTATAGTTTGCTGCTATTTCCCAATGTTGATTGAAATCGTAACCTAATCCTAATTTAAATCCTAAATCTAATGAACTTAAATAGTCCATTTTGTTTGTTGTTGTCGTTTGATTGTAGTTAGGACTTGAAGAATTTATGTTTGTTTGTGTCCAATTAACGCCTAATGCTCTTGTTATATAAGGAGTAATTGAGAGAAACATTCCTCTTTTTAGTCTTTCGTCTCCAAATTTCAATAACATTCCTGCGTCAATTTCCAACATAGAGAAATATATTTCGTCTCTAAATCCATAAGGTATTTCGTATTTGTATCCTTTCTGAGTAAATTGCACGCTTGGTTGGAAATAAAGCATATAAACTAAGTGTTTTTCGCCTACAAAGCCTATTTTGTAGCCGAATCTTAGTTGGTTTCCATCTTTAATTGAGGTTTTGTCGTAGCTACCGCCTGCTTTTATTCCAAAATGCCAAGGCTCCCTGCTTGAACGCACCTTTGATTTTGTTAATTGTGCGTTCAAGAGGTTGCAATTTGATGCAAAAATGATAAATAATAAAGTTGCTATAAGGTTTTTCTTCATTATTTGTTTTGTTCTAATTGATGTATTATTTTCAATAGGCTTTCTCCTGAGCCGATTCTATATCCTGTTGAAAGGAAGTAAATTTTTCCATCTTCTGCTACAAAACATAGAATAGGATAACTATTGCTAAAACTTATGCCACTGCTTTTTACTATTTGGTTTTGAAGATTTTTGTCTGTGTCAAAAGCAAATAGGCTTTGTTTTGGAAGGTTTTCGTAAAGTTCTTTTGGAGTTTGTTTTGGCATTTTAGCAAAACAAAATGCGATTCCACCTCCCCATAGTTCTAAGTCTTTTTTTACTAACGGTAAATCAGCCATTAAATGTCTTACAGGCTCAGAATAAGGGTCTATTATCGCAAGTATCATTCCTTTTTTGCCTGCAAGGTCTTTTAAAGTTACGGTTTCTTTATCCCAAGTTTGTATTTGAGAGCTTATATCTACCTTTCCAAGTACTTTAAGTTCGCTTTTTATTTCTTCCATTTTTAGTTCTACAACTGTAATTTTGTTGTATTCTATTGTGAAGTAATCTTCTCTTACATAAATGTTGCCATCTACATCACGATTTCCGGACATTAGTCTATAAGTTCCTACTGCTAAGTCAAGCCCTTCTGGAAATCTTTGGAATTTTGGGTCATATTCAAAGTCAAGTGTTTGCCATCTTCCGTCAAGTAGGCGTTGTATTGTGAAGTTTATGTAGTATTCTGGTTTTATTCTATTGTTCTTAGAATTATCTACTATCAATCTTCCCATAGGTTCGTCTTGGTCTGTTTCAAAGATAGGATATTGCCAATCATCTTGTGAAGATATTTTGAATTGTGCTTTTCCTACGCTCCATTCATAACGAGCTGCAATTCCAAAGCTTCGTGCTATTGCAACAAAAAGTATTTCGCGTGATAGTTTATCGCATTCTTTTATTTTTAAAACGCCTTTTGGAGATATTTGTACTCCATAATAATTGTCTGTGTTATTGATTTTGATGTTTGAGTTAATCCAATCTGCTATTGTTTGAGGACAGAAAGTAAATTGTTGTGCGTAATCTTTGAAGTAATCTTGTAGGTATTCTCTGTAAGGTGTGATTTTTTCTAATTGAATGCGAGGATTCAACACCCATTCTACTAATGCTTCTTCTTTTGCAGGGTAGTTTTTGTATGCTTTTAGGTGTGAAAGTAATACTTCTGCATTTCCGTCTCTTAGGTCTTTGTCGTAAACAAGTGAAAGCATTTTTACTGCGTTTTCATCGCCACTTTCCAATACTTTTTCTATTTCATCGTAGTTTCCCCATGAGCGATTGATGAAATCTTCTACTACTTCTTGTTTTACATTCCAAGTGTTTAGGTGTTTTATCCAACGATTTGAATTGCGATTTGCAGCAAAGGTGTTGATATATGCTGTTCTTATTGAATCCTCAAAGGCTAAACGTATTGCATTTGCTGAGATTTGTTCTTGTGTAAGGCTGTCTATTGACTTTGCAACAGGCGGATAAAGAACGTATGTCATAGATGTATTTGGAACAAATTGTTGCTTTTTCAAGGTGAGATTTATAGTTTCTTGTGTGCCTTCGGCTTTTGCTTGTGCTGTTAATTCGCCTTTGCTTGCCCAAATCATTAAATCGCCAAATCCTGTTTCAAGTGTTGTTTTTCCTTCTTTGTTTGTGGTAAGCGTTGCCAAAGGATAATATTCTGCATAGTTGTAAAGTCCGTACTCAATCTTTGCTCCTTCAATAGGATTGCCGTTTTCGTCCTTTACGATTACGGATAATTTTTTTGTAGCTGTATAGTTTGATAGAAGATTTATTTTGCTGTAAAGATCGGCTTCGTAGTTTTTTTGTTCTTTTCCGTTATATTTTCCAAAAACTGTTGTGTGTACCATCATAGCTCTTTTAACGGGTGCGTCAAACCAAGCAAAATTCAATTCAGGTTCTGGTTCGCATGCTCCAAGGTAGTACCATTTTCCGTCAATCCATACTTCTACCCAAGCGTGATTATCATCTGTGTGAGCCCAACGAGGAGTGTAGCATTGTCTTGCAGGAATTCCTACCGAGCGAAGAGCAGTTACTGTGAAAGTACTTTCTTCTCCGCATCTGCCCCATGAGGTTTTCATTGTCGCAAGAGGAGATGAGGTTCTTCCGTCTGCGGCTTTGTAGTTTACTTTCTCATGACACCAGTGATTTACTTCGAGTGCTGCTTCATACATCGACATTGATTTTATTCTGTCTTTAAGTTCGTTGAACATAAAGGTGCGTGCAGTGTCAAGGTTCTCATTATTTACTCTGTAAACTAAGACATAGTGTTTGAATATGTCTTCTGGTACTTTCTTTCCCCAAGAAAATGTTTTCTTTGCTTTAATTGCTGTTCTTACTTGTTCAAGAAAGAAATCTGTCTCGTAATCTGCTATGTCGTTAAGAGGCATATAATCATACAAGAACTTCAAATATGTTTTTTCTTGTTTGGTTAATTTGTTTGTTGTCTTCAAATACTCTTGTCTGTAATCTTGTGCATTTGCTGTAAACAAGAATGCAATTGCTAAAACTAATGATAAAGCTTTTCTAATCATGATTGGTTTATATTTTTTTGTTATTTTCCTAATATTTTTTTGTATTCTTCTTGATTGTTAAGTAGTTTTATCGCTTCTTTTACTTCGTTGTCGTGTTTTAAAAGGGCTTCTATTCTTCCTTTTTGATTGTAATATCTTACTACTATTTCGGAAAGTAATAGTTGTTTGATGTCTTCTTTGTATTTTGTTAAATCTTCTTTTTTGTCTTCTGCAATTTCTGTTTTTATTTGTTCTATTTCTTTAAGGGTGTTCTCTCCTAATTTTTCTTCTTTCGCAGAAGAAAGTAGATTGTCTAAGATTCTTTCGCTTGTTGTTGTGTAAGAGTAATCTTTGTCTTTTAAAAACTCTATGAAATCATTGTAAATTTCGTCTGTTATTTCAAAATCTTTTACATTTGCTATGCTTGGATTTTCTTTTACGAATTTTGTGGCATAATCAAAGCAGAGGAATTTGCTAATAAGGGTGATTGCTATGTTGCTTGCATATTTTGTTTCTATTTTTATGTCGGGTTCTATGCCTAATCCGTCATAAACTGTTCGTCCTCCTTTGGTTTTAAATGCTGTCCTTAAAGAATCTGGGATTTTATTAGCTTTTCCGTTTTTGTCTCTATGTGAATAATCTATTGCTTGAATACATCTTCCGCTCGGAATATAGTATTTTGAAACGGTTACCTTCATTTGAGAGTTATATATTAAAGGTAGAATGTTTTGAACTAAGCCTTTTCCAAAAGAACATTGTCCCATAATTACTGCTCTGTCGAAATCCTGCAAACTTCCTGATACAATTTCCGAAGCAGATGCAGATGTACCATCAATTAATACGACTATTGGAATTTTTGTGTCTAATGCTTTTTTTGTAGTCTTGAATACACTATTTTTTTCTGCTGTTTTTGCTTTTGTGCTTACAACAAGCTGTCCTTTATCCACGAAAAGGTTTACAATATTTACTGCTTCTTGTAATAATCCTCCACCATTACCTCTTAAATCTAAAATTAAATATTGCATATTTTGGCGTTTTAGATTTTCAAATGCACTTTTTACGTTGTCAGAGGCTTGTTTTGTAAACTCGTTTAGTTTGATATATCCAACTTTTTCTTCTATCATTCCATAATAAGGTACGTTTGGCAATTGAATATCTTCTCTTCTAAATGTCTTTTTTATTATTTTCCCATCTCTTTCTAACTCTAATTCAATTTCAGTGCCGGCTTGACCTCTTAATTTCTCTCTAACTTGATCGTTAGTCTTCCCTTTCGCACTTTCACCATCAACACTTATTATTGCATCTCCTGCTTTTATTCCAGCTTTGTAAGCAGGTAGATCTTCATAAGGCTCAGAAATGTAAACTACTCCATCTTTATAATGTATCAAAGCTCCAATTCCTCCATATTGTCCTAAGAGTTGTAGCTTTACATCTTCCATATCTGATTCTGGATAGTAGTTTGTGTAAGGATCAAGCTTAGCAAGCATAGCGTCAATTGCTGTTTTGACTAAATCTCCTGAGTTGATTTCATCAACATAATTAGCATGCAAGCTTTTAAATACTGAGCCAAAAGTCTCAATAGCTTTATTCATTTCAAAATATTTATCATGCTCAATTTGAGCGAATGATTTGATTGTTGAGAGTAAACAAATTACAACTGCAACAGTAGTTAAAGTGATTTTTCTTACCATAAAAAACGTTATTATCAAGTCGCAAAGATAAATAAACAACGTAAAAAAACCATAAAACATCAAGTTTTTTTAACAAATAGTTTTATTCTCTAAAATTTCTTTTTATCTTTGCAGGCTGTAAAAATAGGAAAAAATTAAAAAGTAAAAAACAAAAAATAGATTTAGGAATGGCTTTAATAGGTACAATTAGAAAAAAAGCAGGAGTATTAGTAGTTGCTATTATTGCATTAGCAATTTTGTCGTTTATTTTTACCGACTTGTTCTCAAATAGAGATCCACGTCCAACAAAAATAGCCTCAGTAAACGGAATGGATATTTCCTTCCAAGAATTTGAGCAAATGACTGCTAATATAGAAGAAAGTATGAAACAACAATATAATGTTGCTTCATTAACTAATGAACAAAGTTTTGTTGCCAAACAACAAGCATATCAAAGTTTGGTTTCAGAAAAATTATTAAAACAAGAATGTGAAAGCATTGGGCTTAAAGTTACAGAAGCTGAAATGAATGATATGTTTTTCGGAACATTTATTCACCCAAGTGTAAGACAAAATTTTGCAGACCCAACAACAGGTCAATACAATCCACAAGTTGTTAAACAATATATTGCTCAATTTGATAAATTACCAGAAGAACAAAAACTTCAATGGTCAAATTTTGAAGCTTCAGTAAAAGAATCACGCTTACAAGAAAAGTATAATTCTCTTATAACAAGTAGTTTTTATATGCCTGCAAAGATTGCAGAGCACATGAGCGGAGTTTCAAACAAGGTTGTTGATGCTCGTTATGTTGTAATGCCGTTTTCTTCTGTTGAAGATAACACAATAAAAGTTACAGAAGAAGATTACAAAAAATATTACGACCAACACAAAAACGAATACACGTTATATGAAAATTTAAGAGATATAGAATTTGTTAAATTCTCAGTTTTGCCTTCTCCATCTGACATAAAGGCAATAAATGACTCAGTACAAAAAACTTTTATTGAGTTCCAAGCCTTAGAAGCATCAGAATTAGCAAGTTTTGTTTCAATATCATCAGATAGAGTATATGATAGCTTGTACTATAAGAGAGATGCGTTAAAAGGAGTCTTTGCAGATTCATTACTTGCAGGTAAAACAGCTGGAAGTTTCATCGCACCATTCCAACAAGGACAAAATTGGATAATGGCAAAGATAACAGATATTGAACAACGTCCAGACTCAGTACGTTTTTCTCAAATATTAGTTTTAAATAGTAATGCAAGTAAAGATATAAAACGTACACCAGAACAAGCAAAAACAATAGCTGATAGTTTATTAAACGTATTTAAAGCAAATCCTGCTGCATTTGAATCAGCAGTTGCAAAACATTCAGATGATCCAGAAGCGAAAAATAATTTCGGAGATTCAGGTTGGATATTAGATGGACAATTACAATCAGATTTATTTGATAAACTAAAAGCAAGTAAAGATGGAGATGTATTTGTATATGACTTACCTAATCAATTAGGACATTACTTAATTAAATTAAAAGAAAAAACTGCACCAATAGAAAAGCTACAAATAGCAATGATTGTAATGGGTGTTAGAGCAAGTGATAATACTATTAATGCAATTAGAGATAAGGCAAATATATTCCTTGGCTCTGCAAAAACAGTTGCAGAAATGGAAGCTCAAGCTAAAAAACAAAACTTAAATATTCTTACAACTACTGTTAGAGAAATGGATTATCAACTTAACGGAACACCATATTGCAGAGAAATTATCCGTTGGGCATTTGATGAAAAGACAGAATTAAACGCAGTAGCACCAGAAGTGTATGAATTAACAGATATGTTCCTTGTAGTAGCTTTGAAAGATAAAAAAGAAAAAGGAGTAATGCCATTAGAACAAGTAAAAAGCTACATGGAATCACAAGTTAAGATGGAAAAGAAAGCGGAAATCTTAATGGAAAAAGCAGATAAATTGTTAGCATCTAATAAAACAATAGAAAATTTTGCCTCAGCAGCAGGTTTAACAATAGATTCTGCAATGGCAGTTGATTTTGCAAATCCTTATTTTGCAGCAGCAGGTCCAGAAATGAGAGTTATAGGAAACCTTTCTTCTGCAAGCAAAACAGGATTACAAAAACCAGTAAAAGGATTCAATGGAGTATATGTATTAAATGTAGATAAACAATACACACGTCCAACAAAAGAAGATCCAAGATTAATTCAACAACAATTTAGAACAAAATCTTTCCAAAAAGCACAAATGTTAATGCAAGTTTTACAAATGGAAGCTGACATAAAGAATCACTTTACATTCTTCTATTAGTAGATAGTAAACATAAAACATAGAAATAGCGACTTTGAAATTCAGAGTCGCTATTTTTTTTCTTTGCTTTTTCAAATTTTTCCTTAGCTTTTTTGAAATTTTCCTTAGGATTTTTAAATTTTTTCTTAGCATTTTTTTCTCTTTATCAAAGAGGGGGTGGTCAATTTAAATGACATAGGGGTGTCAATTTAACTGACAGACATAAATAATAATAAAAAAAATAATATATATATAAATAAAGACATTTTTTATTTTTTTCTTTCATTGAATTTATTTTTGCATTAAATCACGAAAAAGCAACCTCAATTTTCGTAAATTTTTGTAGTTATCAAAGTACAGCGATAAGAAAAAAGTCCCACGTTTTTTTATGCCTATAAGTCAAAACTTCGGAACAAAATCTCGCCTTTGGGACTTGGTAAAGTAAAAAAGTATTAAAAACAACTTTAAATTTTTTCTTTTTATTAAAAAATCAGATAAAATTTCACGCATTTTAGCCAAAGATTTGGTGGAAAGTGGCAATTTATCGAAAAAGATTTGGTGGAAAGTGGCATTTTGCCAAAAAAAATTTGGTGGAAACGTATTTTGAGCCTAAATTTGCAAGAAAAAATTACGAATTATGACTAATGATATGATTTATTTTAAAAGGAAAGCGTATGATTCCATGCTTAAATGGAAGGCTGAACGCAAGGGGAATACGGCATTACTTATTCAAGGAGCAAGACGTATAGGGAAATCTACCATAGCGGAAGAGTTTGCTCGTAGAGAATATAAATCATATATACTAATAGATTTTTCAAAAGCATCAAAAGAAGTTATAGACTTATTTAATGATATATCAGATTTAAACTTTCTTTTTCTAAGACTGCAATTCATCTATCAAACACAGTTATATGAAAGAGAATCTGTAATAATCTTTGATGAAGTTCAGCTACAACCCTTAGCAAGACAAGCAATAAAACATTTAGTAAAAGACAATAGATACGACTATATAGAGACTGGCTCTTTGATTTCAGTGAGATCAAAGAGTAGCAACATAATAATCCCAAGCGAAGAAACAAAAATCAATATGTATCCTATGGATTACGAAGAGTTTCGTTGGGCATTGGGAGATACAACAACGATTCCTTTGTTGCGTAGCGCATTTGAGCAAAAAATTTCATTGGGAGATGCTGTTCATCGCAAGCTTATGAGAGATTTTCGCTTGTATATGCTTGTTGGAGGAATGCCTCAGGCAGTTGCAACATACATTACAACTAATAATTTTTCGGAAGTAGATTTGGTGAAACGAGATATTTTATCTCTTTACGAAGAAGACTTCATTAAAATAGACGATACAGGAAGAGCAAAGGCAATTTATGATGCTATTCCTTCGCAATTGAGCAAAAATGCGGCGCGTTATCAAATAGGAAGCAATGGGAATAAAGTTAAAATTGATAGAATTATAAATATTCTCAAAGATATGGAAGATTCTATGACAACAAATATCGCTTTTCATTCAGATGACCCAAACATAGGCTTAGCATTAACAAAGGATGAAGAATATTTCAAAATGTATTGTTCAGACACAGGACTTTTTGTTACCTTAGCATTCAAAGATAGCTCCGTAACGGAAAACATAATCTATAATAAACTTCTTAATGACAAACTAAGCACCAATCTTGGCTATGTTTATGAAAATATGATTGCTCAAATGTTAAAAGCAACGGGCAAGGAACTATTTTATCACACTATTCCATACGCAGAAGGTAAAAAATACTATGAAATAGACTTTATAATAAGCGACAAACATAAAATAAGCCCAATAGAAGTCAAGTCCTCAGGGTATAAAACTCATAAATCCTTAGATGAATTTTGTGAAAAATATTCGGATAGGGTGATGAATAAATATGTAATCTATACAAAGGACTACAAAAGAGAAAATGGAGTAGAATATATTCCTGTTTATATGACAATGTTTTTATAAAATATTAAAATTTCCTTATCTTTGCATAAAACATTCTTAAATATGGCAAAAGAAAAAGCAACGACTACGCCTTTAATGAAACAATATAATGAATTAAAGGCTCAACATCCTGATACAATCTTATTATTCAGAGTAGGAGATTTTTATGAAACTTTTGGCAGTGATGCAATTGAGACTTCAAAGATTTTAAATATTACTCTAACTAAAAGAGGGGGTGGAGATGATAATCCTTTGGCGGGATTTCCTCATCATGCTATTGATACATATCTTCCAAAATTTTTAAGAGAAGGTAAAAAAGTTGCAATATGTGAACAATTGGAAGACCCAAAATCTGTAAAGGGGTTGGTAAAGCGTGGAATTGTTGAAATTGCTACGCCATCGCTTTCTTATTCTGAGCAAACTATGCAAGGAGATAGAAATAATTTTCTTGCATCTATTCACTATACAAATTCAAATATAGGAGTTGCTTTTCTTGATCTTTCAACAGGGGAATTTTTAGTAAGTGAAGGCAGTTTGCAAGATGTAGATAAAATCATTCGTTCTTTTGCTCCTAAGGAAATAATCGTACAAAAGAAATATTTAAGAGATTTAGAGGCTTCTAACTTTAATGTTAAAAGCATAAAAACTTACGAAGATTGGGTTTTTACAAAGGATTTTGCTTATGAGATACTCAATAATCAATTCTCTACTTTGAGTTTGAAAGGCTTTGGTGTAGAAAAAATGGAGAATTCAATTATTGCGGCAGGTGCAATAATGAATTATCTTAAAGAAACTATGCATAATGAGTTGAATCACATTTGTAGCATAAAGAAAATAGATAATAACAACTTTATGTGGTTAGATGGATTCACTATAAAGAATCTTGAATTGATTTATGCACACAATGGCACTTCTCTTTTTGATATTCTCAATCATTGTTCTACTCATATGGGTAGTAGGCTTTTGCAACGTTGGATAGTTTTGCCTTTAATAGATAAACAAGAAATAGATTGGAGATTAAATATAGTAGAAAGCTTTTTGATGGATTCTGCTATGCAAGAAAATACCTTAGATTCTTTGAGTTGTATTGGCGATTTGGAAAGATTAGTCTCTAAGATAGCAATGATGAGAGTGCAGCCGAATGAATTATATGCACTTACAAATATTTTAAGAGAAATATTTTCAATAAAGAATAACTTTTCAATATCTAATTCTCCATATTTACAAGAGCTTTCGCAAGATATAGTAGTTTGTAAAGAATTAAATGATTTATTAATCAAATATATTTCCCCTTCTGCTCCAAATAATATTTCAAAAGGAGGTGCAATAGCTTTTGGAGTTGATGAAGAATTAGATTATTATAGAAGGATTGGGACAGATGCCAAAGAGTTAATTAATGATATTTTAAAACGTGAAATAGAAACAACAGGCATTTCTTCTTTAAAGATAAGTTATAATAATGTGTTTGGGTATTATTTAGAAGTAACTAATACGCACAAAGATAAAGTTCCTGAAAGTTGGATAAGAAAGCAAACTCTTACTAATGCAGAACGTTATATTACAGAAGAATTAAAAGATTTGGAGACAAAAATTTTGAATGCTTCTGAAATTGTGTCTAAGAAAGAGTATACTATTTACTATGAATTGCTTGAAAGATTAAAACAATGGGTGGAGCCTCTGCAAAAAAATGCACAAATACTTGCGCAAATAGATTGCTTGCTTTCGTTTGCGATAGTTGCAAAACACAATAAATATACAAAACCAACAATTACAGAGGATTTTACTATAAATATAACAGAAGGAAGACACCCTGTGATAGAAAAAACCTTACCAATAGGTACACAATACATTTCAAATGATGTTTATTTAGACAAAGAAAGTTCGCAAATAGCTATAATCACAGGCCCAAATATGTCGGGAAAGAGTGCTTATCTAAGACAAACTGCACTTATTGTTTTAATGGCACAAATAGGTTGTTATGTTCCTGCACTTTCTGCACAAATAGGAATTATAGATAAAATATTTACCAGAGTAGGAGCAAGTGATAATCTTTCGGCAGGTGAAAGTACTTTTATGGTTGAAATGAATGAAACAGCGTGTATTTTAAATAATCTTTCTTCTCGTAGTTTAGTGCTTTTAGATGAAATAGGTAGAGGAACATCTACATACGATGGAGTTTCTATTGCTTGGGCTATTGGGAAATATCTACATGATAGCAAACTTTGTCCAAAGACACTTTTTGCAACTCACTATCACGAATTAACAGTCTTAGAAGATAAATTTCCAAGAGTGAAAAATCTTCATGTTAAAGTCAGAGAACAGGGCAAAAAAGTAATCTTTTTGAGAAAAATAGCAGAGGGTTGTTCTCAAAAAAGTTTTGGAATTCACGTTGCAAGACTCGCAGGAATGCCAAAAGAGGTATTAAAAACATCAGAAGAGATGCTTGAAATTTTAGAAAATAATTCACAAACTACTCAATCAATACAAGAAACTATAAAAAGTCAAGAAAAAGAAAAATCCATGCAATTAAGTTTCATACAACTTGAAGATCCGTTGCTATTACAGCTAAAAGATGATATACTTTCAACAGATATTGATAATTTAACTCCTGTGGAATGTCTTGTAAAACTGCATGATATTAAAAAAATGTTAGAAAAAATTTAAAATTATTTTGGTGTTACAAAAAAATGTTATATCTTTGCAGACGCAAATCAGGCGGAAATAGCTCAGTTGGTAGAGCACAACCTTGCCAAGGTTGGGGTCGCGAGTTCGAGTCTCGTTTTCCGCTCAAAGAATCTGGTAATTCGGATTTTTTTTTATGGTTAGGGGATGCTCTGGTGGTGGAATTGGTAGACACGCAGGACTTAAAATCCTGTGAACATTGCGTTCGTGCGGGTTCAAGTCCCGCCCGGAGTACATAAAGCTCACTGAATTTTCGGTGAGCTTTATTTTTTTTGCGTTTTTCCTTAGTTTTTTTTAAATAAAGCAAAGAAAAAATTTGCTGAATCTAAGGTTTTTTGTACCTTTGGCGGTCAATTTAAAAAAAATGCTAATGAAAAAGTTTATCTTATCGGTTTTTATTATGCTTTGTTGCGGAATAGTTTTCGGACAAGCAAACAAAGATGTTGTTACTTCAATAGAAGAAACTTCTAATGGAATAATAATTTCTCAACAATTCAATAGTTTAGAACTCGAAACCATAGCAGAGGAAGGTGAAACCTTCTATAAACTTAATATGGGTGAAGAATTATTGAGTTCGGAAAAGGTAGGTCAAGCAGATTTGCCTACATATAATTGTTTAATTGAGATTCCTTTTTGTTCTGACATAGTTATTGAACAAAAAATTCTTTCAAAAGAAACAATAAATTTAAAAAATGGATTTAAGATTTATCCAAAACAACCTTCTCAATCAAAGCAAAATGAGGAAATTCCATTTGAAATGGATAGAAAATATTATTCTTCTAATTCTTTTGGACAAACAGATATTGCAGAGATAGAAGTTTTGGGAGTTATGAATGGGGTGCGTTTAGCAAGATTGAGTGTTTGTCCTGTGAGATATAATCCTTCAACTGCTCAAATTGAGCATATAAAACAAGTGGATTTGAAAATTTCATACGTAAATCCTGATTATGAACAAACAGAAAAGGCAAAAGCTAAATTAAATAGAAGTTTTAAACAATTTTTAGGAAAGAAAGTGATTAATTTCAATAAAGCTACTTCGGCTTCTTCTTTCAGCTCTCCTATGAATCGTCCTTTTAAAATGATAATTCTTTCTTCTCCTATTTTCAGAGAAGAATTGCAAACTTTTATTCAATGGAAAAAAGAACAAGGATTTGAAATAGTGGAATTATATACAGATGAGGTTGGCGCAACCGAAACAGATATAAAGAATTATTTGCATAATCTTTGGAATCGTAGTGATGAGGCATTTGCAGATTATCTTTTAATCTGTGGAGATACAGGACAAGTGCCTGCTTGTGAAGGTGTGCACATGTATTATTCAAATGATAGTCAACCAACAGATCTTTATTATGCTGAATATACAGGAGATATTTTGCCAGACATTTTTTATGGTAGATTTTCTGCTACATCAGCTGCTCAAATGAGAAAGATAATTGATAAGACAATCAAGTATGAAAAATATGAATTTGAGGATAATCAATATCTTAATAAAGTTCTTTTAGTAGGAGGAAAGGAAACAAGTGGAAGTGCTCCTACTTGTGTAAATGGACATTTAAACTATGTTAAGCAATATTTTGCAGGCATGGATACTTCTATATATTATAATCCTTCTTCTGCTAGTTACACTTCTGAAATTAAACAAAAAATGAATGAAGGTAGAGCTTGGATAAACTATTCTGCACATTGCGATGAATCAGGTTGGGCAAATCCATCTTTCCTTAAAGGCGATGTTTCTGCAATGACTAATACAGGAAAATATAGTTTCTTTATTAATAACTGTTGTTTGTCAAATCGTTTTAATGTTTCAGAATGTTTTGGTGAAAGATTATTAAGAGTAGAAGATAAAGGAGCAATAGGTGTTATAGGTGGTACTAACTATACTTATTGGAGTGAGGATTTTTATTGGGCCGTTGGAGCAAAGAGTGTTACTTTGAATCCATCTTACAATAGTAACAAATTAGGAAGTTACGATAGATTTTTCCATACTCACGGAGAGGATTTTGGAGAATGTTATGTGAGTGCTGGGGAATTAATGATTGCAGGAAATTTAGCAGTTGAAACATCAGGCTCTTCTCTTTCTGAATATTATTGGGAAATATATACTTTACTTGGAGATCCTACGCTTATACCACACATAGGTGAAGGATTAGAATTTAATGCTGATTTACCAGAAATTCTAAGTTTAGGAGAAAATGAATTAACTATTGACGATCTTCCTGCATATACATATGTAGGTTTGTCTTTGGAGGGAGAATTGTTAGGAGCTGCACAAGCAAATAGTGATGGTGTAGTAACTATAAATTTTGAACCAATAAATGATGTCTCATATATTAAAGTTGTTTTGACAAATCAATTCTATAAAACTAAAATTGATTCAATTCTTGTTTCTCCAAGCGAGGAAGCTTTCATAACGCTTAAAGATATAAAGTTTATTGATGTAGAATCAATGCAAGAGGTTACGAAACTTACTCCGTCAAAAGAATATTACTTGAATTTTGTTGCAAAGAATGTTGGAAATCAACCATTGGCAAATACTAATATTGCATTGAATAATGCAAATAATTCAAATATTATTGTAGCTACACAAAATTTTGGAAATATTGCAGCAAATTCAGAAATGCAATCAACAAATACATTGAAAATAAAAGTAAACGATGGTTTGTTTGAAGGGACTAATGTTTCCTTTACTGCAAATGTAACAGGAACTAATTATTCAAAAACAAAAGACATATCAAAAAAAGTTGCAGCTCCAAAATTGGCAATTGAATCAATAAAGATTTCAGATGTTACAAGTGGAAAACTTCTTAGAGTGTCTTTAAGTAATAAAGGAAGTGTTGAGGTTGAAGAGGGAACATTAAGTATTATGGAAATATCTGATTGGGTTACTTTGAATACAACTTCTGTTGAAGTTCCTACTTTGGCATCGCAAAATGAAACGGAAGTTTCTTTCACAATGAATGTTGATGATTCTGTATTCGCTCAACAAGATTCTTTATTCTTTACTTTGGATTATGCTTGTGGTCATTATATGATTTCAAAGTCATACGTAATAGACCTTTCTACTCAAATAGAATCGTTTGAAAGTGGTGATTTTACTTCTGTTGATTGGGAAATGGATTCTTCTAATCCTTGGATTATAGATTCTACTACTTCAAATACAGGAACATTCTCTGCTCGTTCTGCTAATATTGACCATGATGGAATAACTACTCTTACAATTAGAGTGAATAATATGATAAGAGATTCTATTTCTTTCCATTATAAAGTTTCTTCTGAAAATAATTATGACTTTTTCCGTTTCTATATTGATGGAAGTCAAAAATTTAAAGATTCAGGAACAAGCAGTGCAGAATGGAAATACAAAAAATATACTCTAACAGCAGGAGAACATATTTTAAAATGGGAATATAGTAAGGATTATTCTTCTTCAAGTGGAGAGGATTGTGTGAGAATAGATGATGTTAAATTACCTAATAGAGCTTATTGCGTGGGATTGGAAGATGAAATGTTATTATCTAATCTTAATATTTATCCTAATCCTGCAAAAGACTATGTGGTGTTGAGTAATCTTAATGGAGAAAATCAAATTACTATAACAGATGTTAACGGAAGGGTTAGATATTATGAAAATACTTCTTCTAATCAAGTTGAAATAGACCTTACTGGATTGGAAAGTGGTGTTTACAATTTGAATGTAACAGAAGGCAATATCACATTGTCTAAAAAAATAGTAATAACAAAGTAGTTAAATGCAAGATAGTCTATCTATATCGGCATCACCTAAGAAAGTAGAATTAGATACTGTGTATCCTATTTATATATTTAAGGATTCCACAGTAGCTTGTTCAGATGCCGATATGGATTATGGCTTTATGGAATATACTACTCAGACTCTTAATAAAGTTTTACCAAAACCAATTTTAGAGGAAAGCTTATTACAAGAAAAAACTTACTATTTACAAAAGCCATTAAAACTTCATCAAAAAACAGATTTGCAATATACGCAAACTTGGACTTTTTCAATAATAGTTTTATTCTTTCTTGTTTTGGCAATAGGATTTAGATTTTTTCGTCTTAGATCTTTTGAAATAATTCATGCATCTTTGTCATTAAAATCCTTTGAAGTATTAAATAAATCAACTAATCCACTTGTTTTAATTGCTTCTTTCTTATTTTTCCCAATTACGGCTTTATTGCTTTATTCTGCTTTGATAAATTGGTTTCCGATAGAAATAGAACAATTTGGACATATTAAATCTTATCTTTTTTTATTAGTTGCAATAGTTGTTTTTATCATAGTTAAAATATTATTGATTAAGTTTTTTGGCTTACTATTTAGATGTAATCATCAAGTGAATACATATATAAACAATCTTTTAGTTTATATGGGTTTTAACTCTGTATTGATAATTTTACCTGTTTTCGTTTCATTGTTTACATCTGAATCATATAGACTTATATTATTGATAATTTCTTTCTCATTATTTGCTTTAATCTCTGTTATTAGAGCGTTTAGAGGGCTTTATATTATTATAAAATTCCATAAATTTTTCAATATCTATCTTTTTTCGTATCTTTGCACCCTCGAAATCCTACCCTTGTTGTTAGTTTATAGGTGGATTTTTTAAGCAAAATAGCGAAAATATTTATGACAGAAAGAACAATTAAAAACATTCTAATTTCTCAACCTGAGCCAACAGATTTGTTGAAGAATCAATACAAAGCGTTATCAAGCAAATACGAAGTTGAATTTACCTTTTACAAGTTTTTTGATGTAGTAGGTATTAGTAACAGAGAGTTTAGAGATTATAAAATCTCTCTTTTAGATTATAGTGCAGTTATTTTCACAAGTAAATTATCAGTTGATAATTATTTCCGCTTGGCAAAAGAATTGAGATTAAATATTCCTGAATCAATGAAGTATTTTTGCATAACAGAAGCAGTAGCTAATTATATGCAAAACTATGTTCAATATCGTAAACGTAAAATATTCTATGGAAAGCTTACATTTAAAGATTTGGTAGAGGTAATAGTAAAGCATAAAGAAGAAAAATTTATCATTCCTTGTGCAGAAGATGCTACGATAGAATATTTTAAAATGTTAGATGCTGCAAAAATTTCTTATACAAAGGCGATAATGTATCGCTCTGAAACAAAAGATTTGACTAATATAGATATTAAGAAATTCGATATGATAGCTATGTTTTCTCCTATTGGAGTTAAGTCTTTTGTTCAAAGTTTTCCAGACATTACCTCTGAGGATATTTTCATTGCAGCCTTCGGAACTACAACTCAAACAGCATTAAAATCCGCAAAACTTAAAACCTATATTCCTGCTCCTACAAAAGAAGCTCCTTCAATGATAATGGCGATAGATAAATTCTTGTCTTTAACTATGGAAGAAAGAAAAGAATGGATGGCCGCAATAGATGCAGAATTTAAAACGAGAAAAAAATCAACAACAACTAAAACTACTACCACTAAAAAAGCAACTACAACAAAGAAAACCTCAACCACTAAAACTACTGCTTCAAAAACAACAACCACAAAGAAAACATCTAAAACACAAGATGAATAATTTCCCTAAGGGAGAAAGACTAAATAACGTCAAACAAATAGAAAATCTATACGCTAAGGGAGATAAGTTTATGGCTTATCCTTTTAGCGTTAGATTTATTCACAATGGAGAACAAACAGAAAATAATTCTAAACTATCCGTATTGATTACTGCTCCAAAACGCTATCAAAAATTAGCAGTTAATCGTAATCGTGCAAAAAGACTTTTAAGAGAAGCTTACAGATTAAACAAACATTCTCTTCAAGAAAAGATAAAAAATTCTTCTTCTCAATTATTTATCAGCATTGCCTTAGTTTCAAAAAACATGCCGAATTATTCCTTAACCGAACAAAAGGTTAAAGAAATTCTTTCTACAATAGAAAAAAAGATATTTAGTGAAAACGATTAAGAAAGTTTTTTCTTTTATATTTTTGGCTTTGATAAGATTTTATCAAGTAGCGATTTCACCCCTAAAACCGCCATCTTGTAGATTTACTCCTACATGTTCACAATATGCAATAGAGGCTATAAAAAAGTATGGGCCGTTTAAAGGACTTTATTTAGCAATTCGCAGAATACTTCGTTGTCATCCTTGGGGAGGAAGTGGATATGATCCCGTTCCTTAAAAGAAAAGACAAATTACCATAAAGAGATAATGGATTTTCTCTTTATGGTAATCCATTATCTTAATAAGAAAATCCATTATCTCTTTGTTTTATTTTTCTTATTGTTTGTCGTATTTTAATACTTCATCATAAAAAAAGTCTAATTCTACGCCTGCTTGTGCAAACATTTGTTCTGAATCTTTTCCTGCGTGGTATTTCATTTGACAAACCACTCTTTTGATTCCGCAATTTATTATCATCATTGCACAAGTGCGACAAGGAGTCATCTTACAATAAAGAGTAGCCCCGTCAAGTGCAATTCCTCTTCTTGCAGCTTGACAAATTGCATTTTGTTCTGCATGAACGGTTCTCACACAATGATTACTAATGCTTCCATCTTCATTAATCATTTGCTTAAACAAGTGTCCGACATCATCACAATGTGGTAATCCTTTTGGAGCTCCTACATAACCTGTTACAAGCACTTGTTTATCTTTTACAATCACGCAACCGCTTCTGCCTCTATCACAAGTTGCTCTTTTTGCTGCTGCATTAGCCAAATCCATGAAGTATTCGTCCCAAGAAGGTCTTTTAAATTTTTCCATTTGTTTTAAAACATCTTCCACTTGCTTTGAGAGCGATTCTACATCTTGGTCATTGTTGAAAGTGTAATCTGCTTTCTGCATACAAATTGCAATATTTTGACTATTATTGTTGTCAGATTGCATTTCACGTTTTTCATTCTCAACAAAGGTTTCAAAACTTACATTGTCGGTTGCACTCTTTCTAAGAGAAATTCTTTGATAGCGTGTTTTTATATCGGCATCTACTGAAAACAAATAGAAATTATGAATGTTTCTTAATAGTTCTATTTCCTTATCATTGCGAATACTTTCTATCACACAATCATCTCCGTTTGCTATTGCTGTGTTTAGAATAGTTTTTATTATGTAATCGTTTCCAAATTCTTCTCTTAGAGAATTTGCAGTTGAAGTCATCGTGTCGCGATTTATTTCTAAACCACGTTTTTTGATTTCTTCAACAAGGAAATCTCTTACCGAATAATGTTTAAACCCTTTTTTGATTAACAATTCTACAATAGTACCCTTTCCAGCTCCTATTGTGCCTGTTATTCCTATTATTATCATACCTTATATTTGTAAGATAGGTTGTCAAGTTCTTTATTTGCTTTTACGATTTTTTCTTTTAGACTTTCTTTGTAGTCAATCATTTTCTTTTTTAGTTCATCGTCTGCTGTAGAAAGTATTTGTAGTGCTAAGATTGCTGCATTTAATGCACCATTTATTGCAACCGTTGCAACAGGTATTCCAGGAGGCATTTGCATCATTGCAAGTGCGGCGTCCATTCCCTCTAATGAAGCTTTAATTGGAACACCTATAACAGGCAATGGTGTCATTGCTGCGATTACTCCTGGTAAATGAGCCGCCATTCCTGCTGCTGCTATTATTACTTCAATGCCTCTTTTGTGAGCATTAGTTGCAAATTCTTCTACTTCTTTTGGGGTACGATGTGCAGACAAAGCATTGATTTCAAAAGGTATTTCCATTTGTTCAAAAAACTTCGCTGCATTTTCCATAATAGGTAAATCCGAAGTTGACCCCATTATTATACTTACTCTTGCTTTCATTTTTAAATCCTAAATATTTAATGTGATTAAATCATTTCTTGTTCTTTTAAGAAATCCTTGTACTTTTGAGAAAAGTATTCAGCATCTTTTTTTGAGTATCTTACGTTAGTGAATACTTGTGCAAGGTTTTCTTGTTTTGATTCTGCAATATATTTTTTTATTTGAGGGAGTTGTTCAAATGATTCATAGAGTTGTTCAATTTTTTCTTTATTATAATCTTCGTATTCTTCGTAATGAACAACTGCCTCCAAAGGTAATCTTTCTGTCAAAGGAGGATTCTCTGCTGGATAACCCAAAGTAATCGTGGTAACAGGCACAACACCTTTTGGAAGATGCAATAATTCTGCTATTTCTTTGGCTTGATAGTTTACTGTGCCAATATAACAAGCCCCTATGCCTAATTCTTCTGCTGCATTCACCATTGCTTGTGTGCAAATAGTAGCATCTATTGTTGAAACATTCAACCACAAAAAATTATCATAACTTTTAGGTGCATTTCTTTGCTCACAATATTTGTGAAAACGATTTACATCTGCACAAACAGTCAAAACAACAGATGCGTCTTTGACCATAGGTTGATTAAAATGAAGTTTGCAAAGTGCTTCTTTGTTTTCTTGATTTTGAGTAACAATTATGCTGTATATTTGCATATTTCCACAGTTTGAGGCTCTAACTCCTGCTTGCAAAATGGTGTCAAGAGTTTCTTTTTCAATTGCCTTATCACTGTATTTTCTGATTGTTCTTCTATTTAGAAGAGTATTTATTCCGTTGTGTTCCATAATATTCTTTTTTACGCAGTTTTCTAAGAAACGTTTACCTTTGTTAAATATTTTCTTAGGAAATAAAGTTTTCTTATATTTGCAAAATAAATCAAAAGTAGTACTTTTGTAGTATGGATAAAGATAAGAATATAATAGAAGACGTAACAAATAACGACTATAAATATGGTTTTGTTACCGATATTGAGACTGAATTTATTGAAAAAGGATTAAACGAAAATATTATTCGTCATATATCTAAGGTAAAGCAAGAACCCGAATGGCTTTTAGAGTTTCGATTAAAGGCTTATAGGAAATTCATTACTATGAAGCAACCTGATTGGGCACATCTTAATATTCCACCAATAGATTATCAAGATATTATTTACTATGCAGCACCTAAGAAGAAAAAAGAATTAGCAAGTCTTGACGAAGTTGATCCTGAACTTTTGGAAACCTTTAATAAACTTGGAATTTCACTTGATGAACAAAAAAGATTAACAGGTGTAGCCGTTGATGCTGTGATGGACTCGGTGTCGGTTAAGACAACTTTTCACGATACGTTGAGTAAAGCAGGAGTTATTTTTTGTTCGTTTAGTGAAGCTGTTAAAAATCACCCCGATTTAGTAAAACAATACTTAGCAAGTGTTGTTCCAATAGGAGATAATTACTTTGCCGCACTTAATTCAGCCGTTTTCTCTGATGGTTCTTTCTGTTATATTCCAAAGGGCGTACATTGTCCAATGGAACTTTCGACTTATTTTAGAATAAACGCCGCTGGCTCGGGACAATTCGAGAGAACATTGATTGTAGCTGATGAAGGCTCTTACGTTTCCTACATGGAAGGCTGTTCAGCTCCACAAAGAGATGAAAATCAACTGCACGCAGCTATTGTAGAGATTGTAGTAATGAAAGATGCCGAAGTAAAATACTCAACAGTTCAAAATTGGTATCCAGGAGATAAAGATGGAAAAGGAGGAATCTATAATTTCGTTACCAAAAGAGGAATGTGCAAAGGAAATAACTCTAAACTATCTTGGACACAAGTAGAAACAGGTTCTGCAATCACTTGGAAATATCCTTCATGTGTATTATTAGGAGATAATTCCGTAGGAGAATTTTATTCTGTTGCAGTAACAAACAATCATCAGCAAGCAGACACAGGCACAAAGATGGTTCATGTAGGACGAAATACTAAAAGTACAATTATAAGCAAAGGAATATCAAGTGGGAAAAGCCAAAACTCATATCGAGGTTTAGTAAAGGTAAACAGATTAGCAGAAAATTCAAGAAATTATTCACAATGTGATTCTTTATTGCTAACAGATACTTGTGGAGCACACACATTTCCTTACATAAAAGTTGATAATCATTCCTCAATAGTAGAACACGAAGCAACTACCTCAAAGATTTCAGAAGACCAATTATTCTATTGTCGTCAACGAGGCATAAGTCAAGAAGGAGCAATAGGGCTTATAGTAAACGGATATGCGAAAGAAGTTTTGAATAAATTGCCTATGGAGTTTGCAGTTGAAGCACAAAAATTATTATCCATAAGTTTAGACAATAGTGTTGGATAAAATGGAAAGTTATAAGATATTAGTAATAAGATTTTCTTCAATAGGAGATATTGTTTTAACAACTCCTATTGTCAGAGCGTTAAAACAGCAGTTAAAAAACGTAGAAATACATTACTTAACAAAAAAAACAAACTATTCTCTCCTGCAAAACAACAAATATATTGATAAAATACATTTGTTAGAAGATGCAGATTTGCTAAAAAAACTAAGAAGCAACAAATTTGATTATATTGTCGATTTACACAATAACCTTCGTACGTTAAAAATTAAGGCTATGCTTGGAGTGAAAAGCAAAGCCTTTCCAAAATTAAATTTAAAAAAATTCCTACTTGTAAACTTCAAAATCAATAAACTTCCAAACATTCATATTGTAGATAGATATTTTGAAGCCACAAGTAAATTAGGAGTAATAAATGA
Source organism: uncultured Bacteroidales bacterium (assembly GCA_937901525.1). Lineage (GTDB taxonomy): Bacteria > Bacteroidota > Bacteroidia > Bacteroidales > P3 > Onthomorpha. The sequence continues at coordinate 59,248 of CALDHX010000015.1, forward strand.
TAAGAAAGGGTTAGATTTCTTTTTACAAGAAGAAGATTTTGTATCACCTGATGCCCTGCCGTTAGACTTTCACAATGGATATATTGCAGTTGTTGTAGGGAGCAAGCATTTTACAAAACAAATGCCGTTGAATCTTTTGGCTCAAATATGCAAAGGATTAGAAAAACCAATAATCCTTTTAGGCGATAAAACAGATTACGCAAAAGCATATAAGATTGAAAAAGAAACTGGTTCAAAAGTTTTTAATGGATGTGGAGCTTATAACATCAATCAAAGCAGTGCCTTAATAAAAAATTCACTTGGAGTAATTACAGCAGACACTGGGCTAATGCATATAGCCTCTGCTTTGGATAAAAACATAATTTGTCTTTGGGGAAATACCGTTATGGATTTTGGAATGTATCCTTACCGAGCAGAAAACTCACAAGCTCAAACCTATAACTTTGAAATAAAAAATTTATCGTGTCGTCCATGTAGCAAATTAGGTCATAAACAATGTCCTAAAAAGCACTTCAAATGTATGAACGACCAAAACGTAGAAGAAATCGTAAGAATAGCCAATAATTGGGAATAAGAAAAATGGAAGAAAACAAACACAAAGAAGCACAAGCGAGTTTTTCAAAACTACTAACCATAATGGACGAACTTAGAGAAAAGTGTCCATGGGATAAAAAACAAACAAATCTAAGTTTAAAATCCAACACAATAGAAGAAGTCTATGAATTAGCCCAAGCAATAGAAGATGACGACAAACAAGAAATAAAAAAAGAACTTGGAGACTTGCTTTTACATGTTGTTTTCTATTCAAAAATTGGTAGCGAGCAAGGAGAATTTGACATAAAAGCAGTAATAGATTCCCTATGTGAGAAACTAATAAGACGACACCCTCATATTTATGGAGAAGTAAAAGTAGAAAATGCAGAAGACGTTAAAAAAACTTGGGAACAAATAAAAATGACGGAAGGAAGAGAATCTGTATTTTCAGGAGTCCCAAAAGCATTGGATTCTTTAATAAAAGCATATAGATTACAAGAAAAAGCAGCAGGTGTAGGCTTTGATTGGAATGAGCCTTCTCAGGTTTGGGACAAAGTACAAGAAGAATTACAAGAATTAGAAGAAGAGGTAAAAAATAAAAACTCACAAGAAAAAATAGAAGAAGAGTTTGGAGACGTACTTTTTGCACTAATAAATTATGCACGTTTTCTAAAAATAAAACCAGAGCACGCCTTAGAAAAAACAAACCGTAAATTCATAAAACGATTTCAATACATAGAACAAATAGCACAAGAACAAAATAAAAAACTTCAAGAAATGACGCTTGAAGAAATGGAAACAATTTGGAATAACGCAAAAACAATGGAGGAATAAAAAAAATGATAGAAATTATACCACAAAATCACTTTGAAGTAAATAGTTACGTATTATTTGATGAAACAAAAGAATGTGTTTTAGTTGATGTTTGCTCGCAAGGAGCCTTACAAGAAAGAGAAATAATCAACTTTATAGAACAACATTCCTTAAAAGTAAAACACATATTGCTTACTCATCCTCACGTAGATCATCTTTGTGGCTCAGCATTTGCTTACAAACAATTTTCTTTGCCAATAACAATGAGCATAGATGCTGTAAAAATGTTTCAAACAGCCGAAAGTCAAGCCTCAATGATGGGATTTGAACTTGGAGATTTTGAAAACGTAGAGATAAAGACCATAATGCCTGGCGATGTTATTGAATTTGGAAATAGTAAGATAGAATGTCTTGACACAGCAGGTCATTGTATTGGAAGTTTAAGTTATTACAATGCAAAAGAGAAGTATATAATCACAGGAGATGCTCTTTTCGCACAATCAATTGGCAGAACGGATCTTCCAACAGGAGATTTAGACCAACTACTCTCTAACATAAAAGAGAAAATACTCACTCTACCAGAAGAAACCAAAGTGTATCCAGGTCATGGCCCTTATTCAACAGTAGATTACGAAAAAACACATAACCCATTCTTATTATAACCTTATGAAAAAGCAAGTAATTTATATTTTTCTTTTAGTTATCTTGGCGATGCCTTTTGGTGTGAATGCACAAGATTTTAACTTTGGATTGCAATTTGGAATAGTTCCTTCACAAGTTGATGGAGATGGAATGACAGGTTACAATAAAATAGGACTAACAGCAGGTTGTTTTGTAACAAGAGATATAACAAAAGACGTTTTCCTTTATACTGATCTATCCTTTACAATGAAAGGAAGTAAGGTTGCAAGTAGTAAAAACGTAAATTTTGATCAATTGGAAATAAGTGCTAATTACATTGATTGGGGAATATACGCAGGATATAGATTTACTGATAAAATCAATTTAAAAGCAGGATTAATCCCATCGGTTCTAATATATAGTAACGAAAAAACTCCGGCGGGAATTGAAAGTTTAGAAGATGAGAAATTCAGAGCTTTTAATATGCTTGTTTCAGGAGGATTAAGCTATCATTTCTCAAAACATTTTGCAGTAAATGCTACATATAATTATTCTATATTTAGCATAAAACCTGGTGAGTATGAGGTTTTTGACTATGATATAAAAATAAGTAATGCACAATATCATCATTACCTAAATATAGGCTTGATGTATCAGTTCTAAAAATCAAAGAAAAAATAAAAAAAAGCAAAGAAAAAAATTTTTTTTTCTTTGCTTTTTTTTATTTTTTCTTTGTAAAATTTTGTTGGTTAAATATCTTTTTTTAACTTTGCCAACAATAAGGCTATAGGCCTTACAAGGAGGAACTGAAAATCCTATAAAAAAGAGTAAGACATTTTAATAAAAAATAAAAAATTAATTGCGCTATGAAAAAAGTATTAGTTTTAATGGGAGCTTTCTTAGCTTTCGCAGCTTGCACACCTAAATCAGATTGTGATTGTACAATATCAGCTGATATGGTTTCTGTAGATATCTTCACTGAAGAAGCAGCTACAATAGTAGAATTTGAAAAACCTTGTGAAGAAGCTACTTGGGAAGATGTAACTCTACCTGAAGAATGGGCTGATGCAGCTGAACTTGGATTAACTTTAAGCTGCGTAGAACGCTAATCAAAAGTTAAAGGATTTATAAAGGAATGCCCTTATTGGGTATTCCTTTTTTTGAATAAAAATGAAATTGGAAATGAAAAAGATTTTAGTAGCACTTTCTTTTGTAATGGGTTGTGCATTTTTTACTGCTTGTTCTGAAACTTCTGATTGCGAATGCTCTTATGGAGAAGGTGTTTATCAATATTATGATTGGACAGGAAGTTGTTCAGATATAGTTTTTGATCTAACAAAAGCAGAAATTGGAGATAGTCCTTTTGTTTGTGTAGAAATTTAGTTCGTTATGGATTTCAAGAAAATAGGTTTAATAGCTGTAAGGATACTTATAGGTATTGTTTTTATTGCTTCTGCTGTTACAAAGTATGTTTCAATAGAGGCTTTTGATATGTTCGTTTTTGAACATGAGTTGTTTTCTTGGAATCTGACTAATTTTGTAACAAGAATACTTATTGCTTGTGAGGCTTGTTTGGGATTGATGCTTGTTTTTGGCATTTATCCTAAATTGTCTCGTTGGCTAACGGTTGGTAGTCTTGGTATTTTTACTATTTATGTTTTATTAAAACCTTATTTCTTTGAGGTCGATTCGGAGAATTGTCATTGTTTTGGTGATGTTCTCATATTGTCGGATTCTCAAACGATAGTTAAGAATCTAATTCTTTTAGTTCTTTCTATTGGTTTATTCTTTGAAAAGGGTTGGCAAACAAAGTATGCAAAATATATATTGATTGCTTGTATGATAGCTCCGCTTGCAACGGCTTTTATTGTGCGTCCGCCGGATATGATTGTGCATAAGCTTTATGGAAAGCAGATAGAGTTGGATATGGAAGTCTTTAATAAGCTTATTGTTTTAGATGAGGTTAAAGATTTGAAGATAACCGAGGGTAAGAAAGTGCTTTGTCTTTATTCTACTGCTTGTAAGCATTGTAAACGAACAGCAATTAAACTTGATGTAATGATTAAGCGTCATGATTTAAATAAAGATAAGTTTGTTGTTTTGTTTTGGGGTAAGAAAGAAAATATGGATTTGTTTTATAAGGAGACTGGTGCTGAGTTGTTGCCAACAGGTAAGGTTCCTCCTTTGGCATTTCTTGCTGCAACGAAAGGAAGACAACCTATTATTGTCTTAATGGAAAACGGAAAGGTTGTTGATTTGTATAAATCAATCAATATAGATGAGCAAAGAATAGTTGAGTTCCTTAAATAGTTTTTTCTTGTTTGTTTTATAACATTTTTCTATAAAATAACGTTCTACTCACATATTGTAATTTATTAGATATGGTAAAGATTCTTTGGGTAGATGACGAAAAAGATTTGTTAAAGCCTTATGTTTTGTTCCTTGAAACAAAGGGATATGCTTTTTCTCTTGCTATTGATGGCAATGAGGCTTTGGATATATTGGCAGAGGAGAAAATAGATATTGTTTTCTTAGATGAAAATATGCCTGGACTTAGTGGTTTGGAGGTTCTTAATATTATAAAGGAGCGTTATCCTGCTCTTCCTATAATAATGATTACAAAGAGTGAGGAGGAACAAATTATGGAACAGGCTATTGGTTCAAAGATTTCGGATTATCTTATTAAACCAGTCAATCCAAATCAAATTCTTTTGACTTTGAAAAAGCATTTGGATACAAAACGTCTTGTGAGTGAGAAATCAACAATTAGTTATCAGCAAGAGTTTCGTCAAATTGGAATGAGGTTGATGGATCGTTTGGATTGGGACGAATGGATTGAGCTTTATAAAAAGATAGTGTATTGGGAGTTGAATCTTGCAGACTCAAATGATGTTGGGTTGTTTGATATTTTGAAACAACAAAAGCAAGAGGCTAATAATTTGTTTTCAAAATATTATCAACAAAACTATATCGATTGGATTACAAAGAAAAAGGAGAATAATCCTTTGCTTTCTCATACTTTATTAAAGGAAAAATTATTTCCTACATTAAAAAATGAAGATGAAAAATCTAATTTCTTAATCATAATAGATAACTTCCGTTTTGATCAATGGAAAGTATTGCAAACTGATATAGAACAATATTTCAGAGTAGAGAATGAGGATATTTATTATAGTATAATTCCTACTACAACTCAGTATGCTCGTAATGCGTTATTGTCTGGCTTGATGCCTTCGGAGATTAAAAAGACTTATCCAAATTTGTGGATAGATGAAGATGAAGAGGGCTTGAAAAATCAAAATGAATATATTTTCTTTCAAAAACATCTTGCAAGACATAATATTAATATAAAGACTTCTTATCATAAGGTTTTGAATGCGACTTATGGTAAAAGAATGATAGATAATTTACCAAATCTTTTGCAAAACAAATTAAATATCATAGTTTATAACTTTATAGATATGCTTTCTCATGCTCGAACAGAATCTGTATTAGTAAGAGAATTGGCAGATGATGAAAAAGCGTACAGAAGTGTAACTAAAACTTGGTTTGAACATTCTCCGTTATTAGATGTGATAAAATATTTAAGTAATAAGAAAGTAAATATCTTCATTACAACTGATCATGGCTCGGTTAAGATTAATAATCCGGTTAAGATTCGTTCTACAAAAGATGCTTCTGTTAATTTAAGATATAAAGTAGGTAAATTGATGGATTATAATCCTAAGGAAGTGTTTGATGTTAAAAATCCTGAGGATATTTTCTTGCCACGACTTCACGTTTCTTCTCCATATATTTTTGCTCGTGCAAATGATTTCTTCGCTTATCCTACGAATTATAATCATTATGTGCAATATTATATGAATACTTTTCAGCATGGAGGAATTTCTATGGAAGAGGTAATGATTCCTTTCATAAAATTGACAAATAAATAAGAATAAAATGAAAAAACAATACATACTAAAAGATTTAGATTCTATTGATAGAGTTGCATCAGAAATACTAAACGATTTCCCAAATGCAAGACATTTTTCTTTGAATGGGCAAATGGGGGCAGGGAAAACTACACTTACAAAATCTTTGTGTAAGGTTTTAGAAGTAGAGGACAATGTTTGTTCGCCAACTTTCGCAATAGTAAATGAATATTATTCAGAAAAGGCAGGCACTATTTATCATTTCGATTTTTATAGGATAAAAAATCTACAAGAGGCTGTTGATATAGGTTTTGATGATTATATTGATAGTGGCAATTATTGTTTTATGGAATGGTGTGAAAATATTCTCCCGTTATTGCCAGAAAATATGACAGAAATAAAAATAGAGGTAAAAGAAAATAAAACAAGAATAATAACAGTAGATGATGAGGTTATTTTATAGCTTCTAAAATTTCTTGATAATGATTACTTACTGTTTCGCTCCATTCATTTTTGTTGTCTAAAAACTTATCTAAAACTTCTTTTGCTTTCATGTGTTCGCCTTTTGTATGAAGAATCCAAGCGTAAGTGTCAGCAAAAGTTATGTTATGTGATTGATCATCATAAGTTCGTTTTGACATTTTTTCTGCTTTGTCAAGGTCTTGGTTTTCTAAACATAGATAGTATGCGTAATTATTTAAAATCATTAGGTTATTAGCATCTTTTTTTAAGGCTTTTTCAAAATACTCAAAAGCCTTATCTTTGTTTTCTGTTCTATAATATGCTTCGGCTAAATTGGAATAAATATCTATGTAATCACTTTGTTGCTTTGCGTATTTCAAGCCTTTTTCTAACGTTTCAATGGCTTTTTCATATTCTTTTAAGTTTACTAAGGAATATCCTTTAACAATATAAAAAATACATTCTCTTGGGTAAAGTTTTATTGCATCATCACAAGTTTTTATTCTTTCTTCATCATCTTCTACTCTAACTTGTTGGAGAATTATATATCTCTTATATAAATCCAAATCTTTTACTCCATACTCTATGGCTTTTTTACAGGCTTGATATGCTTCGTCCATACGAAATGTTCTCATATATCCAATAGAAAGAAACTGCCATAAACGTCCTTCTTCTGGATACATATTTGACATAGACTCTAAATGTTTTATGTAATTTCTTAGAGTTTCTATGTCTTCATCTACTTTTGCTTTATAAAGGCCAAGAATTAATTGATTCTTTTCTTCAAAATTCATTTCAGTGCTTCTGCATAGTTTGTCAATATAAGTTTCAGTTAAAGATGTATCGTCTTTTTTGTAATAAAACTCCATTAAAGCAACTATATTTTCAATATTTGAAGAATCAATCTTTTCAATTTCTTTCATAAATTCTAAGGCTTTCGGAAGATTTTCTTTTGAAAGATAGTTTTGAGCTAAAATAGATAAATAAGAAACATTGCTTGGATATTCTTTGCTAAGCTTTTCTATTTCTTTAATAGCCTTTTCTGGTTTTTCCAGTTGTTTATATACTTTGTATTTAAACATAGAGCAATATTCATTTATTCCTTGTCTTTTTTCCAATAAGTTTATTACTTCTATGGCCTTATCATACATATTTGCATCAATGTAAATACTTGCTAATTCCATATAATATTCCGTTACCTTCGGTTGTAATTCAACTATTGCTTTATATTGCTCAGCAGCTTTTTCGTGTTGTTTGGTTTGAATATATATTTCGGCTAGTTGACAGCGATACCAATGGTTTTTCTTGTCTAATTCCACTGCTTTAACATTATATTCAATGGCTTTTGCAATATTTCTTTGTTCATAATTAATTGCAGCTAATTGATAATAAGCAAGAGCATTTTCAGGGTTTATTTTTAAAATGCTCTCATATATTTCACAAGATTTCTCTATATTACCAATTTCACGTTCAATAGCGGCATCAATAATCATTTGAGCCATTTTTATGTCATTATCATTTGGTTGTAAGATAGCTTTCTGTTGACTCTTACAAGCAGATAGACAAATAAATATAGACAATAAAATTAAAAAGATGCCGCTATTTCTCATGTTATTAATTAATTTATACAACTATAATCTCCTAAGTTTAATGCTTGTTCTTTATTTTCGATTTTTGCAAAAGAACCTATCATGCTATCCTTTAAAATTGCGTTTTCTATTACCGTTTCTTTTCCTACCATGCTGTCTTTTATGCAAGAATTGCTTATCTTACAATTTTCTCCAATACTTACTCTTGGTCCAATAATGCAATTTTTAATTTCAGCACCTTTTCCTATATAAACAGGTCGAATAATCAAAGTGTTGTCAGTTATAACATATTCATTCAATAATTCTTCTGATAATTCATAAATACCATTCTTAGCAGACTTTAATTCTAACACCCTTCCACAAGTTTCAACCGTTGCAGCAGGATTACCACAGTCTAACCATTCTTTTACATCGTTTGTTTTAAACTTCAATCCCTTATCAAGCATATTTTGAAGTGCATCTGTAAGTTGATATTCTCCTCCCTTAGTAATATTATTATCAATTAAGAATTGGAGTTCATTTTTTAAGTTTTCTCCATCTTTGAAATAATAAATGCCAATTATTGCTTCATTACTTACAAATTCTTTTGGTTTTTCCACAAATCCACAAATAGTTTGATCTGCGTTCTTTTTGACAACTCCAAACGCACTTGGGTCTTCTACTTTGTGAGTCCAGATAATTCCATCTTCCTTAGTCTCCAAAGTAAAACCAGCATCAAATAAAGTGTCAGCAAAAGCCACAGTAACCTTTCCAGAAAGGCTTTCCTTTGCACAAAGAATAGCATGAGCAGTGCCAAGAGGCTCCTTTTGATAATAAATTTTGCCTATTGTGCCAAGTTGTTTAGCAATATTCAACAAATTATTCTCAACATCTTTTCCAAAATCTCCAATAATGAAACCTATTTCTTCTATTTCTTCTCCAACGACCGTTCTAATGTCTTCGCACAAGTGTTGAACGATTGGCTTACCTGCCAATTCAATCAAAGGTTTTGGCGTAACTAATGTATGAGGACGTAATCTTTTTCCCATACCCGCCATAGGAATTACTATTTTCATAATATTACTTTTTAAGATTAAAAACTAAACTCTATTAAGCTACAAAAGTACAAAATCTTTCGAGAAAAAACACTCTAAATACAACTAATATTGCATAAAATAAGCAGTAATTCTTTCTTATATCTCTTTTTTTTGTAATTTTACACCCTGTTTTTTAGAAAAAGTATGAAAAAAAAGATATTAAACCTAATAATTATAGTCCTTAGTTGTTTCTCTTTATCATCACAAGAAACAGATGATATGGAGTTTTTTACCCAATTTGAAAGAAATTATGATAGCTTATTGCATAGCTATTATATAAAACAAAACTCAAAACTTTTAAAACAAAGATTTTCTGCACAAAATCAAATTTATACTCCACGTGTTAAAGCAGCTGATTTACCAGATAGTATAATAGAACAAAGACTAAGAAGAATCCCTTCTGTCATAGAATTGACATATAATGAAAAGGTGCGATCACATATAATCTATTATATAGACAAAATAGGTGATAAGGTAGGAGTAATGTTAGGTTTAAGCAAATATTATTTCCCAATTTTTGAAAATATATTAGATAGAGCAGGCGTACCAGAAGAACTAAAATATTTAGTAATAATAGAATCTGCCTTAAATCCTTTCGCAGTTTCAAGAGCAGGGGCAACAGGTCCATGGCAATTTATGCGTTCAACAGGAAAAATATATGATTTAAGAATAAATTCTGTAATAGATGACAGACGAGATCCAATTAAATCAACTCAAGCAGCAGCACGATATTTAAAAGACCTCTACAAAATTTACGGAGATTGGACCTTAGCTTTAGCTGCTTACAATTGTGGACCAGGCAATGTAAATAAAGCAATTCGTCGTTCAGGAAAAGATACCTTTTGGGGTATGTATGATTATTTACCAAGAGAAACTAGAGGTTATGTTCCTGCATATATAGCAGCAGTCTATGCCATGACTTACTACAAAGAACATGGTATAGAAGTTGCTCCATTATCAAAACCTTTAGCATTAATTTCCGATACAATTATGCTAAGTAAAGATATTCACTTCAAGCAAATAGAAGAAGTGATGAACATATCTATAGAACAACTAAGAGAAATGAATCCTCAATATAAAATGGATATAATACCAGGTAGTAAGGATCTTTATAGTTTAAAACTACCAGCAAAACATATTGGTGATTTCATAAGTTTAGAAGATAGTATCTCTAATTACAAAAAAGAAGAATACTTCGGAGAAAGTAGAGTGAGAAATAGTCAAATCGCAAATGGAGAAATAGAATACAGAGAAAGAATAGTCTATCACAAAATCCGTAAAAATGAAAATTGGTCCTCAATAGCAAAAAAATATGGAGTAACAGTAAACCAATTAAAATCGTGGAACAAAAAAGCAAGTAAAAGAAAATATCTAAGAGTAGGCGATTTGTTAACTGTACACAAAAAAGAAGCCTTCCGAAAAGAAAAACAAACCGAAGAACAACAAACACCGAACAATTTTAATACAGAAACGCCAATAGTTTCTTCCGAAAATCAAGCAATCACTAATCAACCTACTGCCGAAGAAATAAAAGAAAACACAACAGGTAAAAAACCTGTACAACACATAGTAAACCATAAAGTCAAGAAAGGAGAAACTGTAGCTAAAATTGCCAAAAGATACGGAGTTAGTATCAAACAAATACAAGAACTAAACAATCTAAGCGGCAAACAACTCTCCAAGATTAAAATAGGACAAGTGTTAAGAATAAAATAATGTAAGCGTCCAAACACAAAAATTCCTTATCCGCTATAAATTCATCAAGAAAATATCAATTATTTATTATTTCTATATACATATATAGGATTATGCGAAAAAGGAAGTTTTTTTGTTCTAAAAAGGCGAAATCAATCTGCACGAAAAGAATATAAAATCTTCCTTTTTGCAATATTCTCAAATATTTCTTTGCTTTTTTGAAATAATTCTTTGTTTTTTCAGATTTTTTCTTTGTTTTATTTTGTTAAATCAAAGAAAAAAATCTCGTTTTAGCTCTATTATGATTACAAATATAGTAAATTATGCAATTATTGATAGTATTGAATAGGCAGAAGGAGTTAATTATTCTATTAAAAGAAGCGAAAGAGGAGGGAGAAATAGTCACAAATAGCGATTTTTGACAAAAAATATACCATTTCCATATAAAAACAACAGAAAAAACACAAAAAATAATTTCACAGAAAATCAGTTAGTTAGAGAATGATATAAAAAAAAAGAGCATAAAAAGTTTGGTAGAAAAGAAAAAGGTAGTACTTTTGCAATCCCAAAACGGACGGAACGAGGCGTTAGAGAAGAGAAGTAGAGGGCCGTTGAAGGAGAAAGAAATGATCTTTGAAACAATAGGAACCAAGGTAGCGGACAAGTGAGGATAGACTCACTTGTACCTAGAGTAAGGAAACAATAACCGTTAATTAAAAAAAACAAGAACTTTTTTACAATGAAGAGTTTGATCCTGGCTCAGGATGAACGCTAGCGGCAGGCTTAACACATGCAAGT